>JAFGPZ010000098.1 GCA_016935935.1 Deltaproteobacteria bacterium
ACTTTCTTGATTTGTCTCTGTTGAGAACTTCACTTACAATTACAAGAAGCTCATGATCTTCTCTATCGAAAAGGATCTTCTCTATCCCCTTTTTCACATCTTAACACCCCAATTACTCAACTATTATTCATTACTATTAACAAGTCCGAATACAAATATAATTTCGGGGCCAATGCGGTCTTCTTTCGCATTGGTGTCCAGTATTGACATCAGGGGTCACTCAAGAGTTACACTCTCCAGATGCTGTCGAAGGGATACATTAGTAATACCAAAGTAATACCAAGGCCTCGTTTCCATGTGTGTGCATATTGAAAGCGGGATCTTGTCCCATAAGCCTATGTGTCGGCAGATACCGACTCCCGTTTTTTCAAGACATGTACATTTCGGGATATTGTCACTTCAACTTTGTCCTTTTCCCTTAGAGTCACATGGTCTCTGGGGTCATGGATATCAACTATGATTTCCCTGTCGCCCAGCATTACGTGACATTTCGCAAGGGCCCCCGTATATATATACCGCCTCAGTGTGCCCTGGATCACGTTCTGTTTGACCGTTCCGTTGGATGGCGCGATCTGTATCGTTTCCGGTCTGATGACGAGCAACACCTCATCCCCAGAGGCAAATTCAGCCTGCCCGATATCCAATTCAAGCTTGCCGTATTCAGTTGATACAACAGCGGCTTCAGTTTCCCGATTGATGCTGTCGATTTTTGCTTCGAGGAAATTGACGTAGCCGACAAAACTCGCAATGAATTCATTGACGGGATGATCGTATATCTCAATGGGAGTACCAATCTGCTGTATGTCCCCATCTGAGAGTACAACGATCTTGTCGGATATGGCCATTGCCTCAAACTGGTCATGTGTGACAAAGACGGTGGTAATGTGCAGTTCCGTCTGAAGTCTCCTGATTTCATCACGCATGAGAATCCTCAGGTTCGCGTCAAGGTTAGATATTGGTTCATCCAGGAGGAGGACTTTTGGCGAATAGGCAAGGGCACGTGCAAAGGCTACACGCTGCTGCTGACCGCCGCTCATTTTATCGACCATCCTGTCCTTGAATCCCTCAAGTTGAACCAGCGTGAGGAGTTCATCGACGCGTTCCTGAATCTTTTCTTTTTTCCATTTCTTGATCTTCAGACCATAGGCAAGATTTTCACCTACCGTCAGGTGAGGAAAGAGGGCATAGTTCTGGAAACATATACGTGTGTCACGCAAATTAGGAGGGAGATGACCGATACTCCTTCCATCAAGAATGACCTCGCCGGAATCCTGTTCAGTGAATCCTCCGATGATGCGCAGAAGGGTGGTCTTCCCGCATCCGCTGGGTCCCACGAAAGTTACCAACTCACCCTTATTCACCTCGATGGAAATGCCGTTCAGGACCTTATTTTTACCGAAGGATTTGTGTATGTCTTTTAAGATCAGAATTGGTTGTTCATTCGTGTCCATATTATGCGGCTCCCCCCTTCGGTTTTATATCAAGATTTGTAAATTTTGTTAACAGATTGAGTGTAATCATACAGATGATAACCACCATTATCATCTTCAAGGTCGTGGCCGACGCAAGCCCTATTTTTCCATATACCGCGGCATCAAAAATAGTCACCGCCGCAAGTTCGTAGCCTGGGCTGACAAGAAATACAACTGCACTGAGAGATACCATCGTGGTCATGAAGGTATAGATAAAGCCCGCGATAAAGGCGGGAAACATAATGGGAAGAACTATTCTTCTGAATGTTGTGAGGAAAGTTGCCCCCATATCCCACGAAGCTTCCTCTATTTCGATATTAATCTGATGAAGTTTAGTTATTCCAGCTTCGACGCCGACTGCAAGAAAGCGGAACACGCAGTTAAGGGCCAGTATCATGATTCCTCCCGTAAGTTTTATGGGAGGTGCCGCGAAGGCTATGAGGTAGCCGACGCCTATGACGGTACCGGGAAGGGCAAACCCGGAAAGGGCTATCATCTCTATGAAATTCCTCCCGAAGAATTTTCCACGCACTATAACATAGGCGAGAAGCGTGCCGATGATGCCACCAATCAGCGCCGCGATGAACGACACCTTTATGCTGTTCCAGATTGCCAGGTTGGAACGGAAATCCAGCATGTGTTTCATCACAAATTCATTTCTGACACCCAAAATATTGACAAACGAGGCCGCTACAACAACAGCAAAACAAATAAAAATGGTGAAGCCGAAGACAAAGGTGACTGTGATAAAGGGTATTTTCACTAAGAGGCTCATCTTTCTCGGTTCCGAGGCGATGGGTTTTCCCTCGATGGTAGTAAATTTCTTGCCCGAGAGCAAATAATTATGGACCACAAAAATCATGATGCATGGCATGATCAACATGACGGAAAGGACACTGCCCATACTGAAATCGGCTTCTCCTGTTATCATTGTGTAGGTGTCGGGAGCCAGAAAGGGTACCCTGCCTCCAAGAACGGCGGCATTACCGAATTCGGCTATGGTCATGACAAAAACGAGAAGGGCTGCCTTGAGCAGTCCGGGGGTGAGCAGTGGGAGCGTAACAGTCCTTATGATGGTTCCCTCCGTGGCGCCCATGTCGTAGGCACTTTCCTCAAGGTTCGGATTCAGCGATTTGATGTTATTTTCGAGCATCAGAAACGCCAAAGGTATAAAAGCGAGTGTCTGAGCTATGACAACTCCGTCGAAGCCGTATATCTCCCAGTTAATGCCGAAAGTTTTGGTGACTAAGCCGACACGCCCGAAAAGAATAATAAGAGAGAGGGCAAAGAGATAGGGAGGCGCGATCAGCGGTATCATCGCTACTATCTTGAGGGGTTTACGCAGAGCCATGGGGCCGCGCGTCGTCATATAGGCGAAACAGAAACCAACACTCACGCATATTAAGGTATTAATCAAACCGAGCAACAAAGTATTATACATAGATTGAAAAAAATAGGCATGTGTGAAAAAATTCTTGTAGTGCGCGAGGGTAAACCCTTCGGGACTCTGAAAGCTTTTTACCAGGACTGCGAATATGGGATAGAGAAGAAAGAAGGCAAGCAACAGAAATAGTAACAATGCCAGGATGTGGATAAATTTTGCGTTGAAAAAATCTTTGATACGTTCCCATCCTGTCAGCTGAGCATGGTACGGTGTTGCCCTTATAGCCATCTTTCTCCCCTTTGTGCCGAAGTTGCCAATGAACCGCTCATATTGAAATGACGGTTACTTGAAAGTGGTTCTGAACTTTGATTTCCAGATATCGTTATTCTTGGGCCTTTCCTCCGCTGCCTTTCCGAGGTCCAGATCGATATATTTTGGCGTTTTTGCTCCGTAGAGTTTATTTGACGCCGGACGTGGGGTCATGTAGCCTATTTCTGCCATAATGTCACTCAATTCCTGGTCTCCAAGCGCATCGATTACCTTCTGGCATAGACTTAATTTATTACCCTTAGTTGTGCTGAAAATAAACGCGAAGGTTCCATCATAGCCGATACCCTCTTTTGGCACACCCCAGATGAGCGGATAGCCCTGGTCTATCCTGTTTTTGACGTTTTCATCGGATGTGATACCCAGCAGGAATTCACCACGACCAACCAGGTCTGTTGGAGCATTGCCGCTTCTTGTGTAGTGATGGATGTTTTTGTCAAGTTTTTCCATAAAATCCCACCCACCCTTATCGCCATATAGAGCGAGGAAGGAAAAGCGTATCATGTTGGCCGTTCCCGAGCTGAGGGGCGACGCCATTACGATCTCACCCTTCCACTTTGGATCCAGCAGTTCCTGCCAGCTTCCGGGAAGCGCGTATCCCTTTTTAGCGAGGGCGTCTTTATTGCCCACAAGAACAAAGGAAAAATTGGAGATATTGAACCAGTATCCTTCAGGATCGACGAACACTTTATCCACGCCTTTCCAGTTGGGAGATTTGTAAGGTGCCGACCACTTGTTCTTCTTTGCCATGAAGGTCAGAGGAGACCCGACACCGAGGCACATATCAGCGTTAAAATTGGGGGCTTCTGCCTTCACCTTGGCTTCGATTTCGCCGAATGACTGAAAGGTCTGGTTAATGTGTATTCCTGTTTTCTTTTTGATGTACTTCACAACGGTTATGTTGTTGTCGGGAGACATTCCCATGTAGGCCGTTATTTCATCGGCGGCAAAAACGCTTCCGCCCACTAACATAACGGAAAAAATAACCAGAATTCCCATAGACAATTTTGTTTTCATACTGTTCCTCCTTTTGAGTGATCTTTGTTATCAGTTAAACAAAGTGCTGTCGGTTGACTACTCACCCCCTTTCATTCAGAAAAGCTGTGAAATAAATTGCCGGCGCTTCCCGCCCTGCCTCTGGCAGGATCAGACAGCGTATACAAACACGGATTTCCAATTACTGTAAAGAGCTGCAATATTATAAAGTGAATGCCTGTCGGTAGGTTCCGTGTGTTGAGCAACAATCATAACTTCAGCTTACCCGGGATACGGGAAAACTACCATAGACTTTATGACATTGTAAAGACGAAAATGGTGCTCCAAATTGTCCGAAATCCCGCCGCCGAACCCCTGTTAATGCTTACAATTCGTTGATTAACTCATGTATATATATCTGACGTTTTTTCAGTTCGGAAAAGACATCCTCCGGATCAAAGGCGAATTCAGGGATTATAGCGCCCGTTCCGTGAGACCTGCCCTGAGCGATCAGTTGGACTCCGATGGACATGGGGATGCCCACACATCTCGTATAAGCCCTAAGTTCCCCCCACCCCTCGACGGAACCGTCAGACGAAGGGTGAGTATGAGTCAGGATATGCCTGTATTTTTTATCAGCTTTTGTCCCGACAACTTCGACATGTAAGGCATATCCGTACAGATCTGTGGTCTGACCCTCGGGAGACTGCTGGAGATAAGACCCGATGGCATCCATGATGCCTACTTCAGTGCCGCCAGCCTGTATCCTGTCGTTTCTCATAAAACCCCATTCGTAGAGAGCTTTTATTAGCGACATATTCGCGGGAGGCCAGGTCCCTCGAACCTCTATAAGCTCTATGCCCTTATCTTTCAGATATTCATAGGCTGTTTTCGTCTCAGAGTGGGGGATAATCCACTGCGGATGAGTCCCGTATGGTTGGGGCAGTTCAATGTCCCGCTGCCGCGAGAAGGGGGGAACCTGTATGAACTTTCCCTTTTCAAAGACCACCCTGCCCGGAAGATCCGGATCATATTCATATGTTGTAGTTTCAGTTATGGAAGGCGAGAAGGCGATTGGCCGGAATGCCCCGTGACTTACACGGACGATTTCAACTGTGTCGAGCCTGTCAGCGGCGTGTTTAACCATCATATCGGTAGTTCCGGGTGTCATGCCGAATCCCGGAACGTGTATCTTCTCATGTTTTTTGAATATGTCATTGTACTTATATTCTTCTCCGAACCCGTTAAGATTGATTCCGCTGCAACCGGCATGCGCGATACATTCGGTGGTACGATCATTCAGTGTTATCGTCGTTCCGTCCATAACGATGTCATATTCTTCAAGGATATTTATTGTATTTTCCTTTTCGAGGACATTTACCCTTACGAAATCCACACGATCGTCATTAATCTCCTTTACAAGAGCACGTCCGGCATCTTCATTGTAATCGCCTATGGTAATTTTTTCGAAGTCTGAGAATTCCACGAGATCCCGGGCCGCTTCACCGCAGATCTTTCCCGCTCCGCCAAGACATAACACCTTCATACGGTACTTCCTCTATTTTTTTATACATAATCTAAATTCAGGCATTCTAAGGCTCTCGAAACAATATTATATTACAGCGAACAGATCAACAAACTAATTATATGCGTTATTATAACCTTAGATTATGATTCGTCGTATGTTTATTGAGAGTGAAAAGCTCTTTCAGAAAGCGCGAAGCCCATATGGATATAAGACATTCTGTAATTATGACGATGCATTTCTATCAGTAAACTGCTCCCTGTTCAACTTCACCGATTGTTTCATCAAGGATGTCGAGCGCTTTATCCATCTCATCCTTTGTTATGACAAGGGCCGGCCTCAGGGTTATGATATTCCCCTCTATCGTCTTGAAGGAAAGTCCCTTTTCGAGGCATCTGAACATGATGATTTCCGCTTCAATGACGGCTCGTTTTCTGGTTTTGCTATCTGTTACAAGGTCGATTCCTATATGAAGTCCAACTCCCCTTACGTCTCCAATTAAGGGATGTCTTTGCTTCATCTCACGGAGTCGATCCATAGTGTAGGTTCCGAGTTCCGCCGCGTGAGCGCAGAGATTGTTTTTTTCTATAAACTCGATCTCAGCGATAGCTGCTGCGCAGCATAAGGCGTTTTTTTCATGTGTGTAATGACCTATTGAACGGTGCCTCAGTGTGTTATGTTCCTCTCTGGCGATAATACCGGCGAAGGGAAGCAGCCCGCCTCCCATAGACTTTCCCAGTACGAGAATATCCGGAGTGAGGTAATGTTCGCAGGCAAACATCTTTCCCGTTCTTCCGAACCCCTCGATTATTTCGTCGAAAATAAGCAGGGCTCCGTATTTCTCGCACAGATCTTTAACACCCTCCCAGAAATTCTTCCCCGGTACCGCCGGTTTTGCCGAAATAGGTTCACCGATAACCGCTGCCATTTCAGGCTCCCGTCTGAGCACAAACTCGATCTGTCGGAGACACTCGGCGTCAACATCTGATTCATCCGTATATCTCCAAGGATTACGGTAATAATTGGGAAACTCTACATGAAAAGCCCCCGGTACCATGGGGCCTAGACCTCCGTGAAAATGCTCTTCGCCTCCGACACTGGCCGAGGCAATTCCGGCTCCGTGAAAAGAGTCCCAGAAAGAAATGGTCTTGAATCTTCCCGTCACCTGTTTGGCAAGCATCAGTGCCATCTCTATCGCTTCAGAGCCCCCCGGGCAAAAGAGAGATCTCGAGAGGCCCCGGGGAGTAATTTCCGAAAGCTTTTTTGCAAGGGATATCGCCGGTATGTTGGTATATCTCCTGGGGCTGAAAGTCATTTTGGCGTCCAGTTGTTTTTTCACAGCGGCTATAATTTCATTATTGTTAAAACCCGCGTTATGGACTCCATTGCCATGCATATCGATGTATCTCTTTCCATCGAGGTCTTCAATATATGCACCGTTAGCTCTTGACAGAATGTTCAGGACGGGCGTCGAGAGATTCTGATGGAGAAAATATCGGTTATCTTCCTCAAACCATTTTTTTGCCCGGGCGGATAGATTCTTGTTCCAGTATTTCTCTCTGGCAGGTGTGGTGTTGCTGTCTCCCTGTTCTCTTTCCAAACGAGATTCCTGCATAACTGTAAAATTCCATTGTTTATAGGCTAGTTTCCATGACAACGTATAACGTATAAGGAAGATGGACATCCCGAACGTGCTTTTCGACAAGAGTGTACTCCCTGGCGAAAAAAACAAGGCCTCAGAGATTTTCTTCCACTTCAGTCAGGCAGACATCGATTACATCGAGCGCTTTGTCCATCTCTTCCCGCGTAATTATAAGGGCCGGGGTGAGAGTTATGATATTCCCCATAGTCAGCTTGAAGCTCAGTCCCTTCGTCAGCGCTTTGTACATGACCTCTTCCGCCTCTTCGGAAGCCCGCTCACGTGTTGCCCGATCCTTCACCAGCTCTATTCCGAGGAACAGACCTGTTCCTCGGACATCACCTATGAGAGTGTGCCTTTCCATCATTTTCTCCATACGAACAAGGGCGTATCGGCCCAGTTCGGAGGCGTGGGCCGCAAGATTATGCTTTTCTATATAATCAATCGTCGCCAGCGCCGCCGCGCATGCGACTGGATTCTTTTCATGGGTATAATGTCCCAATGCCCGATTTGCCGCAACGTCCAGATTCTCCCGGGCGATAAGCGCCGCCAGTGGAAATATTCCACCACCCAGTCCCTTGCCTATCACAACCATGTCCGGCAAAATATCGAAGTTCTCGAATGTAAACATCTTGCCCGTACGGCCCAGAGCGTGGGGGATCTCATCAAATATAAGCAGGGCGCCATGACGATCGCAGGCATCTCTCACTATTTTCCAGTATTCGGGTCTGGGGATGTAAGGTGTACTCCTTATTGGTTCGGCTATAACGGCTGAAATATCTCCCTCTTTTTCAAGTATATACTCGATGTACCGCGCACAGATAAGATTGCATTTATCGCAATCCGGGTAACCGAAGGCGCAGTGATACCCATCGGGGGGCGGGACATGCTCCGTGCCAGGCATAAGGGGACCGATGTCCCTGCGAAATATCGCTTCTCCTCCTATGGATATGGCGTCCAGTGACGCGCCATGAAAGGAGTCCCACATGGAGATTGTCTTGTGGCGGCCTGTCACCATTCGGGCCAGCTTTATGGCAATTCCTATTGCCTCGGTTCCTCCGGGACAGAGAAGTACCTTATTTAAATTTCCCGGCGCGATTTCGCAGAGTTTTCCTGCCAGTTCAACGGCCACACTGTTTGTGTAGCGCCGAGTGCAGAAGGAGAGGTCTTCGAGCTGCCCTTTAACCGCCGCAACGACATCAGGGTTGGCAAAGCCCACCTGGTGGACATTGTTCCCGTGAAAATCCATATACCGCCGCCCCTGCATATCTTCGATATATACACCTTCGCATCGGGTCATTACGTTCAGGCAGGGAGTCGAAAGCGATTGACTTAGAAAATATCGAGCGTCTTCATCAAGGACACTGCGCGTCTCTTCATTAAGGTTATCCTCCTGCCATTTATCCCTTTTGGGAGAAAGATTTATATCGCCCTCGGATCTCTCAAGTCTTTGCATATTCGCACTTCCCTATGTAAAAATATTTCCTCCTCGTATCACACCCCCTCGCTGTGGGCAATAGAAGCAGGAAATTACTGTCTTGATTTTTTTGTTCTGTTGATATACGCATCGATCTATTCAGGAAATTACCGAGGCGGAAAATACACTTTAAATATTAAGTCAGATAACCTACACTACCAGAATATCGATCCTTTTATGGCCTTTAAGAGCCTTATTATGTCATCGGGATAAATGTCGCCGATGTTTCCGATTCTAAAGGTGTCGTGCATAGTCACTTTACCCGGATATATGACGAAACCCTTTGTTTTCAGCTTGTTGTAGAAGTCTTTGAAGTTGTATTTATCACTTTCCGGGTTGTGGAATGACGTAATAATCGGTGAGTGTACCTCGTCAGGGAGAAGAGTTTTAAACCCAAGTTTTCTCATTCCTTCCACAAGTGTTCTCTGGTTGGTGCTGTATCTTTCGTGCCTCTTTTCAATCCCGCCTTCTTCTTCCAGTTCCAGCATCGCCTGGTAAAAGGCCCTAACAATGTGGGTGGGTGAGGTGTAACGCCACTTTCCTCCGTCCGCTTCCATCGCCTGCCACTGGTCATAGAGATCAAGGGAGAGAGAACGGGAGTATCCCTTTATCTTATTTATTTGCTCCTGCCTGGCTATGATAAAACCAAAGCCGGGGACTCCCTGGATGCACTTGTTTGAGCTTCCAACACAGAAGTCGATATTCAGATCGGAAATATCCATTGGGACTCCGCCAAAGCTGCTTATGGTATCGGTGAAGTATACCTTTCCGTATTTCTTCACTATCTGGCCTATCGCGTCTATGGGATTCATAATGCCGGTAGTCGTTTCACAGTGTACGACGGCAACGTGAGTTATTTCCCTGTCTTCCTTCAAGGTCGCCTCCAGCTTTTCCAGGTTCGGCCTTGCCAGTTCCCCGCTGTCATGAACAACGGTCTTTATCCTGAGAGTTTTAGAGATCAGTGCGATCCTGTCACCGTAGGCGCCGTTAGCGAGAACGAGAAGCTTTCCCTCCGGGGGCATTATGGAACCAACAATCGATTCAACGGAAAAAGTGCCGCTTCCCTGCATAAGAACTGTCGTGTAATCTGCCGTTTTTCTTGTGGCCAGGGCGAGGAGCTTCTCCCGCAAATTTTCCACCAGTGTCTTGTAGTCATCGTCCCATGTACACCAGTCTCTGAGCATAACGGCCTTTACCGTTTTAGTTGTCGATAATGGTCCCGGTGTCAATAGAAGATAGGGATTGTCAGGTATGTATTTTGTATCCATGGAACACGCCCCCATAATTTTGTACGTGTTATAAAAATGTTGTGAACTGAGCAACAGACTTATTCCCTGCTGTTCTAATCTCTACCCCATTTTTTCAGATAAGGTCCCAGCAGTTCTTCCTCTGTGGGAACATGATAATTCTCGATAGGCTGAGCTAGATTAGTATAATTCAGGAAATGCTTCCAGTTCACGTTGGTGCTGGAGATATTACCGGCCCAGGTACCGCAACCCAGGGTGTCTGTGAAGGGATTTCCGCTGAACCATGCGCCGCTGTTCGCCGCTCCGTGAGGCATGTTGCAGCAGACCCTTCCAACGTTTGCCTTTGTGGCAAGCTCCAGCATGCGATCCTGATTTGTTGAGTGAATGGAAATCGAATGCCCCTCACCTGAAAATTTGTGCATCCTTTTCGCCCGGTCAACCATTTCACTGAAATCCTTCCATTTCCATATGGTAAGAACGAGGGAAATCTTCTCCCCGGAAAATCTGTCTTCCGGTCCGGCCGTTTCTCCCATAACCATCAAACAGTGGGTTCCTTGTGGAATATTAATCTGCGCCATTTTTGCAGGATATTCCACCGGTCTTGCCACGCAGTCACGGTTCAATGTCTTTCCGTCAGGCCACATCCATTTCCTAAGCCGCTCCCGTTCTTCAGTGGTGCAGAGGTAGCCTCCTTCCTCCTTGAGATACCCCATCATTTCATCGAAGACGTACTCTTCAATGGCAACAGCGTTTTCAGATGAACATGAAGCGGAATTGTTAGCACATTTCGACATCATGATCTTGCCGGCCGCTGCCTTTAGATCGGCCGTGGAATCAACAATCGAAATGACGTTGCCCGCTCCCACTGTCTGGGCCGGTTTCCCCGCCTCATAGACGACTCTTACGAGCGCCGCACCTCCTGTGGCAACGGCATAGTCGCAGTTTGCCATCAGCTTCTGCGTCTTCTCGTTGGTAGGATATTCAATGCACTGCATCAGATCTTCAGGGGCACCGATTTTTTTCAGAGCCTTTCTGCCGAGTTCAACGGTCATGTACGAACTCTTTGGTGTTCTGGGATGGGGCGATACTATCATAGCGTTCCTCGTTTTCAGCATGCTGAGACCGAGGGCGCATATAGTGGATTCGGGGTTTGTGCAGGGCACAACGTTCGCAATGACGCCGATGGGTTTGGCCAGAATCTTAAGATTCTTTTCCGGTATATCTTCGACTACTCCGCAGGTTTTGGCGTTTCTCTGGTCCCAGAGCGTGCCAAGACATTTGTCTTTTATCTTGTTTACCTTGTCTTCATAGCGACCGATTCCGGATTCATCGACAGAAAGGCGCGCCAGAAGCTTTCTGTTCTCCTCTTTCTGCCATTCCCAGGCCGCTGCCCGGCACATCTCGTCCACCTTTTCCTGTGGCCAGAATTCTATGATCTCAAAGGCCTTTCGTGCCCTTTCGTACATTTCCTGGATATTGTCTTCCATGGCCTTTATTACCTCCAAACTAAATTTTTAAAGACAGGTACGCTTATGGATTCAGGTCCTGCCGTATCAGTGACGCCCAAACTTCATGGGGGAATCAGCAGTTTATTTAAATTACTTCTTACTCTGCTTCTTAAGAAAATCGCGGGGGTCAACGATATCTTCGACGATTCTCCAGCCTGTTCCGTACATCTTCTGTTTTTCTTCAAAGCCCTTCTTCCATTCTTCGGGCGTCCTGTACTCGGCGGCAGAGGCAAATTGCTTCCTTTCCTCAAGAGTAGGCACCGCACGATCTTTGGGACCATCGTAATCCTCTTCAGGCGTAAGATCTTCGCCGAATCTCCGTTTGGGTTCCCTCTCCACTTCCTCGCACCAGTGAGCGCCGGCGGCAAAGGACCTTGTAATTGCAACAATAACCCATGTGGCGTCAGAGGAAAATCCCAGGTCCATCATGGTGGCGCCTATGGCTCCGAGGAGATCGAGGTCTACGGGCCTGTCGCTCTTCTTCTGGACTGCCGCAACAACTTCCCTCATGAAGGCAATGTATCTGCCAGCGACTCCCAGTTTTTCAGCACGGGCGAAGGTCCGCTTCGCGGCCGGATCTTTCAGCATCAAGTCGGAGACACCAAGGTGAACTGCTTCGCTATTTTCTCTTGCAAGCAATTCGGCGGCTTCTGAAATGGATTTTCCCTCTTTATCCACCAGGGAGAGATATTTGTCGAGCATCTTCCCGAAATCGTCAAAAGCCCCGTATGTGTGACCGAAGGCGAGTATGGAAGCGCCGCACGCCTGGGTCAGGAGGGTTGTGCTGCTTCCCGTAATGCGGGCGATTGCGGCTGGTGAAGACAAACCGTCGTCGAGAGAAAGAATCATGACGTAATTGAGCATCTGAGTTTCTTCTATAAGAGGTATTCGGGACTGGAAGTCAACGAAGATTATATCGGGGAGTCCGTATCCGGCTTCAACCAGTTCGGTGGTGTCGTAACCCCTTGTTACGATCCGGTGGACATTTTTATATGCAATCTCTGATACCCATTGAAAAGGAGCCCGCGTTTCGTCCTTAGGAACAGTGCCCCGTTCTCTCTTTGAATAATCGTAATTTAACCTCGGATCATCTAAATTACCTATAACGCCCATTTCTTCCACTCTCCTTCCTCTTTCTGTTTCTTGGCGTATTCCTGTCTTTCCGCCTGGCTCGGAACATCTCTGTCTTCTGGACCTACATATTTTATCATGGAAAGATCCAGCATCTGTACCATCGGTTCGCTTTTCGACGCTGCCCAGGCGCGCCCCTTTTTCATCTGATAGAGGGCATGAGCGGCGCAGCTGAAACCTCTGGTGACGCAACCGATACACCAGGCGGCATTAGGCGCGAATCCCATTTCGGCAAGAGCGGTATTCCCAGCACCGATCATATTGACGGATACATAGGATTTACCCTCTTTTTTTCTTCGCTCGTTGAAGTGTTTTTCTATTGACCTTTGAAGTTCCAGATAAACTCCGTTTATACCGAGCTGTTCGTGCTTGATGTGTGTCGGTTCCGCCCTGGGGTCTCCGTCAAGATGCTGTGGCTGCCCCATGCCCATGACGGCTAATCCGGCATCCATATGCTCATCAACGAGTGTCTTGCCCATCTCCTCCAGGGATATGCCTTCCACCCGGGCGCGTTCTATGTACTTATGCATCATATATCCATGGGCGGCTCCCGGTCCGTGGGCGCCGCCGAAGGTCATGACGGCCGCCGCCGCCGCCGCAGGAATATTAGGTCTTCCACTGATTACGGCAAAGGCCGATGCCGCCGAGGGTGACATGGAATGTTCCAGGAATTCCCCCATTTCATATTCGAGCATCTTTTCCTCTTCTTCGGTGGGAAGCCTCTGTTGAAACAGCACAAACATGGCGTCACAAAATGTATACCCGGCCTCCGCAAGATCGCTTACATTGTATCCGCGCAGGACGGTCTTCTCTTCCGTCTTGTAGGAAATCGATGTTTTCCTGCGGAAGAATGATTCTCTACTCATATTTACTCCTCCTTATCATGGCGTTCTCTTTCTCTCAAAAAGTAATGGGGTTACAAGAATTTTCCAAACTTACTTTCTGTAATAAACAGATATAAGCAGCTATATATTCTCAAGCCTCAGACTGCTGCCTTTTCACTCACAAAACAATCATAGACTAAAGAAACCTCACATGTAAATCAAGCTAATAATAATCATGATCTTTGCAACTAATTGTTATAATATTATCTGCTTACTCCGATGAGAATTACTCCCAGAGCTATGATGAAGGAACCTGTCAACTTCTGAGTGACATACTTCTCTTTAAGCCAGATAAGACCGTATGTGGCGGAAAGCACGATGCTCAGTTCACGGACTGCAACGACATAACTTACTTTGCTTATGCGAAAGGCGAACAGAACCATCATGTACGTGAGGAGTACTACAACCCCGACGACGAGTATATTCATTCGATTACAGTGCCATTCCTTTCTCAGTGCCTCCCTTTTTTTTGTAAGTACAAAGGGGGACAACAGGGCTAAGGCGATCAGTATCATAAGATATATATACAGGGGTGGCTCCACAAAACCCACACCCACCTTATCGATTAGTGAATAAGCCGCAATCATGAGTCCTGTCATTATCGACAAGGATGACGCGCCATGCTTTACTGCTCGTAAAGGTTCCAGAAAAGAATTTAATGAGAAGGATCTCAGGTGAATCACATATATGCCGAACACAATCAAGGCAATACCAAGAACCCCGAGCGGATGAATTTGTTCGTTCAGAAACAATACGGCCAGAATCGGAACCAAAAGTGGACCCGAACCTCTGGAAATGGGGTAAACCAGCGAGAGGTCGCCACGCTCGTAGGCACTTCCCATAAAACCGAAATACAAAAAATGAAGCAGTCCCGTAGCCACGATGCACAGCCACCCTTCCATCGGTATGTCCGAGCGAACCCAGTAATAAAAGAACATGGGTGTATAAAAGACAATTGACACCAACAGAAAAGACCAGATGAAGGCAAGTTTATCGAGACTCTTCTTCAGAAAATAATTCCACCCGGCATGCAGGAAAGCCGCAATTATAACTATTACAAGAGCAGCGTTACTCACCTGGAGACCTCAGTACTTTCGTGCCTTTCTATTTCTATCCACACGGTTCTTAGATACACCCCGAGCCTGCTGAAGGGCATATTCTTTTTCTTCCCATTTTGCACCTGAATCTGTCTTTCACAGGTCCTCCACCGGTTCTATCACATGATGACGGCAACCCGAACCGCTTCGCCCGATTCGGCTATTCTCAGGCCGTCGTTGATGTTGTCAAGACTTACCCTGTGTGTGACAATTTCGCTGAAGGGAAAATCTTTCTGTCTCAATTCCAGGAAGTCCAGGCCCGCCTTCAGGTGTCTGGAGTCGTAATTGTGAATTCCCCTGAGGGTAAGTCTTCTGACGGCTATGTCATATGCGTCGAAGGTGAAGTTGGCTCCGGGGAAGACGCAACCAACTTCAACGAACCGTCCTCCAATACGGAGACATTTCAGGCCGAGACCGATGAGCGCCGGCACACCGGCTACTTCCATGGCGCAATCGACTCCGTGATCGTCAGTGAGACCTTTGATCGCCTCAACTATTTTGTTTTCCTCCATATTCGTCACATTTATCGTATCTGTCGCGCCGAAACGTTTTATAAGATCCAGCCTGTGCTCCAATAGATCCGTGACAATGATTTTTTTGCATCCGTAATGCGATGCCAGCGCGGAGGCATAAAATCCAAGAGCTCCTGCCCCCTGGATCAATACGTTTTCAAAGGGTTTTACTCCAGCCGCTTCCCATGCGGCGACTACAGTGGCGAGGGCGCAGTTGGCCGGTGCCACCTCCTCATCTGAAAGAGAACCGGGAACTCTAAATACGCAGGTTCCCGGCGTTATATAGCAGTATTCGGCAAAACCGCCCTTGAAATGAGGCGAATCCACACAACTGTCATGACCGTACTTTTTCAGGCTTATGCATTTCATGGGCAGGCCTTTATCGCGGCAGTAGTAACATTTCCCGCAGTTATCCATTATCGTCCAGGTGATCCGATCACCAACGTGCAGCATTTTATCGGTGCTGTCGCGGGTGACTCCCTGCCCGAGGGTTTCGATGGTCCCGACTATTTCATGCCCCAGGATTATGGGAATCGGCGCAGAGCGATGTCCCAGCCATGAATGAATATCAGATCCGCACATAGTACAACAGGTTATTTTAACGAGGATACATCCAGACTCTACAGTCGGTAAGGGATATTCAACAAATTCCAGGTCCTTCCGCGGAGCCTTCATAACGGCTGCCCGGGCTTTGTCCTTCATGGTAAAATCTCCTCCTACAAAAATGTAAAAACGGCCAGTATCAGGGATGCCGTACTAAATCAGAACAAAAGGTTGGGAAGCCAGGTGGCAATCTGGGGAAAGATATAAATCAGGGCAACACCTATGACTTGAAGACCCATAAATGGCATCATTCCCTTGTAGATATCGAAGAGCTCCCACTCCGGCATGATCCCCTTGATATAGTAGGCCGATAAAGCCACCGGCGGTGAAAGCCAGCAGGTCTGGAGTGTAACGGCCAGCAGAATGCAGAACCATATCATATTTATCTCCAGGCCCATGATAACGGGCAGAAATATGGGGATAATGACGACAACAATTGGAATCCATTCCAGGGGCCAGCCCAGAATGAAGCAGACAATCAGTATGCCTGCCAGAAAAATCCAGTCGGGTAAATTCCAGGAAAGGAGTGTCTTGGCAATGAAGGTCGGGGTACCCATGGAGGAAAAGACCACGCCCATGAATGTGGAAGCGGCAAGCAGAATCATTACCATGCTTGTCGTTTCGGCAGTGCGGAAGACGGCTTCCTTCAAGAGATTAAATGTCAGTTTCCCGTTAAGCTTCGCAATTATCACTGCCCCAAGGCATCCGAGGGCCGCTCCTTCCGTGGGTGTGGCAACTCCAGTTATAATGGTGCCAAGCGTTGCCAATATCAGGACTGCCGGTGGAAGAAGTCCCAGAAAAAACTCACGAACCTTGAAACTTGCAGACACGTCGAGTTCCTCATCAGACAGAGGCGGGCCAAGCTTCGGGTTGATAATGACACGGATCATCGTGTATATCACATACATGGTTGCCAGCATGATTCCGGGAAGGATTGCTGCTGCAAAAAGCCGTGCCACGGAAACCTGCATCACCGGTCCCATGACGACCAGCATAATGCTGGGAGGTATCAGGATACCCAGTGTTCCTCCGGCGGTGATGCATCCGGCGCTCAATCCAGAATGATAATTGGCCTTTTTCATGACCGGAGCGGCCATAAGCCCGATGATCGTGACTGCAGCGCCCACAATTCCCGTTGCCGCCGCGAAGAGCGTCGCCGAAAAAATGGTTCCAATGTACAATGAGCCCTTGAGACGGCCGGAAATGAGAAGAAGCGCCCTGAAGAGACGTTCCATAAGGCCAGCCTTCTCAAGCAGATAGCCCATGAACGTAAAAAGAGCCACAGCAGCGAGAACCGTGTCCACCATCGTGTCGAACCAGCTTAGGGTCATAAGGTAGAATACATTAGTGCCTAATCCGATATAACCGAATATCATGCCCAGTGTTATAAGCGTGAAGGAAATAGGAAATCCCACACATATAGCTATGAAGAGGCTCCCGATAAGTACCAACCCATATATTTCCAAGCTCATTTCTTTCTCCTGCAACACATATTTTTCATACGTTAAAGATGTCCTTCTGTTCCGTGAACTAAAAGGAGTGCGCATCCCCCGCAACTTGTTTCCGGGATCTTCAATCAACAGAATAGCCAAGGGATCAGGTTATCTCAGCGGGTTCCTCCCGGTGGCGGATATCCACTCCTGTTGCTAAAAACTTGATTGATTTGAGAAGTTCCGAGATCCCCTGAAGGAGAAGCAGAACAGCGCCTAAGGGAATGGTAGATTTGTACCAGTACGCCGGGGGTCTCCAGGTTGTCATGAGCTCTTCCTTCAAGGCCCAGGAATCGGCGGCGTATTCCAAGCTCAGCCAGGCGAACATTATTATCCCGGGGAGAAAGAGGAAGAGATAGCAAAACACGTCAACCCAGCACTGGGTCCTGGGCGACCAGTTCTGGTAAAGAAAATCAGTCCGGATATGTTTCCCAAGGTAGAGGGTCATGGCGCCAGCCATCCAATAATGGGCTCCGTAGCACATGGTAGATATGTCGATAGCCCAGAGCGTCGGGCGGTAGGTGTAGCGGATGAAAACCTCCCAGACAAGCGCCGCTGCCATCGGTATAACGAGCCAGGCAAAGGCCTTCCCTGACCATATGCTGATCTGATCGATCACCCTTATGATGCGATCCATATTTTTCATAGTGTCACACTCCAAAATCCGTTGATGGCCCGCCACCGGGCCTTCACTGCTGGTTGAAATAGTCGTTTTATCAACTCTGCAATTAATATCTTCCCGGGCCAACCTTGTCCGATGGGATGAGAGAGGGTCGGCCCGGGTAAGATGTTTATGGCGATCAGGCTCGCCAAGGGAAATGTGCCCGACAATTAAGAGTTCGCTTATTTTACTTCCGCAGCGCCGGCAATCAACTGCCCCAGCTTGTTGGTTTCTGTGGTGAAGGGTACCACCAGCTTGGCATATTTTCTCTGTGAATCGAGGACCTTTTTAAAGAAGGGTCTTTCCGCCTCGATTTTACCAAGCACTTTTTTCGCTGACTTAATGAAGGCCTCCGAGTAGCCGGCAGGTGCGTCAAACAACTTGACCCCCTTTTCCGCCGTCAGAACCTTCAGGGCCTTGGCGTTTGCCTCAATGAAGAACAGCATGCCTTCGAGAATCGATTGTGTGGTTGCGCTTGTAATGATCGCCTGAATATCCGGAGGCAGTTCACGCCACGCCTTGCCGTTGATTATGATATCCTGGATGCCGATCGCCTGGTGGAGTCCCTGGAGGGAATAGTACTTACATACGTCATAGAGTCCCACATTGATGTCGCTGGCCGTATTGATCCACTCACCGCCATCGAGAATACCCCTCTCCAGGGCTGGGATGAGCTCACTTCCAGACATGTTTACCGGGGTGCCGCCCATGTCCTTAAGAACGTCCGATGACAAACCGGAGGACATGCGAAATCTCATTTTCAGGTAATCGTTGAGCGTCTTGGGTTCCTTCCGGGCCCATCCGAAGGCCTCGGGTCCGTCGGGAGCGATCATGAAGGGCATGACGTCTTTACCGAGAATATCATTGTAATATTCCAGGTAGAGATCCCGTCCTCCTCCCTGCATATACCAGGAAAGATGATTCATCAGGTCCAGACCGCTTCCGGAGCCGCCGAGGGGAGAGCTGAAGAGGCTGCCTGCCGGGTGTTTCCCCATCGAGTAGTGGGTCCAGTGCTGTCCGCACTCGACGATTCCCCTGTCGACAGCATCCAGAAGTTCAAAGGGTTTCACAATGGCCCCGCTGGCGAGGACTTCTATCTTCATCCTTCCTGCCGACATCTTTTCTATGTCGCCCACCATTTTTTTCAGCAACAAAATCTGAGGGGCCCCTGCCGGGTGCGAGGTCTGCATCTTCCAGTTGAACTGTGCCGCATGCGCAGGCCCTGTAAGACAGGAGACAGCCACGGTAAAAGCGCAGGCAGTAAGCACAATTAACGAAACAAACAAAACTTTTCTTTTCATGATATTCCTCCTTAGACATGTTATAAGTTTAGTTGATTTTTAACCTCCTTCCCCCTGTTTCTTGTTTTTCTCCGTATCCTCCTTTCCCTTGGTATTTAACGAGATGTTGGGGAACCCTCCTTATGAATATTGATTCAGCGGTAAAAAGTCTAAAGCCCCCTCTTACCTTGATCTTCTCCTACCGGGGGAGGGGAAAATAGACCTATTCTGAGGTCATTAATGTTGGGTTGGCACAACGCAAGGCCTTTCCGGGACTGTCCGGTCGGCGCGTCATTTCAGCATCATGAAATATCTTTTTTTAACAAGAATCACTATGAGATATAATTTTTATAAGTCAAGATAAAAATTATTATGATATGAATAACCTGGGTTTTCATATCTATCGAGGATCGGAAAAGCTCGAGCCTTCAGACCGAAATCCAGTTTGATTCCACATGTACTTTTTACTTATCCTTAACCTTCGATTTTAACAGCCGGAGCCCTTCTTCATGCGCGCGCAGAATCCATTTAAAATCAGCGCGGCTCAGTTCGTCCCGGAGCATGATGTGATCCTTTAAGGCCTTTCGATACAGCAGGTATTCGTCTTTTTCCGAAATATTAGCTTCTACCGGTTCGGTATGGAGAAAAAGGTCGATGGGTCGGTTTTTTCCGTTTTTATTTCCCTCGGTAAGATCAACCCGAAAATTGTTGCCGGCCAGAAAGCAGTGAGCCATGGGCAAATAGGGCAGGTTGAATTTTTCAAGAATGTCACGGGTCCCGGTGACTATATCCTCTGTCATTGCATAGATGCCGATATTTTTGACGACAGGCAGTTCAAGCTCCTGAGCTAGGGTGGCGATAACAGCATGTTTCGTTGTACATGTACCTATGCCTTCTTTGAACAGGATCAGCAGGTCATCCCTGCTACTGTTGTAGCCATAGGGCAAATTATGCACATAGCGGCAGGCGCTGATAAAACTATCGATGCCAAGGCTCAGAAATTCGGCCGATATAGTCCCTTTTGGCGAAATATGTTCCTCTGGAAAGACCTCTATTTTGTCCATATCAATTCTTCCTCCCCAAGGGAAGCATAGGAACAAGTTGCCCCTATGTCAAGAAATTCTTGGGCGCAGAAGGTAGGGGGAAACGATGACAATAATCATTTAAAAATATTTTAAAAATTGATAAATAGACCGCGTTTTGTAGGAATTATGTCATAAAAAATATTTGAACTATTAATTTTCATGTTGCAAATAACAAAACGTTATGCTAAAGGTACGTCACAATGAATCTGAATCAGTTAAAAATATTCTATTTCACGGCAAAGTGTGGAAGGCTTAGCCTGGCGGCTGAGGAACTCAAGATAACGCAGCCTGCCGTGACGAAGGGCATTCAGCGCTTTCAAAGTCACTACGGCATTAAGTTTTTCAATCTCTTCGGCAAAAAACTGGTCCTGACAGACGCGGGAAAGGTGCTGTTCGAAATTGCCGAAGAAATCTTTGAGCTGGAAAGTCAGGCCGAAGAAAGTATCCGGGATTTTCAGCATAGACAGAAGGGGCACATACGCATCGATGCCAGTGAAGCCTTTGGAGCATACTATCTGCCGCCGACCATTATAGCCTTCAGTAAACTGTACCCCAAGATAAAGCTATCGGTGAACATAATGAGGACAGAGAGTGTCGTGGCCAATGCGGCAAGCCTCAATTGTGACCTGGGTTTCACATCCTATCCCGTTAACCATAAAAAAGTCGTAATAAAGAAGATAATGGAAGATAATCTTCTGGTCATAACGCCGCCTGATCATCCTCTCGCTAAAAAAGAAAACTGCGAAGCCAGAGATCTGGAAGGCCAGCTTCTGGTAACGCACGAAAAAGGTTCTGCGACATATAATATAACAGAGGCATATCTGAAAAAACATCATATTACAGTACTCAATTCCCTGGAGCTTTCCAGCAATGAAACGGTAACTCGTGTGGTTGCTGAAGGGGCAGGGATTGCCATAGTTTCCAGTAAGATCGCGAAAAAAGGAATCGAGGCGGGAAGAATCGCGGGTGTACCTCTCCGGGATAACCTGAAGAGAACATTCTATATGGTCTATCACAAGGATAAGTATATTTCCGATACCCTGCAAAGCTTCATGGATCTGCTGGGTAAATGGCTGACCGACTATTCCAGGGGCGCGGACAATAAAGAGGTATAATACGTTATATTAGACTTCAGCGGTGAAGAAGGTCGCTGAAATGATATCTCACACTGTCGGATGGCCTGTACATATAAGAAGCTTCACTTTTCTAAACAATCCATAATATTTGTATGCTATTGTTTTCCGCCTTTTTACCACAATGATCCGTAACACATAATATAGTCTGCTCTTTCGGTACTGCCGGATTCTTCGACTTTTTATCATGTTGAACCAATTTATCCGTTATGTTATGGTGGACTCCATTTTCATTGGAGGCGATTATGGAATATACGACTCTCGGAGATATGCTGGAAGAGAGCTCTATCTCCTATCCAGATAATATATCTATCATACATAACGGCAAAACACTGACCTACGAGAAACTGAACGGGGCTGCAAAGGCCTTCGGGAATGCATTAAAGAAGCTGGGCATAAAAAAAGGAGATAAGGTTGCCATCATGCTTCCCAACGTGCCTGACTTCATTATAGCCTACTTTGCCACCGTTAAACTGGGGGCCGTCGCCGTTACCATAAATACGCTGTCCACTTCATACGAACTGATCCACCTGCTTTCGGACAGTGAATCACGAGCCTTGATAACAACTCCCTTGGGGGTAAAAAGATTCCAGGAAATAAGAGGAGACTGTCCGCTCTGTGAACATCTGATAGTCACCGAGGGTGATCAAGGCGACACCTCCATAGAAGATGTTATTGAAACAGGGCCCCGGGATCTGAAAGCAGTAGAAATCTCGAAAGATGATCCTGCAGTCATGATATATACGGCGGGACTCACGGGAAAGCCTCTTGGCGCCGTTCTCACCCATGGCAACCTTTCCACACAGTCACTGCTTCTGCGCGATATGATTCACGCCGATGAGCATGACCGAGGCCTCTGCCTGATCCCCCTTTTTCACTCCTTCGGAGCCGTTGCCAACATGCTGGGAATACTGAAAATAGGCGCCAGTCTCGTCATGATGGATCAGTTCAAGATGGACAGTATTTTCAAGGCAATAGAAGAGGAAAAAATCACCTATATAGCCGCCGTTCCCAGGCTCTTTCTGGGCATGTTCATATATGAAGGCGTTGAAGGATACAATCTTGATTCTCTCAAACTGTGTATAACCGGGGGTTCTGCCGCGCCTGCCGAATTTTTCGACAGCTTTGAAAAGAAATTCGGTGTCAGATTAATGGAAGGTTATGGACTTACCGAGGCCGCCCCTGTCTGTTCCTTCAGCAGGATTGACATGGTCCAGAAACCGGGATCTGTCGGTATTCCCATACCGGGAGTGGAGGCAAAGGTTGTTGATGAAAACGGTGTCCGATTGCCTGCCGGTGAGGAAGGAGAGCTTCTGTTGAAAGGCCCCAACATCATGAAGGGGTACTACAGAAATGATGCCGCAACGGCGGATGTCATAAAAGATGGATGGCTCCACACGGGCGACCTTGCATGGATTGACGAAGAGGGCTATATCTTCCTGACGGGTCTGAAAAAGCGGATGATTATTACAAGCGGATTTAACGTCTACCCGAAAGAGGTCGAGGATGTGCTCCACATGCACAGCGAGGTGTTTTCCGCCATGGTCGTCGGTAAGCCCGACATGATGAGGGGGGAAACAGTCAAGGCGATCATTATAAAAAAAGAAGGGGCAGAGGTTGATGAAAAGGCCATCATGAAACATTGCAGGATCTATCTCTCTCCCTACAAGACCCCCCGGACGGTTGAGTTTGTTGAGAGTTTCGACGGACTTTGATTATCTGTACCGTTGTTCAGACGGTGACGATACTACTGGAAAGATAAAAGGCGAACAGTTACGAGATGGAATACAGAAACCTTATCTTCGGTGTCGATAAAGGGATCGCCACCATAACCTTTGACAGGCCCAGCGCCATGAACGCGATGAACTCGGAAACGATGAGGGAATTGGGCGATGCCGTCAGGACATGCCGGGATGATGACGAAATAAGGACAATCATAGTGACGGGAAGCGGCGAAAAGGCCTTCGTTGCCGGCGCGGACATAGGGGAGATGAAGGATTTCCGGCCAGGCGAAATGCTGAAATTTGTGGAACTTGGTCATGCTACACTGCGGATGATCGAGGTGATGCCGAAACCGTCTATAGCCGCCATCAACGGCTTCGCTCTTGGTGGAGGAACTGAAATCGCCCTTGCCTGCGATGTTCGGTTTGCCGCTGAACACGCCCGCTTCGGCCAGCCCGAAATCATGATCGGTCTGATTCCCGGCTGGGGTGGCACCCAGAGACTGCCCCGAATCATCGGTATGGGCAGGGCGAAGGAACTGATACTGGGTGGAGAGCAGATAGATGCCGCAAGGGCATACGAGATGGGGCTTGTCAACCGTGTGCTGCCGGCTGAGACATTACTGCCTGAAACGGTGAAATTCGCCGCCAGGCTTGCCGGCATGCCTTCCTTTGGCATGAAAATGGCAAAACATTCCTTGAACTACGGTTACGATATCTCGATGGACAGCGCCATAAGACTTGAAATGGAGTGCTGCGCCCAGTGTTTCAGCACCGATGATCAGAAAGAGGGAATGGCAGCCTTTCTGGAGAAGAGGAAACCCGAGTACCGGGGGCGGTAAGGTGGATGGCAGAGGGATGATAATTTCCAAAGGGGAACAGTGAGAAGAGAACGATGAATTTTCAGCCGACTGAAGAACAACGAATGGTAAAGGAGATGGTTGCCAGGTTTGTCAACGAGGAGATCAAACCCGTTGCTGCCGAACTTGATGAAACTCATCGGCATCCCGAAGAGATATGTCGCAAACTGGGGGAAATGGGGCTCATGGGTGTGGCGGCGCCCGAGAAATATGGCGGTGCCGGGATGGACAACGTTACCTATGTAATGGCCCTGATAGAAATTTCAAGGGGCTGCGCAAGCTGTGGTGTCATCGTCTCGGTTAATAATTCCCTCTATGGGTATCCCCTCAATGCCTTTGGAACGGAGGAACAGAAAAAAAGATATCTTGCTCCTGTAGCCGGGGGAAAGGTGGAGGGATGTTATGCCTTGACCGAGGCGGATGCCGGGTCTGACGCGGCTTCCCTTAAATGCCGCGCCGAGCTTAAGGGGGACCGGTATATAGTAAACGGCACCAAAAAGTTCATAACCAGCGGAAACATAGCGCGCTATTGCGTTCTGGCAGTCACCGAAGACCCTTCCATGGGATATAAGGGGATTCTCAACCTCATTGTTGATATGAAAAATACACCCGGCTTCTCTCTGGGGACCGTGGAAGAGAAAATGGGAATAACGGCATCGGGAACGGCGGAGTTAATCTTTGAAGATGCCGAGATCCCCGTCGAAAACCTCCTCGGCAAGCCGGGTGATGGATTCAGGCAGATGATGATGGGGCTCGATGCGGGAAGAATCGGTATCGGGGCTCAGGCATGCGGAATAGGAAGGGCCGTCCTTGAAGACTCCATTGAATACGCGAAAGAGAGGGTACAGTTCGGGAAACCCATATCCTCTTTTCAGGCGATACAGTGGAAACTGGCTGACATGGCAACCAGACTGGATGCGGCGGAGATGCTACTCCTCAGGGCCGCTTGGATGGAGGATAAGGGCTGCGATTTCGAGAAAGAATCCGCCATGGCCAAGATGTATGCCTCCGATGTAGCAATGAAGGCCGCCATTGAGGGAGTCCAGATATTTGGCGGCTATGGTTACTGCAAGGATTATCCTGCGGAAAGGCACATGCGCGACGCCAAGATATGCCAGATTTATGAAGGTACAAATGAAATTCAGCGTGTGGTGATTGCGAGAAAACTCCTGGGGATGAGATAACCTGTCCCGGGGCAGGCGAAAATTTCAAACTGTGCAAGAGGAATGATGAATATGGATTTTACATTGAAAAGAGCTTCTGACTATGACGGTGTGAAGGGACCTCTTCTCCTGGTGATTCTCGACGGCATGGGCATCTACAGGGGAGGCGACGATGGATATCCCGGCAATGCCATAGATATCGCAAAACCTGAAACCCTGCTCAGGTTACTGGGAGAGGAAAAGATTGTTGCCCGTCTCAAGGCCCATGGAAAGGCTGTTGGCATGCCTTCCGATGACGACCAGGGCAACAGTGAAGTGGGGCATAACGCCCTGGGCGCAGGAAGAGTCTTTGCGCAGGGCGCCCGGCTGGTGGAGGAGGCCATCGAAAGCGGCCGCCTCTTCGAGGGTAAGGCCTGGCAGGAAATAGTGGAAAACGCTCTGACAGGGCATAAACCGCTTCATTTTATTGGCCTTATCTCCGACGGAAACGTCCACAGCAATCTGTCACACCTCATCGCCATGATAGGGGTCTGCGACAGGGCGGGCATTGAAGAGGTCTATGTTCACGGACTTCTCGATGGTCGCGATGTCCCGCCGGTGAGCGCCCTTAGATATTTTGGCGAACTGGAAGATTACCTCTGGTCCGTCAGGATACAGGCGGCGAAAGAGGGCAGGAAACGAAGATACCATGTGGCCTCCGGCGGCGGCCGAATGGTTACAACCATGGACCGATATGAGGCGGACTGGTCCATAGTGGAGAGAGGCTTCAACGCCCATGTTCTCGGCGAGGGACCCAGATTCCCCGACAGCCTGACAGCCATCAGTAAACAAAGGGAGATCAATGGAACGGATGACCAGAATATGGGAAGCTGGGTTATCCACGATCCTTTAGATAAAGAGAAGCCAATAGCCACGATAGGCGACGGTCACAGTGTGATATTCTTCAACTTCCGTGGCGACCGCGCCCTTGAGATAAGCCGGGCCTTCGTTGAAGATAATTTCCGTGGATTCAAACGCAAGGCCCGGCCGCAGGCGCTCTATGCCGGGATGCTGGAATACGACGCAGACACCCATATGCCTCCTCGCTACCTTGTGTTGCCTCCTTCGATTGATCGCACCATATCAGAGTACCTGGCGAAAAACAGCATCCCGCAATATGCCATCAGCGAAACGCAGAAATTCGGTCACGTCACCTATTTCTGGAATGGCAACAACTCGGCCAAGTTTGACGAAAAGACCGAAACCTGGGTGGAGATCGAATCTGACCGTGTGTTATTCAACGAGGCGCCTCAGATGAAGGCAAAGGAGATAGCTGCCGAGACGACAGAGGCGCTACGTTCGGGGAAATACAAGTTTTTGCGTCTCAACTTTCCAAACGGCGATATGGTGGGGCATACGGGATCACTGCCCGCCGCGGTGGAGGCGGTGAAAGCCGTAGATGGCGCATTGGGGACCCTTGTAGATGTTATAGATGAAATGGGAGGGACCATTATTGTCACAGCGGACCATGGAAACTGTGAACAGATGTATGAGGTTGACAAAAAAACGGGAAGGTCCATACAGTCGGGCGAAGGCTACAAACCGATGACAAGCCACACTCTCAACCCCGTTCCCTTTATCATCCACGGACCCGATTCATCGAGGTACGAAATGAACGACGACCTGAAGGAGGCGGGTTTGGGAAATGTGGCGGCCACGATCCTGCTTCTCCTTGGATATGAGAGGCCTGAAGATTATCTTGAACCGATCATAAAAATCACTTCTTCTTAGCCCTTTCCCCCTTTCCTTAATCCCCTCGCAGCCTGGGAGGGGATTAAGGACTTTTTACAAAGCACCAGTAATGGGGCCTATTTCCGTTTTTCCAATTCTTCCGCCCTGAGTTGTTTCCTCAGTATCTTGCCCACATTGGTCTTGGGAAGTTCCTTGCGGAATTCGATCTCTGATGGAAGTTTGAACTTTGCCAGCTTGTCTTTGCAGAAGTCGATCATCTCCTCTTCCGTGGCGGTTTTGCCCTCCTTGAGAACGATGAAGACCTTTATGTTTTCCCCTCTCTTGGGGTCCGGGATGCCGATGGAGCAGGCCTCCTGTACCTTTGAATTTTCATAGAAGACCTCGTCTATGTCTCGGGGGTAGATATTAAAACCTCCGGAGATTATCATGTCTTTCTTGCGGTCCACGATGTAGAAATATCCCTCTTCATCCATGGTGGCGATATCTCCCGTGTAGCACCAGCCGTTCCTGATTGTGTTCGCCGTTTCATCCGGCATGCCGAGGTACCCCTTCATTACCTGAGGTCCCTTGATTATAAGTTCCCCCGGCTCTCCAACAGGGACATCCGCGGTTCCCCCTTCAAGATCAACGATTCTGCACTCTGTATCGGAGATGGGTAAGCCGATGCTTCCCACCTTGCGTTTTCCGCCGGCAAAGGGATTGATGTGAGTCACCGGAGTCGTTTCGGTAAGGCCGAAGCCCTCCACTATGATGGCACCCGTGGCTTTCTCAAAGTCGTGAATGACCTCCACAGGGAGAGGGGCGCTTCCGGAAAAACATCCCTTTATCGATGTCATGTCCGTGTTCTTGACATTTGGGTGGTTGAGCATACCGATGTACATGGTGGGGACCAGGGGCGCAAAGGTGGGTTTGAATTTTCCAATGGCCTCAAGAAGCGGTTCGGGTTGAGGCTTTGGAACAAGGATATCCGTCCAGGCGAAATATACTCCCAGATTCATGGCCGTGGTGAGGCCGAATACGTGAAAGAAGGGCAGGGCGCCCAGAATGATCTCTTCGCCTTCCTTGAACGTCGGGAACCATGCCCTAATCTGCTGCACCTGCTTGCTCAGATTGGAATGAGTCAGCATCACGCCCTTCGAGACCCCTGTCGTGCCTCCCGTGTACTGATACATGGCCACGTCGTCGAAGTTCAGCTCCGCTGCGGGAGAATTGGCGTCGTGACTTTTTATGCAATCCTTCCACCTGTAAACATTTTCGGCTTCCTTTACATCGGCGGCAAGTTTTTTCTTTTTCCCTACCAGTGGGAAGAGGAGATTTTTAGGAAAAGGAAGGTAATCGCCTATCGACGTGTATACAATCTCCCTTATGCCCGTCTTGGGGCGAAGGTCGATCATCCTGTTAGCCAGAAGATCGAGGGTGATGAGGACTTTTGAATCTGAATTGTTGAACTGATACTCCAGCTCGCGGTCGGTATAGAGCGGATTATTCATAACCGTAATGGCGCCCAGTTTCAGTACGGCGAAGTATGCCGCAACGCAGGGTATGACGTTGGGCAGAAGAATCGCAACGGCATCTCCCTTTCTGATGCCAAAGGAAGCGAGGCAGGAGGCGAAACGATCCACCATATCCTTCAGTTCCCTGAATGTTATACTGTATCCCTGAAAGACCAGCGCATCTCTGTCAGGGAATTTACCGGCCGACCTCTCCAGATACTTGGGCATACAGACCTCTTCATAGTCTATGAGTTCAGGCACACCCTTCTCGTATGATGTCAGCCACACCTTGTCCTGGTATTTTATGTCTCCTCCCATTGTCCGCTCCTCCCTTTTTTCGGCCAGTGTAATAGATTTTTTCTGAAAAAACCACAAAAAAAAGCCCCTCTCCTGACAAAGGTGAGGGGCCTGAACGAGAACTTTACTTTCGCCTGTCAGGTTTCTCTGTCGGCATCTGTTTCCTCCATATCCATGGCCTCCCACACTATCTCCGCGATGTCGAGTGCCTTCATATCCTCTTCCCTGTTTCTGTCCTTGATACCGTCTGTAATCATGGTAAGACAGAAGGGGCAAGCAACGGCTACGGACTGAGCATTCACTGCCATTGCCTGGTCCGTTCTCATGTCATTTATCCTTTCTCCGATATCCTCTTCCATCCACATCCTCGCGCCTCCGGCTCCGCAGCAGAAGCTCTTTGCCTTTGTTCTCTCCATCTCAGTCAGTTTCATTCCCGGTATCGCCTTAAGTATGTCCCTCGGAGCGCTGTAGATGTTGTTATATCTGCCAAGGAAGCAGGAGTCGTGATATGTGAACAGCTCCTCCGCCTGTTTTTTCAGTACTATTTTACCCTCTTTTATCAGATCAACGATTATCTCCGTATGATGATAGACCTCGAAGTCTCCGCCAAAATGAGGGTAGTCCTTTTTGAGTGTGTTGTACCCGTGGGGACATGTGCAAATTATCTTTTTCACACCATACCTCTTCATTGCCTCGATATTTGCCTGGGCCATGATCTGGTACAGGTATTCGTTTCCTCCCCGCATGGCGGAATCGCCGCAGCATCCCTCTTCCGTGCCCAGTATGCCGTAGCTTACGCCTGCCGCCTTTAGAATCCTGGCGAAGGCCTGGGAAACCTTTTTTCCCCTGTCGTCGAAAGATCCGGCGCATCCCACATAAAAGAGATACTCCACATCCGCGTCATCGGCGAGTGTCCTTATTCCAAGGTTCCCGGCCCAGTCGGCCCTGGTGTGTGCGCCGATACCCCAGGGGTTGGAGTTGTTTTCCATGTTTCTGTAGGTCAGTTGCAGTTCCGACGCGAAATCGGCATCCATCAGGACCTTGTGCTGCCTCATGCCCACAATCTTGGGGACATGTTCGATGAAGGCCGGGCATTGCTCCATGCAGTACATGCAGTTTGTGCAGCTCCAAAGCTCGTGGAGATCTATTACTTCTCCAACCATGGTCTTCTCAGGCGGCGGGACTTCGGAGCCCGCTTTCTGTGCCGCCAGTGTGGCAGAGGCCCGTTCAATCCAGTAGGTCTTCAGGTCCTGGATGAGCTTTTTCGGGGACAGGGGTTTCCCCGAGAGATAGGCGGGACACCCGTCCTGACAGCGCCCGCATCTTGTGCATGCGTCGGCATCGAAGATCTGCTTCCACGTGAAGTCTTCAAGCTGACCGGTTCCGAAGGATTCTGCCGTCTCGAAGTCTCTGATGGGTTCCAGTTCTCCTGCCGGTTTCAGGGATTTCATGTACTGATTCGCCGGCGTTGTAAGTATATGAAGGAGTCGGGAGTAGGGAATGTATGCTATGAATCCGAGGGCGAGGAAGGCGTGAATCCACCACATAAACTTGTGGAGTATCCGCGTCGTGTCGTAGCCGATGCCTGTAAGAGTCTTTGAAATCAGGAACCCCACGAATGACCATACCTCCCATGTGAAGCCGTCTTCGTTTAAGTTAACGTGAATTCGGAGCCCCTCGACGATAAATCCCGTAACAATGATCCCCCCGATCAACAGGAGTGTGATGGCGTCATCAGGTGTATTGTCGGGTTTTTCCCTGTAGCCGAGAAGATCCGGTTTTGTGATGTACCTTCTCACCACTGCCATGATCACTCCGATGAGGACGGCGATACCGAATATCTCCATTACAAGTGAGAAGACGAGGTAGAAAGTGCCGTGGAAGAAGGGCAATCCGATATGGAACTGTGTGGCGTCGATGGCGGCTCCGAAGATGAGGACGAAGAATCCGAAGAAGATCAGTCCGTGGAGGATGCCGGCGTAGGATTCCCTGAATGTCCTTACCTGGAGTAAACCGTTCACGATGACGGAGACGATTCGCTCTGCCATGCTGTCTGTCCTGTCCTCAGGCCTGCCCATGGCCTTCCACATCTGCCATCGTCTGTAGATCCCATATGCGAAGATAGCCAGCGCTATTGCCGTAAAGGCGAAAAGAATAGCCTCATAGGGGGCATTCCAGAAGACCTCTCTACCTTCGTTCCCTGGCCCGTAAGTGTGTTGCATAACTCCTCCGGTAAAACTGGTTCAGCCTCAAGACGCCGATGCCTGTTTGTTTTTATTATGCGAGCAGTTTCCTTGCCGCCGCTGTCACTTCGGGAACGACCTTGAAGAGGTCATCCACAATGCCGTAGTCGGCCTTGGCGAATATTGGGGCATCGGGGTCCTTGTTTATGGCCACTATATATTTTGAGGAGCTCATCCCGGCAAGATGCTGGATTGCCCCCGATATGCCGCAGGCGATATACAGATTGGGAGAGACCACCTTTCCGGTCTGTCCCACCTGGTCCGACTGTGGTCGCCAGCCTGCGTCGACGGATGCCCGGGACGCACCGACGGTGGCGCCCAGGACCTGTGCCAGCTCTTCGATAATGTTGTAGTTCTCCGGCCCCTTCATGCCGCGGCCGCCCGATACGATGACCTCCGCCTCCGTGAGGTCCACGGCGCCGCTTTCGTCCTTCTGGACTTCCAGAACCTTTGTCTTCAGCTCTTCAGCCTTAAGGGCGGCGTCGAATTTTACCACCTCTCCGGCTTTCTGATTTTCCAGGGCCGGAAAAACGTTGGGCCTCAGCGACGCCATCTGGGGCGAGCCCGATATGACGATCTCACCGTAGCATTTGCCGGCATACATGGGACGTTTGGCCACAAGGTGGCCCTCCGTTATATTCACTTCCACGCAATCGGTGGCCATTCCGGTGGCGAGTTTTCCCACCAGTCGAGACGACAGGTCCTTCCCCTGAACGGAGGCCGCCAGCAGGAGGATGGCCGGTTCCTTTTCTTTCACGATATGCGCAGCCGCCGCCGCGTAGGCGTCGGTAGTGTAGGTTTCGAGGGCCGCGTCGTCGGCCACAAAAATCCTGTCCACGCCGTATTTTCCAAGTTCCGGCGCTATACCCTCCACGCCGGATCCCATAAGGACAGCGGAGACATCCGTTCCCAGTTCGTCGGCCAGCCTTCTCGCCATCGAAGCTATCTCAAAGGAGACCTTTCTCAGGGCTCCGTCTCTCTGTTCTGCTATTATCCATACACCTTGTGCCATGGTTCATACACCTTCCTTCCTTCTATTCCCCCAAAGGGTATAAGTACGGTCACGAAATTGCTTTCTGAAGAAACCAATTTCTACCTCACTAAATTACCTTGGCTTCTTCCCTGAGGAGCCTGACAAGTTCCGAGGCCTTCGCCGCCGGATCGTCACCTTCGATTATCTTTCCGGGAGCCCGTTCAGGTGGAGGCGTCATCTTTTCTACCTTTGCCTTGATTTCCACCTTGATTCCCAGCGCCGCCGCGTCTTTTACATCTACGGGTTTCTTTTTCGCCTTCATGATGCCCGGCAGCGAGGCGTAGCGGGGCTCATTGAGACCCTTCTGGGCTGTTACCACGCAGGGGAGAGGACTTTCTATGACAAGCTGGGCCCCCTCTATGGGCTTTACCGCCTTGACCTTTCCCTCTTCCACATCGAGCTTTGTGATTATGGTAAGCTGCGGAATGTCGAGCAGTTCGGCCAGCACGGAGCCGATCTGGCCTGAATCATCGTCGATGGCACGCTGGCCGCAGAATATGATATCGTGGGGAATCTCCCTGATCGCCGCCGCCAGAGCGGCGCCGATGGTATAGGCGTCGGCTCCCTCGAGCTGGGCGTCGTTTATGTGGATGCCCTTGTCTGCTCCCATGGCCAGGGCCGTTCTTATCGTTTCCATGGCCCGCGCCGGCCCTGCCGTCACTATTGTCACCTCTCCGCCGTGTTTTTCCTTCACCTTCAGGGCCTCTTCCACGCCGAATTCGTCGTAGGGGTTCATGACCCATTTTATGCCGGCCTCTTCGATTCCCGATCCATCCGGCTTGACCCTTATCAGGGCCTCTGTGTCGGGAACCTGTTTCACGCATGCAATTATGTTCACGTATCTGCCTCCTTTCAAAAGAAAAACGCCGGCATATGCCGATGCCGGCGTTTCGAGTGCTACCTTGCCGCAACCTTCGTTGCGATAAACATGGGCTTATAATCCATGCCTGTTACTGCCTGTTCTTTACTATATCATCGACGACAGATGGATCGGCCAGCGTTGAAGTGTCTCCCAGGTCGGCGATGTCATCGGCGGCAACCCTCTTGAGGATCCTGCGCATGATCTTGCCGCTCCTCGTCTTGGGAAGGCTGTCGGCCCACTGGATCTTCTCCGGTGTGGCGATGGGGCCTATTTCCTTTCGCACCCAGGCCACCAGCTCCTTTTTCAACTCCTCAGTCTTCTCGATGCCGGCATTGAGTGTTACATAGGCGTAGATCGACTGTCCCTTGATCTCGTGAGGATAACCCACAACGGCTGCCTCGGCCACCTTCTCGTGAGCGACCAGGGCGCTTTCCACCTCCGCCGTTCCCATTCTGTGTCCCGAGACATTGATGACGTCGTCGATGCGCCCCGTGATCTGGTAGTAGCCGTCTTCGTCTCTCCTGGCACCGTCACCGGCCATGTAGTACCCAGGGAACTGTTCAAAATAGGTTTCCTGAAAGCGCTGAGGATCTCCATAGACTCCGCGCATGATTCCCGGCCAGGGTTTTTTTATGCAGAGGGCGCCGCTGGCCACCGTCTCGGTGAGCTCTTTACCCTCGTCGTCAAGAAGCACGGGCCAGACGCCGGGGAAGGGCACTGTCGCCATGCCAGGTTTGATATCAATGGCGCCCGGGAGGGGCGTTATGAGGATTCCGCCCGTTTCAGTCTGCCACCATGTGTCCACGATTGGGCAGCGGGCCTTCCCCACGAGGTTGTAGTACCAGTTCCAGGCCTCGGGGTTGATAGGTTCGCCCACCGTGCCGAGCAACTTCAGTGAAGAGAGGTCTATTCCTTCAACATACTGGTTGCCCTCTTTGGCTATCGCGCGGATCGCCGTGGGCGCCGTGTAGAAGATGTTGACCTTGTATTTTTCGACAATCTGCCAGAAGCGGCTCATGTTGGGGTAATTGGGGACTCCCTCGAACATGATAGACGTGGCGCCGTTGCAGAGAGGCCCGTAAACGATGTAGCTGTGTCCCGTGACCCAGCCGATGTCGGCGGTGCACCAGTAGATATCCTCTTCATGATAGTCAAAGATCATCTTGTGCGTGTAGGCCACAAAAACCAGGTATCCTCCGGTGGTGTGCATGACGCCCTTGGGTTTGCCCGTCGATCCCGAAGTGTAGAGGATAAAGAGGGGATCTTCCGCGTCCATCCACTCAGGTTCACAGTCGGCATTTGCCTTTGCCATTTCCTCGTGCCACCAGAGATCCTTCCCTTCGTTCCAGTCACACTTTATCTTGTCTCCCACGCGCTTCACGACTATAACTCTTTTAACCGAGGGAGATTCCTCGAGAGCCGAGTCTGCGCTCGCCTTCTGAGGCACCGCCTTTGCGCCCCGGAATGTTCCGTCGCATACGACGAGGAGCTTGGACTCGCTGTCCTGCAGCCTGTCTCTGAGAGCGTCGGCGCTGAATCCTCCGAAGACGATGCTGTGTATCGCTCCGATTCTGGTGCAGGCCAGCATTGCAATGGCAAGCTCGGGAACCATGGGAAGGTAGAGGCAAACCCTGTCTCCCTTTCTGATTCCCTGGGCCTTCAGCACGTTGGCGAATTTGCATACCTGCTCATGCAGTTCCCTGTAGGTAAATGAACGGTCTTCACCCGGTTCATTGCCCTCCCACTGAATGGCGATCTTGTCTCCCCTTGTTTTCAATTGTTTGTCAAGGCAGTTGTAGGAGACGTTCAGCTTGCCCCCCTCGAAATACTTTACATGGATGGGACCCTTCCTCATGTCGAAGTTGTAGTCCTCCGTCTTGTCCCATTTCTTGAACCACTCCACATATTCCCCGGCTATCTCGCTCCAGAATCCCTCCGGGTCTTCCAGGGAACGTTTGTAGATCTCATCGTACTGTTCCCTGCTGCTGATGTAGGCCCTTTTCCGCGACCATTCGGGTACCGGATAGATTTCCCTCAGTTCTGCTTTCTCTTCCGCCATACTATCACTCCTCCTATTTTTTATTGTTTGAGCATTCGATGCTCGATGATTCCTTCGTGAATATAACCCTTCCAAGGCAGGCCTGGAGAGGGACGGACTTCCTCCGAAACGTTTGCATAATACCCTTTTCTGTCATTCCGGGCAAGCAAAGCGCGACCCGGAATCCAGAAAGTATCTGAAAATACTGGATGCCGGATCGAGTCCGGCATGACGATATTGAAGCAAAGGGAATTTTTCAAAGCTCTCTGATAAAGAAACTGTCCCTTTGAAGATTCCGATCTATGCATGAACAGCAGGAAAGGGGATAACACGCTAACCCGTTGTTTTCCCTTGAAACTTTCCAGAGGCTCCAGAACCCCCCAAACGGGCGCCAGTGTAGAATAGACAGCGCTCCATGTCAAGAAAAAATATTTTTTCCCACGAGGACTCATTTTTTTGTA
>JAFGPZ010000014.1 GCA_016935935.1 Deltaproteobacteria bacterium
GCCAGAAAGATACTTTTTTCGTATTTCATTGCCGATTCCAAGGCATGTATCGACTTTTCCCTCCCCACAAAAAGTGGCACAATCATGTGGGGAAAGATTACCACGTCTCTAAGTGGCAGCAATGGAACGATGATTTTATTGTTTTTTTCTTCTTCATTTATATTAAACATTTTGTTTTCTATCCCGTTTTTTCCCGCTCTTTATCGTCTTCGAGCTTATCTTGCGTTTCATAAACCAGTATTGGTATTTCTTTATCAACTACCACATCCTCATTTATCAGGCATTCCTTTACCCCTTCTTTTGAAGGGATATCGTACATGATGTCGAGCATGATATTTTCCAAAATTGCCCGTAGACCTCTGGCGCCCGATTTTCTTGCTGAAGAGAGCCTTGCAATCTCTCTCAAGGCTCCCCCTGTGAAGGTGAGCTTGACATCTTCGAGGGCAAACATCTTCTTGTACTGCTGCACTATGGAATTCTTGGGCTCCACGAGTATCTTAACAAGATCGTCTTCAGTCAGATCGTATAGCGTGGCTATTACCGGCAGACGCCCAACAAATTCGGGTATGAGTCCGTATTTCAAAAGGTCCTCCGGCTGAATATCTACAAGCGTTTCGCCGATGTTTCTCTCATTTTTGCTCTTAACATCGGCTCCAAATCCCATGGAGCTGACGCCGATTCTCTTTTCAATTATATTGCCCAACCCGTTAAAGGCGCCGCCGCATATGAAAAGTATATCCGTTGTGTCCACCTGTATAAATTCCTGCTGTGGGTGTTTTCTCCCTCCCTTGGGAGGAATATTGGCCAATGTACCTTCTATTATTTTCAGAAGCGCCTGTTGCACCCCCTCGCCAGATACGTCTCTGGTAATGGAGGGATTTCCATCCTTTCTTGATATCTTATCAATCTCATCGATATATACAATACCATGCGATGCCTTTTGGACATCGTAATCGGAATTCTGCAAAAGACTCAAGATGATATTCTCAACATCTTCGCCAACATAACCGGCTTCTGTCAATGTTGTTGCGTCAGCGATCGTGAAAGGAACATTGAGCATCCGTGCCAGTGTCTTGGCCAGGAGAGTCTTTCCCGATCCTGTCGGTCCAATGAGGAGTATGTTGCTCTTTTGAAGCTCCACACCGTCGCCTTTACTGACTGTGTCTGAAAAAATCCTCTTATAGTGATTATACACAGCAACAGACAGCATTTTTTTTGACTGTTCCTGTCCCACCACATACTGATCAAGAAACTTTTTAATTTCCCTGGGTGACGGAATTTCATTGGAAAGATCTTCGGCCCCTCTTAAGTCTTCCTCTTCTTCTACAATGCACCGGCAAAGTTCTATACATTCATCACATATATAAGCGGAGGGACCGGCTACAAGTTTCCGTACTTCCTTTTGCGTCTTGCCGCAAAAGGAGCACACAAGCATCCTGTCTCCAGTCTCACTTATTCTGCTTTTTTTGCTCATGATTATCTCCTGCTTTCTTAACCAGTTCCCTCTTCTCGATTACTTCGTCTATAATCCCATAATTCTTGGCCTGCTCGCTCGTCATGAAAAAATCTCTATCCGTATCCTGCTCTATTTTACTCATAGACTGGCCTGTATGTTTTGCCAGTATCGCATTCAAGTCCTGTTTCAGTCTCAAAATTTCCTTTGCCTGAATACCAATATCAGTTGCCTGCCCCTGGAATCCCCCCAGAGGTTGATGTATCAATATGCGTGAGTTGGGAAGAGCTATCCTTCTGCCTTTTTCGCCCGCTCCGAGAAGCAGTGCTCCCATACTTGCCGCCTGCCCCATACAAACGGTACAGACCGGAGGTTTTATATACTGCATGGTATCATAAATTGCGAGCCCCGAACTTACAAGCCCCCCCGGTGAATTAAGGTAGAAAAATATTTCCTTATCGGGATCATCTGACTCTAAATAGAGCATCTGAGCTATAATGAGATTTGCCACCTCATCATTAATAGCTGTGCCGAGAAAAATAATCCTGTCCTTCAGCAGACGGGAAAATATGTCAAATGCCCGTTCTCCCCTGCCGTCCTGTTCGATTACCATTGGAACTAGAGTCACTCTTTCCCATCTCCTTTTGGACTGTTTTTACTCGTTTTTTTAATCTTAGCATGTTCCACAAGATAATCGATCGTTTTTTGCGTCACCATCTCGTCTTTCATGCGTTCTTTTACGCCATCCTGCTGTGATGCTTTAACACCGGTCCCGATCTCATTCATTCTCTCTTCCAGTTCTTTCTCGGCGCATGTTATCGATTCCTTCTCGGCAATCTTGCTCAGAATGATGGATGCCTTGACCGTTTTTTCTGCCTGATCCTTAAAATTGTCGTGAATCTTTGAACTTATTTTAATGGCCTCTTCCGGTTTCATGCCATTATTTACCAGATGGTTCTGCGCGTTGAGCATCATAATGTATATCTGTCTTTCCACATAAGCCTCAGGAACTTGAAAATCATTTTTTTCTATAATCCTGTCTATAAGCTGACTTTCCAGTTCTGATTTTACTTTTCTCTTTTCTTCATCTTCAATGGACTTTTTCACATCTTCCTCAAATTCCTTTATGGTTTCATATTTTTCAAAGTTCTTGAGAAAGTCTTTGTCTACCTTTGGCAGGATTCTTTCCCGGATATCTTTCACACTAACAGAGAAGACACATTCCTTACCTGCTGCTTTTTTTATCTGGAAGTTTTCAGGTAAGGTGATTCTAATCTCCTTTTGATCTCCCTTCTTGACTCCTATCAGGCGTTCTTCGAAATCCCCGAAGAATGACTTTGAACCAATTTGAAGAGTATAATCCTCTGAAGTAAGTTCTTTCTGAACCTCACCGTCGATACTCCCTGTGAAATCTATTGCAACAAAATCATCTTTCTTTACAGGCCGGTCTTCCTTTACTTCTTCAAGGGTGCTATAAATCTCCCGTATCTGATCGATTCTCTCGGTTATACTCTCAGTGGTTACCTTGATATCCCTCTTTTCTATTTCAATACCAATATAATCCTTAGGGTCGACTACCGGCTCAACTTCAACAGTTGCCGTAAATTGAAAATCCTGGTCATGATTTATACCATCTTGTTCGATGATCGGCTTGTCAACAGGGATTATATCATTTTCTCTGATAGCGTCGGAGTAATACTTCGTAACGATGTTCGATACAGTTTCATCCTCAGCCTGATCTTTATAATATATTTCCAGAACCTTCCTGGGAGTTTTCCCGGCCCTGAAACCTTTAATTTTAGCTTTTTTACCTATTCTTTTGTATGCCATATCCAGTTCTTCAGACACGGTGGTCCAGGGAATATCGAATGATAAAATTCTCTTTACGGGATTACTCTCTTCAATTTTTACGGGAGATGTTGTGCCGCTCACTATTATAGCTCCTTGTCATTTTTTTAAGTGGTGCGAGAGAGGGGAGTCGAACCCCTATCCGCAAAGCGGGCTGGATCCTAAGTCCAGTGCGTCTTCCAGTTCCGCCACTCTCGCCAAGCTCGAGAACACTACTTATATATTAACTGTAACCTTAATTGTCAACATTGAAAGCTGAGTGGAAAAACAGGTGTGACGCACAGGTAAGCCTGCTGCGTTTAGCTATAATGTTATGCTCTCGCAAAAGTCAAACATTATAGTTATGAATAATGGTATACGTTATGGAATTTGTTGATAACTGGTCGGGGCGAGAGGATTTGAACCTCCGACCCTCTGAACCCCATTCAGATACGCTACCAGACTGCGCTACGCCCCGACTATACGTTAATGAGTGGGGACACTACCACCTATTATATTATCCTGTCAAGGGGCTTGTCCCCACTATTAACTTTCCCCAACAAAAATGTGTTCTTGTATGCGCTCATACTTCTTTGACCCAAGGCCATTGATTGTTTTCAGATCTTCTTTTTTTGAAAAACTACCCTTTGTCCGGCGACTTTCGATTATTGCCTCTGCTGTTTGCAATCCTATTCCCGGAATAAGAAGCAGCTCTTCTATCTCTGCATTATTGACATCGATTGGCACATCCAGAGCAAGCCTCGTTCGGTCATCCATCTTTTCTATCATTAGATATGGAAAAACGCGATGGATTACTATTCTGTCACCTTCTACAATGATTCGGTGAAGCAGTCTTTCATCAATGCCATTTTTATCAGTAATACCAACCGCCATAAACAGCTGATCTATATTTACCTTCCCGGAGGGTAAAATATAAATCCCCCGCCTGCCTGTTTCCCCGGATATCTCTGCCATGGAACTATCAGTGGATTCGTATTCATTATAGGGAAGTATAATTTGCGAAGGAACGTAAAATGATTCCCCTATCAGCTTTACTATACATATAAGTGCGACGGCAGAGGCGATCATACATGCGCCATAAAGCTGCCCGGCGCAATGGTTTTCATTTTTCTTTATCCAGCTCAAATGCATCATGAAGTACCCGGACGGCAAGTTCAGTATATTTTCGCTTAATTACACAAGATATCTTTATTTCGGACGTACTGATCATCATGATATTTATACCCTCGTTCGCAAGTGCTGAAAACATTCTTGAAGCAACGCCTGAATGGCTTTTCATGCCAAGACCTATCACGGACACCTTCGATATCTTCTCATCGCAATCTATATTTCCTGCCTCAATATCCTTTGCGACTGCATCGAGAATATTCCTTACCTCATCAACATCTTTCCTCGAAACGGTGAAGGTCAAATCGGCGTAACCCTCGACACTCGCATTTTGAATAATCATATCTACTATTATATTACGATCGGATATGGGCGTGAAGATCTTTTCAGCCACCCCCGGTTGATCAGGTACATGGCTGATAGTTATCTTTGCCTGATCCTTATCACACGTTACTCCTGAAACAAGTTCTTTTTCCATATCGCCATTCTCCTTAGTTACTAACGTCCCGCTTCCGTCATTAAAGGAAGACCTTACATATATGGGAACATTATACAGTTTACCCAATTCCACTGAACGATGCTGCAATACTTTAGCCCCCGCACTGGCCAGTTCCATCATCTCTTCGTAGGTTATCTTCTTTAATTTCCTCGCTTTTTCATAAATGTTGGGATCTGTGGTGTAAACACCGTCAACATCTGTAAATATTTCACAATAATCCGCCTTCAGAGCAGCCGCTATTGCAACGGCGCTCGTATCAGACCCTCCCCTTCCCAGGGTTGTAATATCACCCTTATCATCAATTCCCTGAAATCCGGCGACTATTATTATTTTCCCCTCTTTCAGTTCTCTGTGAATGATATCTGTTTCAATCTTATGTATTCTCGCATTTTTGTGGTTTCCATCTGTCAGTATTCTTATCTGTGATCCAAGAAAAGATTTTGCAGGATATCCGATTTTCTTCAATATCATTGCAAGCAGCGATATCGTAACCTGCTCTCCAGTGGATATCAGCGAATCATATTCCCTATCGTCAGGATGGTTATCCGTTGCTGCTTCCGCCAGATGTATAAGTCTATCCGTTTCGCCAGCCATGGCGGAAAGCACAACTACAATATCATTCCCCGCATCTTTAACCCGTGCAACCTTATGGGCCACATTTAGAATCTTTTCTCTGTCTCCAACAGAAGTTCCACCATATTTCTGAACAATTAAAGCCACTCGCTGGAAGCCTCCTTACTTATTTTTTTTATTATTTCGCGTCCATTATCACCCTTGCACGAGATTGCAATTTTCCTCTTTCTTTCGTCATGGTGCTTTAAATGTATAAATATCGAATCTGACGGGATTATATCGTCGATCTTTTCTGCCCATTCGACGACGGCTACTCCTCTACCGAAGAAATATTCCTCATACCCCAGATCTTCAAGGTCTTCCGGCCCGGCGAGCCTGTAAAGATCCAGATGATAGAATGGTATCCTCCCGCTGTATTCATTGACGAGTGTGAATGTGGGACTCGTTACACAGAAATCCCCCGACACTCCCAAACCTCTGGCAATTCCCCCGGCAATACATGTCTTTCCTGAACCCAGATCGCCAATAAGCGCAACGACATCTCCTTCCCGAAGATTTCTACCTATGACAACTCCAATATTAATTGTGTCGTCAACGTTATTTGAAATGAGCTCTACCTTCGTCATCTTTCTGTTATTACGATGGCCATTGCCGTTGTGTCTGTGTGGGATATACTTACGTGAGCATTCTTAACATCTCTGGTTCTGACGTATTCCCCTGACTTACCATGAAATTCCAACTCAGGATTGCCCCTGTTATCGTTTATTATCTCAATCTCTCTGAGATTCACACCACCAGATATCCCTATACCAAGGCATTTCAAAAAGGCCTCTTTGGCAGCGAACCTTCCCGCGTAATGCCGTGCCGGCATGGCATTGTTTTCACAGAATTTGATTTCTCTGTCAGAGAAGGCCCTCTCCAGGAATTTTATTCGCCATTTTTTAATTATTCCGTCAATTCGGGCAATATCGACAAGATCGATCCCAATACCATCTATCATTATGGCTCTGACCTCACAATGGCATCGGTCATACGGGACACCCCTTTGAAGAAGCCCACATCGTGCACTCTAACTATATTGGCACCGTTCATTATGGCTGCCGTTACAGTTGCCGCTGTCCCATCAAGACGATCAGCAGCAGGCTTACCCGTTACCGAACCAATGAAAGCCTTACGGGAAGTTCCCACCAGTATCGGCCTTCCAAGAGATTTAAGCTCTTTCAGACGTCTTATAATAACATTGTTATCAATTGCCCTCTTTCCGAAACCGATTCCTGGATCAATAATAATATTATCCCTGTCTATTCCCGCTGACTCTGCAGCCTCAATCCTTTCATCGAGAAATCTCGTTACCTCTTCCATTACCGACAAATATGATATATCCCCAGCCTGCATAGTTTTCGGCACACCTCTCATGTGCATCAAAATAACAGGAACCCCATAATGTGCCGCCACCTCGGCCATGTTTTGATCATTACGCATTGCACTTATGTCATTTATTATCTCTGCTCCCGATTCTAAGGCTTCACGGGCAACATCAGCCTTCATTGTGTCCACGGAAATCGGGACGCCTATGGTGTTTTTAAGCTCCTTGACCAGGGGAATTACTCGCCTCAATTCCTCTTTCAGCATTACTGGATCCGAGCCCGGTCTTGAAGATTCACCCCCGATATCGATAATATCAGCGCCCATCTGCACCAGATTAAGGGCATATTGTACGGCATCTTTCAGGTTTCTCAATATGCCCCCGTCAGAAAACGAATCGGGAGTCACATTTACAATTCCCATTATAAGCGTTCTTTCACCGATATGAATTTCCCGTACCGGTGTCTTGAGAATGAAAGTACTTCTATTCAGGTTTGAAACGATCTTTCTGATATCTTCTGCAACTTTACTCAGATTAAAGGGCTGAGGGGACAATTTATCGGCAAATTTCTCAATCTGCTTAAGGCTGCCCATGATAATCGCATCGGTCTTCTCTACGGTGCATCCAACGACGCCCCTGGCTACGGCTACGTCACCTCCGATTGAAAGCATCTCCTGCTTCATGATGTTAGCCACTTTGCATTCAATCCCTTCAAGAAAAAGGTTAAGGGACTCCATCTTAGGAGCCATTGACTCGGCCCCATATGGAGCGACACCTATTCTTTGCAGCTCTTCTCTTGCTTCAATGGCCGATGCTATCTGAAGATATCTCATTCTTTAACTTTATTTACTTCCGTTTTACGGGTTGGACCTCTTCTCTTTTTCTTTTTAGCATTCACAATGGCATCCAGTTCTTCCGAATTCAACACTTCCTTTATTAAGAGTTCCTCTGAAAGCCTCTTGAGTATTTCCGTGTTTTCTGAAAGAAGCGCTTTGGCCCTTTCGTAGTTTTCCTTCACGATCCTGGAGACCTCTTTATCAATCCTGATCGCCGTCTCCTCACTGTAATCCTTATGGGTTGAAATTTCTCTTCCGAGAAATATTTGTTCATCTTTCTTGCCGAATGATAGTGGTCCCATATCACCACTCATTCCCCACTCACATACCATCTTTCTTGCAAGCGCCGTCGCCCTCTCTATGTCATTCCCTGCACCTGTTGTAAACTCATTAAAAATCAGATCTTCGGCTGCCCTTCCACCCAGAAGTATTGCTATATTATTGGTGAGATAGGTTTTCGAATAGGTATGTTTTTCATCAATCGGCAACTGTTGTGTAAGTCCCAGCGCTCTTCCTCTCGGTATAATAGTCACTTTATGTATGGGATCAGTTCCGGGAATCAGCTTAGCAATCAGGGCATGCCCGGCCTCATGATAGGCCGTATTTTTTTTCTCTTCCTCACTGATTACCATGCTTTTTCTCTCAATACCCATAAGGACTTTATCCTTTGCAAATTCGAAATCGGCCATGCCTACAAGGTCCTTATTAAAACGTGCGCCATTCAGCGCTGCTTCATTAACCAAATTTTCTATATCGGCGCCAGAGAACCCTGGTGTTCCTCTGGCCAGGATAGAAAGATTAACATCCTCGTCGAGAGGCACTTTTTTTACGTGTACCTGAAAGATCTTTTCCCTTCCCTTCACATCAGGAAGTGGAACCACGACCTGTCTGTCAAATCTCCCCGGTCTCAGGAGGGCTGGATCCAGAACGTCGGGCCGGTTCGTGGCAGACATGATTATAACTCCTTCACTGGATTCAAATCCATCCATCTCCACAAGCATCTGATTAAGCGTTTGTTCCCTCTCATCATGACCTCCTCCTAAACCAGCACCCCTATGCCGACCCACAGCGTCAAGCTCGTCTATAAAAATTATACAGGGGGCGTTCTTTTTCCCCTGATTGAAAAGGTCTCTAACACGTGATGCGCCCACTCCCACAAACATCTCCACAAAATCGGAACCGCTTATACTCATGAAGGGGACTTCAGCCTCACCTGCGATTGCGCGCGCAAGGAGAGTTTTCCCTGTACCGGGTGAGCCTATAAGGAGAACACCCTTGGGAATTCTTCCGCCCAGTCTTGTAAATTTCTTTGGATCTTTCAGAAACTCTACGACTTCTTCAAGCTCTGCCTTTGCTTCTTCAATACCTGCAACATCGTCGAACGTGACCTTCTTGGACTTGTCGGTCATCAATTTTGCTCTGCTTTTCCCGAATGACATCGCCTTTCCGCCGCCGCCCTGCATCTGTCTCATAAAGAATACCCAAACGCCGACAAGAAGCAGTATGGGAAGCCATGAAATGAGTATAGTCATGTACCAGGGTGTTCCCTCATCTGGCTTTGCGGAGATTCTCACCTTTTTGTCTTTCAATGTCGAAACAAGATTGGCATCTTTTGGAGCATAGGTCTTGAAACGCTTACCGTCAACAAGCTTGCCCTCCACGTTGTTGCCTTGAATAGTGACTTCCGAGACATGTCCTCTGTCAACCAGGTCAATGAAATCACTGTATACGATTTCGTCCCACATCCTCTGTGGTTGATTGAACATATTAAAGAGAAGCACAAATACGAGGCTTATCACAATCCATAGAGCTATATTTTTTTGTAATTGATTCACGTTGTTTGACTCCCTGTCAAGAATTCGGGTAAACAGCTGACCTGCAATGCTGTCAAACAAGTTCAGCCTTTACCACCTTATCCGTCATCTTTGTCAATCTGACGGCATTGTTCATTTTCATTCCTATTATCCACAATACGGAGTTCCGGTCAACTAAAAGGGGTATAATGCCCCTTCTTTTTTTAGGAATCTTCGCATCAATAAAGATATCTTTTACCTTTTTTGTACCTTCCATACCAAGGGGCTGCATCCTGTCTCCAGGTTTTATATTTCTAATTTCGACAGGAAAGGTTATTGCCTTATAATCCATATAGATCGCCCTGTTGTTTTTAAAGTCAATATTCTCAACATTCACAAAATCAAACTTTAACTTAATGTCAGACTCACGAATATGAATTGTCGCCGGTATATCTACTCTATAAGTGAAATCGGAACAACCTGGCGTTGAAGGATATCCTGCCTTTGAAAAAACAAGAATGTCATATTCCCGTTCAACCCTAATATGAAAGGGAAGATTGAGAGAGACGTTAGGAATCCTGCTGTTGATCAGGTTGCACACTGACATGATATTCGCATAACCGATTCCCGTCTTTTTTGAAGAAATCTTTCTAAGGAGGAACTTTATAACCCTCTGTTGCATTGCGCAGTGCAGTTTCCTGAATTCTGAAATGTTGATCCGAATCTCGTCACCGTCGAGCAGAAGTTTCCAGTTTTTAAGTATGCCCGCAACTTCTTTTTCGAAATAATCATCTTCCTCTCTCAGGATATCCGCCATCTGACACAGGTTTTCCATCAATCTATTATTGTAACTATTCCGCAATGCCGGAATGAGGTCTGTCCTTATCCTGTTTCTCAAATAGGCACTATCCCTGTTGGAACTGTCGGTGACATATTGCACCCCCTCTTTGTCAAGAAATGCAACTATTTCGTTTCTCGTCACCTCAAGGAAAGGCCTTATATACCTTCCTTCCCGAACCGGCAGCATCCCCTTTAACCCCTCTGACCCACTTCCCCTCAGAAACCTCATTACTATAGTTTCCGCCTGATCATTCAGATTATGTCCCAGAGCAATCTTGTTCAAGCCTTCCTTTTGTGAAAGTTCTTTAAAGAATTTATACCGCTCTCTTCTACCGATGTCCTCAATGGAACCTCCCTCAATCTTCCTTATCTCTGTTATGGAAACATTCCGGCTTTTCACTGGAATTTCCATCGATTCGCATAATTGCTTCACAAAGATCTCGTCTCTTTCGGATTCGTTGCCCCTCAACCCATGGTTCAAGTGAGCCACTATCAGGTGCAGGCTGTATTTTCCTGACAACAAGTAAAGGAACCTTAAAAGGGCCACAGAATCTGGGCCTCCCGAAACGGCTACGCATATTCTGTCTCCCCAATGGAGCATAGAGAAACGTTCGATCGTCCTAATAACCTTATTGGAAAAGGAAATTCCCATGTGTTAGAAAAATAAATCTTTCAGCTCTGTGATATTCTCACAAGCGTAATCGGGATTTAATTCAAGAAGACTGTCTCTTTTTCCCAAGCCATTTAGAAGGGCACAACTGAGGGCGCCTGAATTTTTTGCCAGGTTGATGTCATTCCACCCGTCTCCGACGACGACAGTCTTTTTTACGTCAGCTGAGAATTTTTCAGTCAATAAATTCATGAGTGCCGGGTCCGGTTTTTTATATGGGCCCGTGTCCCTGCCAATTATCTCCTCAAAATATCCATCTATTTCCAATGCGCTGGCAATAATCCGGGAGAGGTCTTCTATCTTATTTGTAACTATAACCTTTTTTGTTTCCCTGAAATGATAAAGGACGTCTGTAACTCCCGGATAGACAGATGTAGTATCGAGACAATGAATCCTGTAATAGGATATCAACATTTCATATGCCTCTTTTGCTTTATCGCGGTTGTCATCTCCAATTGACCTTTCAATAAGCTCCCTTACTCCATCTCCCACATAGCCTAAAACGATTTCTCTTTCCAGCACAGGCAGTGACATCTTTTGCAGCGTGTAGTTGACTGCAGATGCAATATCATCTCCCGAATCAACAAGAGTTCCATCTAAATCGAATATCATAAGATCGATTTTTTTCATTACACCTCCTGTTCTTAAATATTGCTGTATTATTATAATAACACATACACCAATAGCAAGAATCATGGAACGAGTTTTCTTACATCTTATGTTACAAAGTACAGAATATATTTGTTATGGCATCTTTCCTTATTATGTGATACAGGTAAGTCATATCTGCTTGGATCCATTAAATGGGTGGACTGGGACGGACACTAATATTAGATATATGGGCCCTTCTCGTACCAGCGGAAGGGCTTTTTATTAGGGGAGAAAGATGAGCAAGGAACTAAAATTAAACAGAATAACAGCATCGCACAGCTTGGAAATGAAGCGAAGGGGTGAAAAAATCACAATGCTCACCGCATACGATTATCCCACATCGCTTAAGGCCGACGAAGCAGGAATAGATATGATACTCATCGGTGATTCCCTGGGCATGGTCATTCTCGGTTACGAGAGCACACTCCCTGTTACTATGGAAGAGATGATTCATCATACAAAGGCAGTGTCTCGCGGGGCAAAACATGCCATGGTTATTGGAGACCTGCCTTTTATGTCTTATCATACATCGACCGATGAGGCGGTATTTAACGCCGGCCGACTGATAAAGGAAGCCGGGGCCCAGGGCGTCAAACTTGAAGGGGGGAAAGAGGTATCAGCCGTTGTAAAGAGGATATCATCGGCAGGCATACCGGTTATGGCACATCTCGGTCTTACTCCACAATCTATTCATAAACTAGGAGGATACAAGGTACAGGGGAGAGACAAATTGGATGCCAGAAGAATGTTGGAAGATGCAAAGATTCTTGAGGACGCCGGCGCATTTTCACTTGTGCTCGAATGTGTCCCCGAAAAACTGGCCAAAGAAATAACTGAATCTCTTAACATACCTACTATTGGCATAGGAGCTGGCGTACATTGCGATGGACAGGTTCTCGTAGTTAATGACATGCTTGGAATCTATGAAAAATTCACACCAAAATTTGTAAAGAAATACGCCAACCTGAATCTAATTTTGAGCAATGCCTTCAAGCAATATATTGAGGATGTAAAATCGGGGGCATTCCCCGGCGAAGAACACTCTTTTCATTAATATTGTTGGTTTTGTACTTGCCATTCTACTTGAGATACCCTATAAAGATTCGGCATTACTAACTCTTCAAGGCCTTTGACTCAAGAAAAAGAGACATAATTTTTGAAAGGAGTTTACAATGAATATTCTGATTTTCGGTCCTAATGGAAGCGGCAAGGGAACACAAGGCTCGGTGGTTCAGAAAAAATTCGGCCTACCTCATATAGAGACCGGGGTAATTTTCAGAGAAAACATCAGCCATGGAACCGACCTTGGCAAAAAGGCCAAAATGTATATCGATAAGGGTGAACTTGTTCCGGACGGCATTACGATACCGATGATTCTCAACCGTCTTAAAGAGGATGATTGTAGAGATGGCTGGCTTCTTGATGGATTCCCGAGAAACCTGGCACAAGCAGAGGCTTTGTACGATGCGCTGCAGAGTGAAAACCTGGATTTGGATTATGTTATAGAGATTATCCTGGATAGAGAAACGTCCAAGAGGCGCATCATGGGAAGAAGATTATGCGAAAAAGACAATAATCACCCCAATAATATTTATATATCTGCCATCAAGCCAGATAAAAAAGACGGCACCCTGTTATGCAGAGTTTGTGGCGGAAGCCTTACAACCCGTCATGATGACCAGGATGAGACTGCAATTGATAAAAGGCATAACATCTACTACGATACATTGACTGGTACAATGGCCGCAATCAATTACTTCAAAAAAAGGGTTAAGGTCATAGGAATCGATGGACTTCCCGGTGTCAAGGAAGTTTCCGAAGAGCTGATGAAGAAACTGGTTTAGAAAACTCTCATAAATTGAAGCTTTCTACAGCGATAGCTTCTTTAACGAACCTGTCCCACTTATAAGGATTTTTGTTTAGTTGAAGCTTCCCTCGACACTTTACGGGGAATGTACTTGATGTTCAGTTCACAAAAGCCTTCCTTGTTTTGAGGTAGGCTTTTTTGGTAGAGACACATAAATGGAAAATATCAGGAACTTCAGTATAATCGCACATATAGATCACGGTAAATCTACCCTTGCCGACAGATTGATACAGCATTCTGGCATAATTGATGAACGTAATTTCAAAGATCAGTTTCTTGATAATATGGACATCGAACGTGAAAGAGGGATTACAATAAAAAGCCAGGCGATAACGCTTCCCTATCAGGCAAAAGACGGTCAAACTTATAAACTGAATCTGATCGACACACCCGGGCATGTTGATTTCTCCTACGAAGTATCTCGAGCACTTGCATCATGCGAGGGTGTTTTGCTGCTTGTCGATGCCGTTCAGGGTGTGCAGGCCCAGACCGTTGCCAACCTCTACATGGCCATGGAACATGACCTTGAAATAATCCCTGTGATTAATAAGATCGATCTACCTGCAGCCAATATTGAGGAGGTTATGGAACAGATAGATTCGGAGCTGGGTCTGGATCCCTATTCAAGTATCACATGTTCCGCCAAAGAAGGAACTGGCATAAACAATATCCTGGAAACGATCGTCAAAAAGATTCCACCTCCCAGAGGAATAAAATCTGACCCGCTGGCCGCTCTCATCTTCGACGCGCACTATGATGTTTTTCGGGGGACAATCGTCCATTGCCGAGTTTTCGATGGTTCTCTAAGGAACGGTGATTTAATCCGTTTCATGTACAATGAAACTAAACACAAGATTGAAGAAGTGGGATACTTCTCACTTGCCAGAGAGAAAAAGGATTGTTTAAGTGCCGGCGATGTTGGTTACATAATCGCAGGAATCAAAACGGTTTCCGACGTTCACATTGGCGACACTATAACCCATGACAATAATCGCTGCAGTCAGCCGCTTCCGGGGTTTAAGGAGGTTAAACCGGTGGTTTTCGCATCAATCTACCCAATTTCTTCAGACGATTACGCGGAGCTGGCAGATTCACTGGAAAAATATAAGCTGAACGATTCATCATTCACGTATCAAAAGGATTCCTCTACTGCACTGGGACAGGGTTTTCGGTGTGGTTTCCTGGGACTTTTACATCTTGACATCGTACAGGAACGAATCGAAAGGGAATATGGCCTGTCCATACTTTTTTCTGTTCCCAGTGTCAGATACCGATTCACACTGAATGATGATAGAGTTGTTTTCATTGATAACCCAGCCTTCTACCCTGATTCCGCGTCTATAAAAAAAGGAGAAGAACCGTACATAAAAGGCACGATGATGTTCCCCGAAAGATATACCGGCGCTGTCATGAAACTGTGCATAGAAAAGAGGGGAGAAAACTCTGTCTTAAATTACCCCGGTCCCGGACGTACCGAGCTCATATTCGAAATGCCTCTGGCAGAGGTGATTACCGATTTCTACGACCGCGTAAAGACCATTACACAGGGATATGGTTCCTTTGATTATGATTTTATAGACTACAGGGAAAGTGACCTCACGCTCCTCGATATTCTTGTAAACGGAGAAAAAGTGGATGCCCTCTCTCAGATTGTTCACAGATCACGCGCACGTGAGCGCGGACTATATGCCTGCGAGCGATTAAGGGATGAAATACCGAGACACATGTTCAAGATAGCTATTCAGGGCGCCATCGGGGGACAGATTATCTCGCGCACTACCATTTCTCCATTCAGAAAGGATGTAACGGCAAAATGCTATGGCGGTGACATAACCCGCAAGAGAAAGCTCCTTGAAAAGCAGAAAAAGGGGAAAAAGAAGATGAAAACAGTCGGATCAGTCTCAATCCCGCAAAGCGCTTTTCTCGCCGTTTTAAAGTCCGATGCAAATTCTTAATATGCCATGACAGCTCCAGATAGATTGAATGTTCCAGGGCTCTACATACATGTCCCATTCTGTTTGTCGAAGTGCGATTACTGTGGCTTCTATTCCGTAACCGATCAGTCTAAAATCCCCACATTTATAGAATGCCTCCTGGAGGAGATGAAACTGTATAAGAATAATTTCGATGGATTTGATACGGTTTACATTGGTGGAGGAACGCCATCTATTCTTAACACGAAACAACTGGGAATAATCTTGGATAGAGTTTACAAAAACTTTTCAATCCCTGAATTTTCAGAAATAACCTGCGAGGCAAACCCGGGTGATCTATCGTTGAATTTTCTCCGTTCCCTGCGCTACATAGGGGTTAATCGCCTTAACATTGGAGTTCAGTCCATTGATAATGATCTTCTCTCATTCCTCGGCCGCAGACACTCAGCATCAGAATCTATTGATGCACTTGAAAACTCCCGAAGGGCAGGATTTAAAAATATTGGCCTTGATCTTATTTACGGCATTCCAGGCCAAAACATAAAACACTGGCTCCAGAACTTGCAAAATATGCTCTCATTTGAACCTGAACATATATCCTGCTATGAACTAACCATTGAACCTGGAACCCCATTTCATCGCTTATATAAAAATGGTGATTTTTCAATACAGAAGGAAGACATCCTGTATAAATTTTTCACCGAAACATCAGAATTTATGGAAACTTCCGGATACATCCACTATGAGGTATCCAACTTTGCCAAAGGAATAAAACTTCGAGCACGACACAATCAAAAATACTGGAATCATACACCATACCTTGGAATTGGTCCTTCGGCCCACTCATTTCTGCATAACAGACGCTGGTGGAATCATCCTCTTGATAATTATTTAAGACTCTTGAAGGAAAGAGCTTCTCCCGTATGCGAAACGGAAACGTTAAACTTGAAGCAATTGCGCGATGAGGCACTTTATCTAGGGTTGCGCACTAGAGAAGGCATCGACCTGAAAGACTTCTCATTTAGATACAACTATGATCTTCTAAAAGAAAAGAAAGTAACGGTAGACATCTTTTTGAAAGAAGGCTTGCTCGAAGTTAAAGATAACTTCTTATTCCCAACACTGAGAGGTCTCGCTGTTGCCGATAGTCTCTACCGAGAACTATAAGGCCACAAAAAAGCCCGACCGTACAGGCCAGGCTTTTTGAGTCTTATGGTGGCGGTGCAGGGAATCGAACCCCGGACACTACGGATATGAGCCGTATGCTCTAACCGTCTGAGCTACACCGCC
>JAFGPZ010000015.1 GCA_016935935.1 Deltaproteobacteria bacterium
TCTATATATCAAGATAAAACTTTTAGTTCCCACCTGATTATCTGAACCAGATTTGTGCCTGATATCGCTTTCATAGACTTAACGAGTTTACCCATCGATACTCAATATATAGCTATCAAGCAATATATTGTTTCATGACTCACTTGTCAAGAAAAAATGTGGCGGCAAAAAGAAGCTTGAAGAGACACATAAAATCGAGTATTAGCCATTAATACAATAGACTGGAGGATATAATGACAGAAATGTACGGGTTTGAACTGGTACGTAATCAAGATATACCGGAATTGAAAATAGAAGCGCGGCTTTACCGACATGTAAAGACGGAGGCACAACTCTTATCCATAATAAGTGATGATGAAAACAAGGTCTTCGGAATAACCTTCAGAACACCTCCAATCGATTCCACAGGCGTGCCACATATTATGGAGCATTCTGTCCTCTGCGGTTCACGTAAATACCCAGTAAAAGAACCTTTTGTTGAGATATTGAAGGGTTCCCTGCAGACCTTCCTCAATGCCTTTACCTATCCCGACAAGACCTGTTATCCCGTTGCCAGTCAGAACGTACAGGACTTTTACAATCTCATCGATGTCTATCTCGACTCCGTCTTTTACCCCAGACTGACCCCCTTTATTTTGCAACAGGAGGGATGGCATTATGAACTGGACAGCGAAGAAGACGCTCTGACTTATAAGGGAGTTGTCTTCAATGAAATGAAGGGAGTCTATTCATCACCGGACAGTCTTCTCTCAGAATACACGCAGCATTCATTATTCCCCGATACCACCTACGGTCTTGATTCGGGGGGGAACCCAAAGGTGATACCGAATCTCACCTTCGATCAATTCATGGACTTCCATAAAAAATATTATCACCCCTCAAACTCTCGCATCTTCTTTTATGGTGATGATGACCCCGAAGAAAGGCTTCGCCTCCTCGACGAATACCTCAAGGATTTTGAAAAGGCCGAGGTAACATCACACATCTCACTCCAGAAGACCTTTGACAGTCCCAGGCGCTTTGTTCACCCCTTCGCCGCCGGAGAAGGTGAGTCATCGCCACCCAGGGGAATGGTGACGGTCAACTGGGTGCTTCCGGAGACAGGTGACCCGGAAATGAATATGGCACTCAATATCCTGAATCATATCCTTCTGGAAATGCCCGGATCGCCACTGAGAAAGGCTCTTATCGATTCCGGCATCGGGGAAGACATCGCAGGGGGGGGTCTGGAATGCGAGTTGCGACAGATGTTTTTCTCGGCGGGATTGAAAGGAATCAATGTAAAGGATGCCGACCGCGTGGAGACCCTCATCATTGATACTCTTTACGATCTCATGGAAAAGGGAATCGACCCCCACGCTGTGGAAGCGGCCGTCAACACGACAGAATTTCGTTTAAGAGAATATAACACGGGACGCTATCCCCGGGGACTGGCGATGATGCTTACGGCGCTGACATCATGGCTTTATAATGGAGACCCTCTGGCCCTGCTCCCCTTTGAAGCAACATTGCGGGATATAAAATCGCATGTCGCGGCAAAGGATAGATATTTTGAAGACATTATAAAGCTTCACTTCTTGAACAATTCGCACCGCACCCGTGTCGTCCTGGAACCGGACAGGACTCTGGCAAAAAAGGAGGATTCCGATGAAAGAGCAATGCTGGAAACCATCCGAAAAACTATGAACGCTGAAAACATAAGGCAGATAATTGCCAATACCAAAGAACTCAAGCGCATGCAGGAAACACCCGACTCTCCGGAGGCTCTGGCAGCAATCCCCACATTGAAACTGGAAGATCTGGAAAAAGAAAACAAGAAGATTCCCCTTACTGTTCTTTCAGGGAAAGAGGCAACTATTCTCTATCACGACCTGTTTACAAACGGAATATTATACCTGGACGTAGGATTTAACCTCCACGAACTGCCGCAGAGATATATACCCTATATTCCCCTCTTCAGCCGTGCCCTCCTGGAAATGGGTACGGAACGGGAAGATTACGTAAAGATTTCTCAGAGAATAGGACGCAAAACGGGTGGCATCAATCCCTCCATACTGACCTCAATGGTCAGAGATAAAAAAGAGACGGAGGCACGACTCTTTCTCAGGGGAAAGGCGGTTCTGTCAAAGGTCCCCGACCTAATGGATATTCTCGAAGACATACTTTTAACTCCCCGCCTGGATAATCGTGATCGCTTCAAACAGATGTTACTGGAGGAAAAGGCGCGGCAGGAACAATCCATAATACCGGGCGGTCATCATGTCGTTAATCTGAGACTGCGATCCCATTTCAGCGAATCGGGCTGGGTGGGGGAACAGATCGACGGCGTAACTTATCTTTTCTTCCTCCGAAAACTTATCAAAAAAGTGGATAACGAATGGTCCTCCGTGTTGACCATAATGAAAGAGATGCTGAAGATATTGCTGAACAGGAAATCCATGATGGTCAATGCAACCATTGACGAAGAGGGATGGACTAAGGCCAGGGTTCACATCGATACATTCCTGGAGAAATTTCCGACAAAGGATACCGATCCTGTCGAATGGCTTCCACAGGCTCCTCATGATTTTGAAGGAATGACTGTTCCTGCACAGGTTAATTACGTGGGCAAAGGAGCGGATCTTTACCGCCTGGGATACAAATTTAAGGGATCGACAGGGGTTATCACAAGGTATCTGAGAACCTCATGGCTCTGGGATCAAGTCCGTGTCCAAGGTGGAGCCTACGGCTCCTTCTGTAACTTCGACCACCTGTCGGGCGTCCTTACCTTTCTCTCCTATAGAGATCCCAATATCATGAAGACACTGGATGCCTTTGACAAGACATCTGACTTTCTGGAAGGCATTTCACTCGACAAAAAAGAACTGACGAAATGCATCACCGGCGCCATAGGCGACATGGATGGCTACATGCTGCCCGATGCAAAGGGATACGCATCTATGATCCGTTATCTGACCGGAACGACTGACGATTATCTCCAGCAGATTCGCGATGAGATCCTCTCAACCACTGTTGACGACTTCAGAGTCTTCGGAAAGTTACTGAGTGAAGCTCGCCATAACGGGCTGGTAAAGGTCCTGGGTTCTGAAAGCGCCATAAATAAGGCCGTTGCAGAAGGCGGATTGCCTCTTAAGGTCTTTGAGGTGCTCTGATACAATTACTGTTTCGATGTTATTTTTTGCTGTTGCCAGACTAATCAACATCTTTTGTAACAAATGACTGAACAACATTAAACAGGTCGTCCATGTTGAAGGGTTTGGCCAGAAAGGCATCGGCCCCGAGATTTACCGCAGACACCTCGTCTTCGGGATTTGACGACATGGCCACGCAGATCTTTTCAGAATCCCTTTCCTTTATCTTGGAAATGAGTTCTAGGCCGTTGTGCAGATCTGCCTCCAGTATAAAGATATCTATATCTGCATTCTCTTCAAAATAGGCCCATGCCGATTCACTTCCTTCAAAGGACAGCACCTGCCGGTTAACGCAATATGTCAGCAGATCTACCACAAATGATCTGATCATTTCGTCACTCTCAACGACTGCTATTTTTACATTCTCCATCTTGCTCTATGTACCTCATACCAACCTTGGAAACTTCATTTCATTTAATTGACCGGTAAATTTAATTGCATCGTAGATGCAATCGATATTCTCTTCCGCCGCTTGTCTTCTGAATCTGCCTATCATATTACCCTCGGCAAATCCTTTCGCCATCAGGGCAAGAAGACGAATCCTCTCGCAAAGTATATACTTAAAATCCATCGTTCCCCTGTGTTGTTCATTTCCCTTAATACCTTTCAGATTTACCGGCAAGTCAGCACAGTATTCAATGATATAATTTGCATTTGCTACTATCGCATCTTTTCTGAATTGCCCAACGGGATAATCTTTCAGGCATGCCAGACACATAATGATGAGAAGTTGTAATCTGGACAAAAGCACATCTTCCCCTTGCATCTCTCTCATTTCCGAAGAAATCGATCCCAGTCGCAGCAGCCCATTCTCCCCTTCATCAGATGCGACATCTGTTTGTGTTAACGAAGCATGGCGGGTGGTCAGGCATTTTCCTTCGAGAACGGCTCCATCTCTAATCACTATGTCGGGGGCCTGAATGTCGCCAAAGACCTTGCCCGATGAATCGATATCAATCTTACTGTCTGCTCTGATATTGCCCCTTATCTCTCCATAAACAACGATCTCGAAAACGGATATGTTTGAATGAAGGTCTGCATCGACTCCCACAATGAGGGCTCCACCACCTTCTACCTTACCTTTAAAGCAGCCGTCTATTCTGAGGTTTCCCTGGAATTTCAGATCTCCCTCAAAGTTAGCGCCTTTTTCGATAAAGGCACTCCAATCACCTTCTTCAGGAGTGTGGGAATCTTTTCTTTTTCTACGTGACCAGATCATACAACTATCATCACTTCCTCTTACGTGGAGTCTTATTTTGAGTCAATATGCCGTCGGCTGTCAAGCGAAAATATAGCGCTCTTATTCTTTTGATTATACATAAA
>JAFGPZ010000099.1 GCA_016935935.1 Deltaproteobacteria bacterium
CAAAGGGCAGTCTGAGGGAATGATATATCCCAGTTTCGTCCCGTCGGCCATGGTTTCCGTTTCACCGTGACCGGCAAAGTAAAACAGTATGGCCCGGTTCTTTTCCCGTCCCTGCCCGTAGGTCAGGTCATTGAGGGCCGTCTTCAGTTCCCGGGACGCGGGATTGTAGACTTCTTTCACGGTAAATCCCAAGCCCTTCAAAGCCGCCGAGATCTCTTTCGCGTCTCCGACGGCATTGGGAATATTCGGCCACTTGTCGTAGTCGCTTACCCCAACAACCAGTGCGTGATAATCCTTGTAAAGATAAAGATCTTCGCCTTTTTTAGATACAATGTGAATTCCCCTGGTTACAGCATATACGGCACTGGCAATTAAAAGGACCAGGAAAATGATGAGCAAAAGGATAGTTGCATTACGGAGATTTTTCAAGACAAAAACCTCCCTATGCGTTCCCACGCAGGAGCATGGGGACGAGTCCGTGAGTAAATGTATAGCGGCTTCTTCCCATTATTTAAACCCGGTATGCAACCTCGGTATGCATTCCCACGCTGGAGCGTGGGAACGAGTTAAACGGGTTCCTTTTTGTAAAAGAAAAAGTGAGATGATTTGTATCAGACACCCCTGAACCATAGAGTATTAGGTGACATGAATATAGGGATTTGTCAAGATTCAAATATGCTTCTCCGGTGTACAGTAATCGCCAACCAAGATTTTCATGACAGGAGGATCAAATCAAGAGAAAAATCATCAAATCGGAAAGCGCGGACCACTTTATTATATCCTCGTCAAATTGTCTTTTTACAAACAGAAAAGATATTTACCCATTTGACTTATTCCTATCCTATACGATATCATTAAAATCAAAAAGTGATAGACAAATCACTGTTACAGACAAATTGAAGGCAAAATAACAACATCGCAGCAAGCTGCGGTAATTTAAACCCTGCAGATTTCGTATTGCACTCCAAGCGATTAGGATAATCCATGGAACATGCGAAATCTGTTGCTTAAGAAGAGAGGAAGAATATAAAAATGGAAAAACCCGTGGATTACTACTGGAAGAAACGATTGGGCGACCTCGGAAGAGCCCTGGAGGGAAATAATTTCGAGGTATATCAGGCGGCAGATTCCGCAGAGGCAAAGAAGATCGCTGTGGAACAGATCATACCCCGGCTGAATGCCAGGAGCGTCTCCTGGGGCGGGTCAACAACCTTTATAGCCACCGGTCTCTACCACGCCCTGAGAGACGATAAAAATCTTGATATTATAGATACATACAACCAAAAGGTATCTCCTGAAGAGAAGCTGGAGCGCCGGAGACAGTCACTCACGGTGGATCTTTTCTTTACGGGCACCAATGCTGTAACGGAAGAGGGCATACTGGTAAATCTTGATTATATGGGTAACCGTGTGGCTGCCATTACTTTCGGCCCTAAGAACGTTGTCATATTTCTCGGGCGAAACAAGATAGTATCCGGCCTTGATGAGGCTATGTTTCGTATCAAGAATTACGCAGCTCCAATCAATGCGATGCGTCTTGACATGAAGACCCCCTGCGCCAAAACATCTTATTGCGAGGAATGTAAGGGTACAGACCGCATCTGCAACAGTTGGACAATTACTGAGAAATCATTCCCCAAGGGGCGGATAAAGGTCATCCTGATCAACGAGGATCTGGGCCTGTAGGCAAAGAGCCCTCTGCAGAGGGAAAAATAACGTGAGAAAAGAATGGATCAACATACCACCCTGGATAATTATAGGAGCGGTGATTGTACTGGCGCCCATATTCCTCTTTGTGGCCCTTGAAAATATCAACACGCAGAAAAAAAACACAACGAAACTCCTGATAGAAAAGGGCGCGGCACTCATAAGGTCATTTGAAGCTGGTACGAGGACGGGCATTACCGGCATGAGCTGGGGTGCGATACAGGTACAGAGGCTCATTACCGAAACTGCACTGCAACCTGATATTTTCTATATTTTTATAACCGACGACTCCGGCAAGATACTGGCTCACAGCGAGCTTTCCAGAGTTGGCCAATATTACGAAAATGGTCTGGATATCGAGAGTGTTTCCCGATCTCAAGAGCTCCAGTGGAGACAGACAGACTATATCTTTGAGGTCTATCGCAAGTTTGCTCCTCTTCAGGGTCCACAGGGCAGAAAGCCTTCCATAACGATAGGCGATAACAGGCTCAGGTCCCCATTTGGCAGGGGGAAGGATGAACCCGAAGTCCCCATGACAATCTTTGTTGGCCTCGACATGACACCCATAGAGATGGCGAGGCAGGAAGACACCCGTCACACCATTGTAATGATGATCACTCTTCTTCTGATCGGATTCGCCGGATTCATATCGCTCTTCCTGGCACAGGGTTACCGGTCGGTCCAGACATCCCTGTCGCGGATACAGGCCTTCTCAGATAATCTGGTGAAGAATATGCCCATCGGTCTCCTGGCCTTTGATCGAGACAGACATATTACGTCACTTAATCAAAAGGCAGCCTCTCTCTTGAGCCTTTCGGATAATCAGAGCATCGGGAATAAAACCGATACCGTCATACCTGATCAACTTGTCCGGCTCCTTGATCTTACAGGAACGGTTGGCGGCGTTATTGAACAGGAAATCGAATGTCAGATGACAAAGGGGACAATCATTCCCCTCGAGGTGATAGCCACAAGGTTGAGTGAAGAAGATGACAGAGCCTCGGGATACATTATCCTTTTCAGAGATCTCACGGAAATACGACACCTTCGAAAAGAAATAGAACGAAACAGACGACTTGCATCAATCGGCAGTCTGGCGGCCGGGGTCGCTCACGAAATCCGCAATCCTCTCAGCTCCATAAAGGGGTTTGCCACCTATTTCAGGGAACGATACCGTGATGTCCCTGATGACAAGAAAACTGCCGACATCATGGTTCAGGAAGTGGACCGACTTAACAGGGTAATCAGTCAATTGCTTGAGTTCGCTCGCCCCATGACAGTCCAACTGGAACCAATCTCGCTGGATAACTTTATACAGCGCTCCATCAAGATGGTTGAAAGGCAGGCTAAGGATAAAGACATCAGAATCGCGACAAGATACTCACCGGAGGTTGGCAACATCCTAATAGATCCGGACCTGATAAATCAGATGTTGCTCAACCTATACCTCAACTCCTTTGACGCAATGGAAGGTGGCGGCACTCTGTCCGTAACAATGATGAGCCACGATAAAAAGAGAGTCCGAATTGAGATATCAGACACGGGGCGCGGCATGGGTAAAAGTGATATAGAAAAAATATTTGACCCTTACTTCACAACTAAGCCTTCGGGCACCGGTCTTGGACTGGCTATTGTTCACAGGATCGTCGAGGCGCACAGAGGGGAAATCAGGGTTGAAAGCAGAGAGGGACAGGGAACAACAGTAACAATCATACTACCGATTCTGTCAGAAGAGACAGATGGTATTCGGAGTGAGGATTTGGAGAAATGAGTCACATTTCCGCCGTACTCGTAGTAGATGATGATAGCGCTCATCGAACCATGCTGCGAAAGCTTCTGTCAGGATGGGGATATGACATCAGCGAAGCCGATGATGGTGAAAGCGCAATAGAACAGGTTCAGAATCACCCCTTCGATCTGGTTCTAATCGATATCAGAATGATACGGATGTCTGGGCTTGAGGCCCTTCCGAAAATAAAATCCATCAACCCCGCCATACCTGTAATCATTATGACCGCGTACTCGTCTGTCGAAACCGCGGTTGATGCCCTCAAAAAAGGCGCCTACGACTATCTCACAAAGCCTCTTGATTTTGATGAGTTAAAACTTGCCATGGAGCGGGCCATGGAGCACAAGCAGTTGAAAGAGGAAAACAGGCTCCTGAAGGAGAGTTTGGGCGCACGTTTTGACAGCCTGAATATTATTGGACACAGCCATCCCATGATCAAACTTCTCGAGATGGTCGAACAGGTGGCCCCCTCTGACGCTACTGTCCTCATAACTGGTGAGTCGGGCACAGGGAAGGAATTGATAGCCGGGGCGCTGCATTTTAACAGCACCAGAAGTGGAGGACCCTTTATAAAACTAAACTGTTCGGCAATAACAGAAACGCTCCTCGAATCGGAACTTTTCGGGCATGAAAAAGGCGCCTTCACCGGAGCAGAGAGGCTCAAAGAGGGTAAGTTCAGACTGGCTGATGGAGGGAGTATTTTTCTCGATGAAGTCAGCGAAATGCCTCTTACCATGCAGGTAAAACTCCTGCGGGTACTGCAGGAACGGGAGATCACCAGAGTGGGAGGCGAAAAGGTATTTACCGTCGATGTCAGGGTGATCGCGGCAACCAACAAAGACCTGAAGGAAGCGGTTCAATCCGGACAATTCAGGGAAGACCTCTTTTATAGAATCAACGTAGTGAATCTTACCGTACCCCCCCTCAGAGAACGCAAAGAAGACATCCCACTCCTTGCACAGCACTTTCTGAAAGTCTTTTCAGAGAAGAACAAAAAGGAGATAAAGGGATTTACGCCGCATGCCATGGACCGTCTCATCAAATATGACTGGCCAGGAAACATAAGGGAAATGATGAACTCCATAGAACGGGCTGTAGTTCTTTCGAGATCAAAATATCTGGATAAATCCGATCTGCCCTTAATCAATGAAGAAGAATCCCGGGACGATCCCACTATAGCCGACAACCTGCCTCTCGAAGAAGTGGAAAGAATCAGCATCATAAAGACACTGGAGCAGTCGAAGGGAAACAAAAGCGAAACAGCGAGAAGGCTTGGTATCACGCGGAGAACGCTGCACAAAAAACTAAAAAAATACGGGATGATGTAATGATTGACAAAACCATGCAGTCTTCTTTCTTCCTGCTTTCCATTTAAGGAAAACGATTGCTATTGACTTAAAAGTGGTATAGAAGTCTTGCCTGTTTCATATAATACACCTTATTACGACACGAGGTAAGATGAAAAAAGCAATTATCCTAATCGTCTTAGCTGTTTTAGTCGCTGCCGCCGGCTGGCAGTTCTATGTCAAGGGAAAATCTCCCTCGAAAAGCCCTCAGGCAAATCCCAGAAATTCAGCCGTCGCCGTAGAGGTTGTGTCGGTTAAGCAAGGCACAGTCAGGGATACCAGCGTCTTCAGTGGCACTCTTCTCCCCTCTTCCCAGTTCACAGTAGCGCCAAAGATTTCGGGACGCCTGGAAAAGATCCTCGTAAACATTGGTGATCGTGTGACCCAGGGCCAGTTGATTGCGCTTCTCGATGACGATGAGTATGTACAGCAGGTGGAACAGGCAAAAGCGGAATTAGATGTTGCAAAGGCTAATATCGAAGAGAATATAAGCGCCCTCAACCTTGCAAGCCGCGAATATGAGCGAACACAAGGACTGAGGAAGAAAAAGATTGTCTCTGAATCGGAACTCGATGTGGCGGAAGCCCAGTATAAGGCAAAAGAGGCTAAGCAAAAAGTATTACTGGCACAGGTTGCCCAGAAAGAGGCGGCCCTTAAGTTTGCAACCGTAAGACTGGGATACACCAGAATAAGGGCTTCATGGGAAAACGGCGACTCATATCGAGTCATCGGAGAACGCTACGTCGATCAGGGTGCCATGCTGAACGCCAATGCCCCCATAGTTTCTATCATAGACATTCAGAATTTGACTGCCGTTATACACGTCATTGAGAGAGACTACCCACGCATTAAAAAGGGACAAGCAGCAAAAATAACAACGGACGCATTCCCTGGTAAGGATTTCAATGGCAAGGTAACACGCATATCGCCCGTTTTGAAGGAGTCTGCGCGCCAGGCTCGCGTAGAAATCAGTGTGCCAAATCCGTCAGAGTTAATCAAACCCGGCATGTTCGTCCGTGTGGAAATCGAATTTGAAAAACGCGAGAATGCGACAATCATTCCGGTAAATGCCCTAATCAAGCAGCAAGACGCAGTGGGTGTATTTCTTGCGGAAGGGAAGACCATGAAGGCACGATTTATACCCGTTGAACTGGGAATAAAAACCGGAGATCTGGTAGAGGTATCCAGCCCGACTCTATCGGGACTTGTCGTCGTTATGGGACAACACCTGCTAAAGGATGGATCCCCCCTTCTTATTACGGGTCAGGAGAATATGTCTTCTCCGAAAAAGAAGGGCGGCGTAAATACGGGAAATAAACAATGAACCTTCCCCGCCTTGCCGTTCACCGCCCTGTACTAACCTTAATGGTCATATCGATTATCATTATTCTCGGCATCGTATCCCTGACCCGCCTCCCCGTAGATCTAATGCCGGATATTACTTATCCAACCCTCTCGATCAGAACAGAATATGAAAATGCCAGTCCTGAAGAGATTGAAGAATTGATCACGCGCCCGATGGAGGAGGCCATGAGCGCCGTACCCGGTGTTGAAGAGATATATTCAGTATCTTCAGAGGGATCGAGCAATGTCAGAGTCATGTTTTCATGGGGAACTGATCTCGACACGGCATCAAACGATGTGAGGGACCGTATAGACCGGGCCATGCGCCGCCTCCCCGTCGATGTAGATCGCCCAACGCTCCGGAAATACGACGTTGCAAGTTTCCCCATTCTGCTGATGGGCGCGTCCAGCGATCTCAATCCCCTCATCCTTCGTGAAATTATCGAAGACCAGGTCAAGTACCGAATTGAAAGGATACAAGGCGTCGCTGCACTGGAAATATGGGGAGGTCTCGAACGGGAGATCCACGTTAATCTCGATTCAGAAAAGATCAAGGCGTTGGATCTGCCTCTGGATAGCATCCTGAGCCAGATTAAATCAGGAAATATAAAACTTCCCGCCGGTTCACTGGAACGGGGAAACTTTGAAATCACCATGAGGACTTCCGGCGAATATGAAAATCTTGAGGAGTTAAAGGAGACGGTAATTGCCATACGACAGGACGTCCCAATACAGCTGAAGGACATCGCCTATGTGGAAGACTCGTGGGTCAAAATCACACGAATCGTGCGGGTCAATGGCAAGGAAGGTGTCCGGCTGGGAATACTTAAACAATCTGGAACGAACACCGTTGAGGTTGCACAGAAGGTACTCAAAGAAATAGAGCAAATCAACAGCGATATTCCAAAAATTTTGATCACGCCAATCATCGACACATCCTCCTACATAAAACACTCTATCACAAATGTGGGGTCCATGGCACTTTACGGCGGATTACTCGCCATTGGCGTTCTCCTCTTCTTTCTCCGTAATGTTCGTAGTACGCTCATTATCACAACAGCCATACCCATTTCCATTATTGCCACCTTCGCTCTTATGTATTTCTCCGGATTTACACTCAATATTATAACACTTGGTGGGCTGGCCCTGGGCATCGGCATGCTTGTGGACAGCGCAATCGTCGTTCTGGAAAATATTTACCGACTCAGGGAAGCGGGGACCAACCTCGAAGATGCTGCTGTGAAGGGATCATCTGAAGTTACTGCCCCCATTATTGCAAGCACTCTGACCACACTGGCCGTTTTTCTGCCTCTTGTCTTTGTAAGGGGCATGTCGGGGATTCTCTTTAAACAGCTTGCATTTGTGGTAAGTTTCGCCCTCCTCTGCTCTCTGACTATTGCACTGACTCTCGTCCCCATGATGTCGGCAAAACTACTTACCCCAACACGAAATGGTTCCAATTCTTCCATCACCACCCGAATCTACATTGCCAGCGGCCTTATTTTCACAAAGGTGGAGGACGGCTACAAGAAACTTTTGCATTACGCGCTGAACCACACGATACTGGTCTTCATATCCGCACTGGTTCTCCTGGGGTGCAGTCTCTTACTTATACCCCGCGTCGGGGTTGAGTTTATGCCATCTACAGACGAAGGGGAGGTGCGCATAACCGGCGAGATGGCAGTAGGAACCAGACTTGAAACTATCGACGAAAAATTCAAGGTTATAGAGAGGATCGTGCAGAAGGAGGTTCCCGAAATAAAGAGCTCTGTTACAAGCCTCGGTGCCGGCGGTTACCGTTCCACCGGATCTCACACAGGTACCATGAGAATCGCCCTTACCGATCTGAAAGACAGGTCCCGTTCAAGCGATCAGATCGCCGCCGACCTGCGCCGCAAACTTTCAAATATCCCCGGTATCACCGTCAGGACGCGTGCCGGGCAGGGACTTTTTATGCTGCGCATGTCAAGCGGCGACGCGGAAAAGATACAGATTGATATCAGGGGATATGACCTTGACATTGCGAATGAATTGGCAAAACATATAGAGGAAGCAGTGATCGGGATTGATGGAGTAACTGACACAGTAATCAGCACAGAAACTGGAACGCCGGAAGAGATAATTGTAATTGATCGGCAGAAAGCGGCGAGTCTCAAACTAACTGTCTCTCAGATCGCCAATATGCTCCAGACGGTATTGTCGGGAACACGGGCAAGCTACTATCGCGAAGGTGGTGATGAATTCAATATACGTGTAAAGATAAGTGACGCCGAATTTATGAACACCTCAGAATTACTTGATCTCAGAGTTGTAAACTCTACGGGAGAGCCTGTAGTTCTGAGAAACGTTGTAAAATCCATAGCCTCTACGGGGCCCACCCGAATAGAAAGAAAGGACCAGGAAAGGATCATTACCCTGTCCGTCAATATCAGCGGTCGCGATATGGGCTCTATACTGGCAGACATAAGAACGAAACTGCATGCTATCCCCGTACCCGGAGACTTTATTATTTCATTTGGCGGTGACTATGAGGAACAACAGAAGGCCTTCGGTGAACTTCTGTTAAGCCTTTTGCTTGCCCTTGTGCTCGTATATATGGTAATGGCGAGTCTCTACGAATCATTCCTCTATCCCCTTGTGGTCATGTTTTCCATCCCCTTTGCCGTCATTGGAGTCATTCTCATACTCTTTTTGACCAACACCACATTTAACGTCCAGTCCTATATCGGGTGCATCATGCTTGGGGGTATCGTTGTCAATAACGCCATTCTGCTCGTTGATCATATCAATCTTCTGCGTAATCGGGATGACATGCCTCTCAGGGAGGCCATAGAAGAGGCAGGCAGAAGACGAATACGGCCCATTCTTATGACGGCGACGACAACAATACTGGCAATGACGCCACTTGCCATCGGTCTCGGAGAAGGTGGTGAAGTCCAGGCCCCTCTGGCAAGGGCCGTTATCGGAGGTCTCTTCAGCGCCACATTGATCACACTGGTAATCGTACCTTCCATGTATCTGCTCTTCGAAAGCAAAAGGAGGAAATGATATTGAAGATCCGAGACCATCATAACCAGCCGGGCAAAGTAGTGACTTTGGTCATACTTTTGTATCTCTTCGTACTTAACCCTGTGACAACGTCGGGCATAACAGCAGAATTTGATAACAGTGTGGACAGAACCATGGAAGAAGAAACTCTTCTTCCCAAAATTAAGGATAATATTCTCACAATAACAGTCCAGGATGCCATTATGATGGCTCTGGCAAACAACCGACTGTTGAAAGTGGAAAAACTGACGCCTGAAATCAAAAAGACTCTGGAGGATCAACAAGAGGCTATCTTCAGCCCAGTTCTCAGGGGCAATATTGGACTGACTCAAGAGCAGGAAAACAGCCAGTCCAACCCGGAAAAAGACGTTGAAAGCGGTAACGCGCAAGCGGAAGTGGGCATGTCCCGATTTTACCCTACCGGCACCGATGTGGAGGTCACTCTCTCTTCCAGGGTTCTATGGTCCAACCTCTACA
>JAFGPZ010000100.1 GCA_016935935.1 Deltaproteobacteria bacterium
CTTCAAGGACTGTTTGGCTCCAGCAGGAAACGGCTTTGAATGCAGATGCGAGGTCCAATTCCTGAAAGGCGCCAGGGCCTATAAACTGCAGGTCCACCTGTCCGGTAAGGGCCAGAATGGGAACGCGGTCCAGCTTGGCATCCCATAGACCGGTTAAGAGATTGGTGGCCCCCGGTCCGGCGATAGCCAGACATGCGGCAGGTCGTCCCGTGAGCTTACCATAGGCAGAGGCGGCAAAGGATGCTGCACCCTCATGTCGGACACCAATATAATGGAGATGACCTCTCTCGCAATGTTTACGTATCGCGTCGGCGAGTCCCAGATTGGAATGTCCGACCATACCGAACACATATCGAACACCCCAGTTCACCATGGTTTCAATCATTAGGTCGGATACAGTTGTAACAGGAGAGTGTTCGACTGCGCCTTCAACAGAAAGAGGCTTGTGTTGAGGGTCTTCCTGTGCTGATGCATCCGGTTCGATGGGTGTTTCCTCAACGCGTTTAAAAAGGGTTTTTCTGGATCCGCATACCGGGCACAACCAGGTATCAGGAAGATTGGCCCATTTTACCCCTTCCTTTTCCTCATCATAAATAAATTCGCAGACTTCGCATATGTAGACAGCCATAAAGTCTATTCGATCGATGCCAACAAGATCAATGCTTCCCGGGATTGAGCTGTACCCCGCGACGCTCAAAGGTGATGTATGACAGCAATGCTGTCATTTTCGGATCGTCTGCAGCCAGAGGTTTCCCTTCCAGAGGGTTCTGAATACACCAGTTGATCATCTCAAAAAGAGAAACCACTTTGCCTATCTGTTTCTGAAACTTTGGATAGGTCTCTGGGTGGGTATTGGTAGCATTGGGGTGACACTGGTCACAGGATACCGTGTTGCCACCGAGTTTCCCGCTGTGAAAGAGCATATCCCCTTCGTTAACAACAGTTAAATACTCCTGTTCCCATCGCTTGAGATCTTCCTCGGTAAATTCATCCGTACGGGCAGATGATAACCAGAGCATGCCCATCGCAATTATAATCCCTACAACCAGGACGTGTTTTGCATATTTCATAATAGCCTCCCAAATAGTAACAACGATTAAAAGTGTATCTGCGGTGGAATACGGTTCGACACCGGCTGATAGGTGGTGTCAACAGGTCTTCCGGACTGTGTGTCATAGACGACAGCCCGATTCTGATTGTTGGGTAACTGGTAGTACATGTCCACGTTTCCGGCATTGACGTTGATGTATTCCCAGCCGGTTGCATCCCGTTCGAAGAATGGATCGGCACGGTTCATCTCCACGGTCAGTTCAGGCATAAAACTGGGTTGCTGGGAGTAACTCTTTGGATAGGGCCAGGGCCATGCCGTAGCCATGACCGATTGGAAACTGATGTTTCCAATCTGATTGTACTCAATTTGATGGACATGTCCGTAGACAACGTTCACCTTGTTAAAGGGTTTGAGCAGAGCCTGCACCTCTTCCGCATCATCCGTCCAGAAGTTCCACCCTTTATAGATTTTCTGAATGGGGGAATGCGAGAAGACGATAATGGGTGTATCTTTGCTGACTTTTCCCAGGTCCTTTTTCAACCAGTCCCGTTGCTGTTTCCCCACGATGAAAGGTGAACCCTGAGGGTTGTCCAGGCGGGCCATGCCGAGCATTCGATCCATCGGTGTTGACCATGATTTGTGCGTCCATTCATCGTAGGTCAGGATGCTGTTGAGCACCACAAAGTGAACGCCCTTATGATCAAAACCATACCACTGCGGTCCCAATCGCGACTCCCAATGTTTTCCGAGATCCAGATAGTAATCGTGTTCACCCATCACGTAGTGAACCTTGCCTCGCACCTTGGACATCAGCTCCAGCGCGTGATCAATCTCTTCCTTTTTACCCAGTTGTGCAAGGTCGCCACCGTAAATGATGAAGTCCGGTTGCGGGGTCATCAGGTTGACCTCTGCAACGGCACGTATCAAGCCCTGATCCCAGTTTCGTACGAATTCATTCCCTTTGATGTGGGTGATGTGAGAATCCGAGATATGGGCAAAGGTAAAATCTTCTAACGTGGGGGTTGCTCCGAAGGCGACCCTCACGAGATTCACTGGTAACACACTTGCGACAGTGAGTGCACTAGCTCCTTTCAAAAACTGACGACGATTAAGGTTTTTCATAATCTCCTCCCTAAAATGTTCCATCGATTTAGATGACATCTATTGGTTGGCGAATTGCGGACTGGTGAGCGCCTTTAAAAACTCCACCAGGTCAGCCAGCTGTTGGTCGCTGAGATTCAAAGGCCTGATGCCTCCGTCCAGATAGGGGGTCAGGTGATCGGTCTCCTCCAGCCTTCCGCCATTGTTGTAAAATGTAACCACATCCTCAAGGGTTTTAAGACTTCCATCGTGCATATAGGGTGCGGTTTTCTCGACATTGCGTAGAGTGGATGTTTTAAACGCAGACATATCCTGAATCTCTTCGGAGATAGCAAAACGTCCAAGCTCTGAGTTGTTCTCCTTGGTTAAGACTTCAATGTCAACATTGGCGCCCTCCCGTTTCGATTCAAGAAAAGCCCTGGCCACTTCCTGCTCATTGTCCTTCAACTTGACAAACCCGACACCGATATTGTGGAATCGATTGTTGGTAAAGAGGGCCTGCGTCTGTTCGATGACATGGCAGGATACACAACGTCCCTGCCCCCGGAATAGCTCCAATCCTCGTATGGCTCCGGGACTCATCGCCGTATTATCACCACCGTATTGGTAACGATCAAAGGGGGAATCCCCGGCAATAAGCGTGCGTTCAAAGGCTGCGATTGCCTGTTCCACCTCCATCATGGTTATCTGATCACCGCTTTTCCCGAATACCTTCTTGAATTGATCGACATATTCAGGATCCGTTCGAACAATATTCAGGATGGGATCGTGATTTTTAAGTCCCATTTCCACCGGATTGACAAATGGCTGGGCGGATTGAGCCTCCAATGAAGGTTCACGTCCATCTAAAAACTGGGTTTGCATATAAGCTGCATTAATCAGGGTTGGAGCGTTTCTGGTACCTTTCAGTCCTTCAATTCCCTCGGATACTGGCAGCCGGTCTGTAAACGCCTTGTCTTTCTTATGGCAGGTTTCGCAACTAATTAAGCCCGTTGAGCTAAAACGCGTATCATGAAAGAGTTTATCACCTAATGCGATCTTCTCAGATGTTTGTGGGTTGTCCGCGGGAATTGGAAGGGGCGGCAAACCCAATGGACTTGCTGCGAGAGCAGGAAGGCTTATCAAGAGAATCGATATAGCGCATAAGTAAAAAACATGGTTTTTCATTTTTATCTACCTCCTTTCGTTAAATTGCAGTTGTTAAGAACATTTAATGCTTGATAGATTTTAACAAATCAATAAGCATCCCCCCTTTTGCTTGAAATTATAAATAACTTAAACTATATAATAAAGATTATTATCAATTGCAGAAAAAAAAGTAGATGGAACTTTTGGAATTACATGTCCGGTCATTTGGTCTTTTTGGACTTTCCCATGCACTCTTCACAAACACCCCGCAATTCAACCTGTTTGGCCATGATTTTGCCCCATTTTTTTGTTTGTGTAGGCAGACTTATGGTGTCAAATGTTGGCCAATAAAAATCCATGATGCCTTTGCATCGTGTGCATATCAGATGGTGGTGCGGAATGATGTTTGAATCAAATCTGCCTTTGTTATCCCAAACCGAAACCTTTGAGAGAATGCCAATCTGTTCAAAGGTAGACAGGGTGCGGTAAACGGTATCCAGGGAAATCATCGGAAGTTTTGACCTCAGTTTATGATAAATGTCTTCAACCGATGGATGGGTATCGGATAACGCAATTTCACGAAATATCTCCATCCGTTGATGGGTAACCTTAATACCGTTGTCGCGGCATCGTTTAACAAACGCTTCTAACTTTTCATTCAACTGTGAATTGCTTTTTTTCATGGGCTATATAGTAATAACTTTTCTTATTTAGTAACTAGTAATATATTATGGAAAAATTGTCAAGGGCTTTTTATTCGATTGATAAAAATTTAAGTGATAAAAAAGAGTTGACTGATCGGTGACTATGAAAAGGATTGCGACAGTTGCACCCCAAATGATTTTCTCATTGACAGCAAATGATCGTTTTCCCTATACTTTGACATAACAAAGGATGCTCGTCTGAAAACGATGCACAAAGCACTTTTTGGGAGGAACAAATTTTGAAACTGTCTAACGCACGTTTCTATTTGGGATCACTATGCTTTATGTTCCTCATTGTTTTTTCGGCCTGTTCAGAAAAAGATGATAACCGGATGACTGCTGATGGGGAAATGTTTGATGAACGATCAGGGTTTTTTCAGCTTGGTGATGAGACAACACCCATCCTTGACGAGGAGGCAGTCTTTCCACTTGTTGCCAAGCCATTTAAGGGGGATCTTGCTGAGATTCGGGAAAGGAAGTTCATACGCGTTCTGGTAAACTACAGCAAAACCAATTTCTTCTTTGCTGATCGTAAGTTCCGGGGATTTGAGTACGATCTGCTGAGCGAGTACGAAACCTATTTGAACCCGTCTCCCATGGAGATCCAGCAGAGAACCAAGGTGGTCTTTCTTCCCCTACCCTTTGATCAGCTGCTGGCGGCCCTTAACGAAGGCCGCGGTGATGTGGCTGCTGCAGGCCTCACCATAACACCCAAACGGAAGAAACTTGTCGCATTTACAAATCCCTATTTCTCCGATGTCCGTGAAGTCATAGTACTAAACCGTAACCTTAAAGACATCCAAACCTTAAGTGATCTATCGGGTCAGATGGTATACGTTCGCAGGGCGAGCAGTTACCTGACCCACCTGAATGCATTGAACGACACATTCATTCAGCAGAAAAGATCACCCATTAAGATCATCGAATCCGACCCCTATCTTTCAACAGAAGACATTCTTGAACTCGTCAACGCA
>JAFGPZ010000101.1 GCA_016935935.1 Deltaproteobacteria bacterium
GATCGTTAGAATAACCGGCGTCTTTACAAACAACCAGATTCTTACCGGCATCTGCCTCATCAAAGGTTTGAAGACTGGTTTCATTGGTAATAACTATGTCAAAGGGAAGGCGGTTTCTAATTTCAACTTGTTTATAAAAAAGTGTGATCGCCTGAGTTTGAGGTTAATCCGAGTTTACTAAAAACCTTCTCCGCCTTATCCTTTTGATATAATTGATGGTAGTCCCACGGGGAATCGAACCCCGGTTTCCGGCGTGAGAGGCCAGCGTCCTAACCGCTAGACGATGGGACCATTATTGGCAGATTGGATATTTGTATGTCGCGATACAGTTGTCTCTGTCCACCGTTAAACTGTCGCATCCAAACCCGTTTTGAAGGGTAGGGATTAGTCAATTAATCGAGAAATGTCAAGTTCTAATTTCCGGGAGATGTCCTGACAAGGCCTCTGCCCGAGTTCTTTGCTTCGTACAATAATCTGTCTGCTTCCTTCAGCAGGTCAGTCATTCCCTTCCTGTAACCTGCGACACCGCAACTTATCGTGATCCTGTCTAAGGGAAGCTTTTCCATGCCATCGATGGTGTAAGTGGAAACGATTTTAGACAGTTTGTTCGCCACAGATACGGCGGCCTGTGTATCGCACTCTGGAAGGACGATGGCAAACTCATCACCTCCATAGCGAAAAGGGAGATCGATATTGCGAATATTCCCTCGAAATGACTTGCTTATTTCCTTCAGTAAAAAGTCACCTGCCTGGTGGCCAAGGATATCATTATACTGTTTGAACTCGTCTATATCCATCATTATCAGCGCCAGTTCGTGTCCGTAACGCTGAGAACGATCAATCTCCTCGCCAAGGCGTAAGTCAAAGTGGCGGCGATTGTAGAGGCCCGTCAAATCGTCTATGGTAGAAAGCTCGGACAGTTCAATGTTTGAGGCAATCAATTTTTTAGAATATTCATTAAGCCGACTCATCTTTTCCTGAAGTTCGGTATGTAATTCCTCGAAGGTCTCGCGAATGATTATGATTTCGCTTGTTTCTTCTCTCGAATCTATCTCGTCACCAGGAATAACACCCGACTTCAACTTGATTTCCTTAGTCAGATTCTCCAGCGACCTCATCCAGTTAAACAACATAAAAAAACTGATGGAAGGAAGCAGGAGCATAATCCAGATACTGAAGGTAAATGCCGGTCTCAGTTTGTCTATCTGCTCGTAATTAAGGTGCGGCAGCACATAATTGATGCCGATAAAGATAATAATCAATATGGGGAGAAGAGAAGATAAAGCAAAGATCAGAAAGATCAGCTTTCTGAATTTCTCCCGGTCCAAGGATTTAAATTTCACGACTCCTCCCTTCATCAGATCATCAGATCGGAAGACACTGCTAATCATTCGACTCATCAACAAAGGCAACGCTCATATCTTTGCCCGGTAACATAGAGATAACTGAGAGCCTATGTTCAGAGTTTCCCGTATCAGAGTCTTGTGACTGAAAATCCGGAAAAGATTTTAATTTTTTTCAATATAATCGATTGCCCTTTCAATCCTGGCGATCACCTTTTGTCTGCCCAGTGTTATCATAACTTCATCAATTCCGGGGCTCACTGCCCTGCCGGTAAGGGCAACTCTCAGCGGCTGTGCAATAAATTTGAGTTTTGTCTGCCTTTTATCGGCCATGTTTCTCAAGAAGGACTCGATTCCCGCCCTTGTGTATTCTTCAAGTGACGGCAATTCTTCAGCAACGGCCTTGAGATGTCTGCCATACTCTGTTTTGAGAAAGCTCATCGCCGCCTTTTCTTCATATTCGATTTCGTCCTGAAAGTAGAAGGCTCCCGCTTCGGCCATCTCCACCAGTGTCTTTGATCTGTTTTTCAGGTCATCTGCCACATGTTTCAGGGTCTCCATGTCGGTGACAGGCAGACCTATTTTTTCTAAGACAGGAAGTATCTCTCCGGCCAGTCTCTCTGAATCGCTTTTCTGTATGTAGTGCTGATTTAACCAGAGCAATTTTTCAGGATTGAATACTGCCGCTGATTTCCCGACGGTGTCGAGGTCGAAAAGATCTATCATCTCGTCCAGTGTAAAGATTTCCTGATCTCCGTGAGACCAGCTGAGCCGTACGAGATAGTTTACCAGTGCCTCAGGCAGATAGCCCATATCCCTATACGCCATAACGGAAGTAGCGCCATGACGCTTACTCAGCCTTGCCTTGTCACTTCCGAGAATCATTGAAAAATGTCCGAATTCGGGGACATTGTATCCGAGCGCTTCATAGAGGAGTATCTGCTTCGGCGTGTTATTCAGATGGTCATCTCCCCTCAGAACGTGAGTAATGTTCATCTCGGCGTCATCAACGACAACTGCGAAGTTGTATGTGGGGTATCCGTCACTCTTCTCGATAACAAGGTCATCGAGCTCACTATTATCAAAAATTACAGGACCTTTGATAAGATCATTGACTGTGGTAATTCCCGTCTGGGGGCACTTGAATCTTACCACCGAGCCTGGAGTCGGTGGAAGATTCTTATTACGGCAGGTACCGTCGTACTTGGGTTTCCTCCCCGCCCTCGATGCCCTTTTCCTCATTTCTTCCAGCGCATCGGGTGTGCATACGCATCTATACGCCTTGCCGTTAGTGATTAGCTGCTCAACCTGTTTTTTGTGGAGTTCAACTCTTTCAGCCTGGAAGAACGGACCTTCATCACAATCTAAGCCCAGCCAATCCATTGCGTCCAGAATAGCCTGCGTAGATTCTTCCGTCGATCTAATCTGATCTGTATCTTCTACTCTCAGTATAAACCGGCCGCCGTGGTGTTTCGCGAAAAGCCAGTTGAAGAGGGCCGTCCTGGCCCCTCCGATATGTAAAAATCCAGTTGGTGATGGAGCGAATCTCGTTCTGACAGTCAAGTTCTGTTTTCCCTTCCAAATAAATTAAACTACTTATATGGACATAAGATACCTTTGTCAAGATAGATCTAAATTTACCTGGGAGGTTCCTGCTTGAAATTATCATGATACCGACAGGTAGGAATCGATGGTCACTCTTGCGCAACCCAGGGGTCATAGTCGTGTTCCAGTTAAGACAAAAAAGTCCTGGAAGGCAAAAATTACTTGACATAAGAGCCGTTTTATAATTATCTGCTCCATTCACATAATATTATAATCGGGACAGGTTTTGCAGGTAAGACTTTCTAATATCCCGGATGACGGCCTGAATCTCCGTTTTTCCAGAGGAGGCGACTGGTTTTTCAAGCTGTTAAGCCGGAAAGACAGGTGTGATTTTTCTCTGGATCGGATCGACATCAACTGTCAATTAAATAAAATCCGTGAAAAGGTGGACGTCAAAGGCGAAATTGTTACAGAATTCGACTTGGAGTGCTGCAGGTGTCTCGATAGATTCAAGCTTCCCGTGAAGGTAGAGTTCGAATACACTTTTTCTCCCGATCCAGGTTGTTTCGATGAAGATCTGGAGCTGAGTCATGAAGAACTCGGTATGAATTACTACAGTGACAGCACCATAGATATAGATGACATAATCGTTGAACAGATTATCCTTCAGGTTCCGATCAGCCCGCTCTGTAAGGAATCCTGTAAGGGGCTGTGCAAGATTTGCGGTATTAATCTGAACGTAGTAGAATGCGGTCATAAGGTGGAGACGAAGGAAAACGCCTTCGCTAAATTGAAAGACTTCAAAATTGAGAAAGGAATGAAACAATAAAATGCCAAATCCAGTTAAGAGACATTCGAAAGCAAGAAGAAATAGGAGAAGAGCCCACGATGCTCTCACTCCTCCCACAATATCCATCTGCCCGCAGTGCAAAGAACCGAAAATGCCCCACCGCGCATGCCCTCATTGTGGAACATATAAGGGGCGGGAAGTTATGCCTGTTGAAAAGATATCCTGACTCCCGCGAACGATATGAGAGCTGGGTGAATGAGTCTTATCTAAGAAAAGCGGTTGAATTATCTCAACTTACCAGGCTCTACAATCAACAGAAAGCAGTGAAGAGATGAGTATAGTGGGACTTGTTTTCCCAGGGCAGGGTTCTCAGTATGTCGGCATGGGGTGGGAGTTATATCAGAATTTCAAAGCCGTGAGAGATATATTTTCGGAGTGCGACGAAGTTCTTCATCAGGACATTTCCCGGCTTTGCTTTGAAGGGCCTGGAGAAGAACTTGACATGACGGAAAACACTCAGGTCGCCGTGCTTACAGTCGATGTGGCCATATACGGGATATTCAATAATGAGACCGGGATAACGCCGTCTGTCATGGCTGGCCATAGCCTTGGAGAATATAGCGCTCTGACGGCCGCCGGGGCTATTGCCTTTGCCGATGCCCTTCCCCTTGTCAAAGCCAGGGGAAGATATCATCAGGAAGCGGTACCGAAAGGTGAAGGCTCTATGGCTGCAATTGTGGGCCTCGGAAGAGAGAAAGTAGAGGAAATCTGCCGGGAGATCAGTGGCGGAGGGGCCATCGTTGAAGTGGCAAACATCAACGGATCCGAGCAGTTTGTGATTTCAGGGCATACTAAGTCTGTCAATGAGGCCATATCTAAAGCTAAAGAGGCAAAGGCGAAATTAGCTGTTAGCCTTCCCATAAGTGTTCCATGTCATTGCAGCCTCTTGAGAGGCGCCGCGGAAAGACTTGGCGGCGATCTTGATTACATCAAAATAGAAGATTGCGGTGTGAAGGTGATTCCTAATGTAGATCCTGAGTTACTGCATAACAGAGAAAACACGAAGGAACTGTTAAAAAGACAGATAATCTCTCCTGTAAGATGGAAAGAAACTATAGAAAAAATGGTCTATATGGGTGTCGATACTATAGTCGAACTGGGACCGAAGAAAGTACTTTCGGGCCTTATAAAGAGAATTGACAAAAATGTCAAAATCCTGAATATAGAAGACATGGCGTCATTTGAAAAAACTGTCCTGTCGTTGAACTGAGCAGTGAATCATCCTGTCAATTTGTGTGATGGGAGCTTTGTATAATTGCCAATCAGGTCATTGGAGGAGCAGCGCGACGCGGCA
>JAFGPZ010000102.1 GCA_016935935.1 Deltaproteobacteria bacterium
ATACATAGTCATCGATCTGTTTGGGGTCAAGCTCCTTTTTTGCGTAATCCATATAGATTTTATCTTTCATAAAGAGCTCAAACAAGTCCGCATCGAGATGTCTGTCTTTAACCATAAGGCCTAAAATCTGCATTGCCTGAGACAGCGTATTGCCCTTTTTATATGGTCTGTCGCTGGCCGTAAGCGCCTCGAAGGTATCGGCGAATGTAATAATTCTAACCTGCAGGGGGATCTCGTCCCCCTTAAGCCCCCTCGGATATCCTTTACCGTTGATCATCTCGTGATGAGCGGTTGCAAAAAAAGGGACATCCTTCAATCTTTTGGGGAATGGTATCTGTGATAACATCTTGAAACCTATTGTAGTGTGGCTGTTTATTATATCCCGGTCCCTGTCATTAAGAGTTCCTCTGCGAACGGACAGGCTGTCAATTTCATCATTGGTCAGGAGATTCATCTCTTTCCCGTCTATCGACCATCTTCTTCTGGCAATTAGCCTCACCCGTCCGAGGTCATCATCTGATAAAAATTCCGATGTCCTGTTTATACGCTCGAGGCATGCCAAGTCATCATCAAGACCTTTGATCTCCTTTTTATAACTCCCATATTCCACATTGCCATAGGATGATCCCTCTCCTCCACCACCGGCATCGTGTCTGAGGTATTTTATCTCCATATCTCTCTTGAGAACCTCCATACGGGTTTTCACCGTATCTATGCCATCATAGACAGTTTCCAGCTTCGTAGACTTATCCATCACGTACTCAGGAACCGCCACTTTCCCCACATCGTGAAGCCAAGCGGCAATGCGGAGCTCATCCATCTGATCCCTGTCAAAATAGATATCCCTGAAATGACCCGCTTTGGCACTGTTAATCTTTTCAGCGATACACATAGTCAGATCGACTACACGACGGCCATGATTTCCCGTGTAGGGAGATTTTTCGTCAATAGCAGTAGCAATGGTTCTGATAAATGATTCGAAGAGGATTTCGAGATCCTTAATCAGGATATTTTTGGTAAGGGCAACCGCCGCCTGTGAGGCCAGAGATTCTGTCAGTCTTTGATACTCTAATGAAAAGGAGGTTATCTTCCCCTTTGATTTATCAAAGGAATTGAGCAACTGAAGGACGCCAATAATTTCATTTTCATGATTTCTCATTGGAACAACCAGCATTGACTGAGACCGATACCCCGTCTTTGCATCAAACTTTCGGGTTCCTTCGAAATCAAACTCTTCCGTACGATAGACATCGGAAATATTAACTACATCTCCCGACAGCGCGGCGTAGGAAGATACATTGGCATAGTTAGGAGTTCCGTCTTCGTTATGCAGTTTAACCGGCGACCATGTAATATTCTCAGCAGTTCCTCCCATACGCACATTGAGCGAATTGTTCTGAATAACGGCAAACCGGAGCGTTTTCCTCTCTTCATCTATTATGTATAGTGTGCCGCCGTCGGCATTGGTAAAGCTTCTGGCTTCGTCGACTATCATTTCGAGGAGTCGGTCTATATTGCTCTCTGCCGAAAGCGCTTTTCCTATTTTAGTGAGGTTACTGAGATGCTCGGCAAACTTCACTTCCGGAGGTGAATTTTCTGTCGACAGGCTATCCATTTCATTAACACTCCCTCCATCTTTGCGGCCAAGGCAAAGCGCCCGTTACTTATTTATCTGCCTATTGATGAAGTGCCCCAAAAGCCATTTAAAATACACTAAGACTTTACGATATAATTTACGACCAAATCTCCCACCTCTTTTGTTCCGTACCCCATTCTTCCTGCATCCATGCTTTTGAGATCGTTTTTTGCCACTTTTCTGATTATCCCCTGAAGTTTTGCTGCGGCATCAATTTCGTTAAGATGTTCGAGCATCATCTGAACAGAATAAATCGCAGCCATCGGATTTATCTTGTTCAGTCCTGAGTATTTGGGAGCAGACCCCCCAATAGGTTCAAACACGCCTGTACCTTCGGGGTTTATGTTACCTCCCGCCGCTATCCCCATTCCGCCTTGAATCATCGCTCCCAAATCGGTAATTATATCGCCGAACAGGTTATCAGTCACTATGACATCAAAAAACTCGGGGTTTTTAACCATCCACATACAGATAGCGTCTACATGCGCATAGTCTTTTTCTATATCAGGATACTCTACTCCGACCTCCTTAAATGCCCGTTCCCACAAATCGAAGGCATACGTCAAGACGTTAGTCTTGCCGCAGAGAGTGAGTTTTCTTTCCTTGTCTCTCTTTTTACAATATTCAAAGGCGTAACGGATACACCGTTCGACTCCCTTTCGCGTGTTGACCGATTCCTGAACAGCCACTTCGTCGGCTGTACCTTTTTTCAGAATGCCACCGGCGCCTGCGTAGAGGCCTTCAGTATTTTCTCTAACTATTACAAAATTTATGTCATCGGGGCCCTTATCCTTTAAGGGAGTATAGACACCTGGCAGCAGAATAACGGGCCTTAAATTAATATAGAGATCGAGGTCAAAGCGCAGTTTCAATAAAATATTCTTTTCGAGGATGCCCGGCTTAACATCGGGATGACCGATCGCTCCCAGAAGAGTAGAATCCATCTCACCCAGTTCTTTTACAATAGATTCGGGAAGCAGTTCTCCCCTTTTAAGATATCTGTCTCCACCTATATCATAATAAGTAAGGTTAAACTTAGGCCCGCCAATATCGGAAAGGGCCTTCAATGCCTTCACCGCCTCAGCGACAACTTCAGGGCCAGTCCCGTCTCCAGGGATTACACCTATATTGTATTGATTCATATCTTTTCATCTCCAATCTCATAAGAAAATTTATTGTTTGTTCTGAGCCAAGAGGGGATTCCTACCATTTTATTTAATCAATTCAATTCTTTCAACTTGACTTCTCTTATGTAATTAACTAGCCCTCCCATATCTATCAGCTTTCTCATAAAATCAGGTATGGGCTTTGCGGAAATTATCTTTCCTTTCAGATTGTTTATTTCTCCTGTTACCATGTTGACAGAAGCTCTGTCTCCATCCAGCAAATAATCGAAAGCCTCATCAGATTCCAGCAAGGGCAAACCGGTATTAAAGGCGTTTCTATAAAATATCCTTGCAAAGCTCTTAGCTATCACAAGGCCGACACCGGCGGACCTTATGGCAAGCGGGGCGTGTTCCCGTGATGACCCGCAACCAAAATTCTTCCCCGCAACAATAATGTCTCCTTCTGAAGCCATCTTTGTGAAGTCGGGCCTGTGATCGATGAAACAACTCTTTGCCAGCTCAGTCCCATCTGAAACATTGAGATATCTTGCCGGAATTATTAAATCCGTATCAATATTATCTTCAAACTTCCATATCCTACCCTCAATCTTCATTATACCTTACCCTTTCAATTTAGCAGTATTTAAGCCTCCGCAACAGGTTGCAATGAGTCTTCGCCCGTTTAGTAAGTTTAAAATTGGCTTTCTGGTGTGAAGCAAATTGGTGAATGCGCTTATCACCATTAGTTGAACTTATCTCCCTTTTATATCAGAGTTCTTCGGGGCCCCCGATTCTTCCAAGAATTGCCGAGGATGCCGCAATAACGGGATTTGAAAGATATACCTCACTTTCAGGATGCCCCATCCTTCCAACAAAGTTGCGATTCGTCGTGGAGATAGCCCTCTCACCCTTTGCAATGATGCCCATGTGTCCTCCAAGACAAGGTCCGCAGGTTGGCGGTCCTATAACTGCTCCTGCATCAAGAAAGGTTTCAATAATCCCTTCCTCAATCGCTTTCCTGTATACCCATGGTGTCCCTGGTATCACAATCAATCTCAGACCACGGGCAACCTTCTTTCCCTTCAGTGTCTGAGCCGCGTCACGCAGATCGCCGAGACTACCGTTGGTGCATGAACCTATGAACACCTGATCGATGATAATATTGCCAACTGCTGATATGGGTCGCACGTTCGACGGTAAATGTGGGAAAGCGACCTGAGGCTCGATTTCTCCAACATTTATCTTGATTACCCTTTCATAGATTGCGTCTTTGTCGCTCTTGAAAATAACAGGGTCCGAGTCAGATCTTTCTCTAACATAGGTGAGAGTCGTTTCATCGGGTTCCATAATGCCGTTTTTAGCGCCCGCCTCTATCGCCATGTTTGCCATGGTAAACCTCTGATGCATGGGAAGCTTTCCTATTGCCTCTCCGGAAAACTCCAGCGCCGAATACAGAGCCCCATCCACACCCAGGAGTCCAATTGTATAGAGTATAAGATCTTTCCCCTGAACGCCCGTCCGCAGAGTCCCTTCATAGTCAACCTTGATGGTGGGGGGAACCTTCAGCCATATATCACCGGTAACCATCACACCCCCCAGGTCCGAGCTCCCCACACCTGTTGAGAATGCCCCCAATGCGCCATATGTACAGGTGTGGCTGTCCGCTCCTATAATCAACTGCCCGGGCAGCACAATCCCTTTCTCAGGGAGTAAGATGTGCTCGATTCCTACATCACCTCCCTCATAATAGTGTTTTATTCGCTGTTCTCTGGCAAAGTCACGCATATACTTCGTCTGCTGAGCCGAGGGGATGTCTTTATTCGGAACAAAATGATCCGCCACGAGGACAACCTTTTCTATATCGAACACCTCTTTCGCGCCAATTTCTCTAAATACTTCAATAGAAAGCGGTGCGGTGACATCGTTTGCCAGGGCCACGTCCACCCTGGCCTCAATCAGGTCTCCGGGAGAAACCGTTTCAACCCCCGCATGACAGGCAAGGATCTTTTCCGTAATAGTCATGGGCATAATTAATCTCCTATAGTTGTATTACCGTACTGATCTCGAACCTTTACTAAATTCTTTATAGTATCTCAATATAAATTATACATATCCCAAAGTAAACACATCTATTTTTTTCCTTGATCATATTCTTTCAATGACTCAAGCCTGTTCAGTGCATTTATATAGGCCTTTGCCGATGCCACAATGATGTCGGGATCAGTTCCCCTGCCCGTCACGATACGACCGTCGTATTTAAGCTGCACCGTAACTACACCCTGGGCATCTGTTCCACCTGTGATTGCATTGACCATGTACTTGAGAAGGGGATTGTTTGTCCCCGTGATCTTCTTGATCACGGCAAAAGTCGAATCTATGGGGCCCACACCAAAGCCGGCATCCTGATAGATCTCTCCCCCTACTTCCATCTTGACAGTTGCGGTGGGGATCGCCGCATTCCCACTGACAACACTGATATAGAGAAGCTTGTAGGTATCTGTCTTCCTGAAAAGCACATCGGCAATGATGGCCTCCAGGTCTTCGTCAAAGATCTCCTTCTTGACATCGGCCAGTTCCTTGAAGCGCTTAAATACTTTGTCTATATCGTCAGAGCTAAGGTTGTATCCGATTTTGTTCGTGCGCTCCTTAATGGCATGACGTCCTGAATGCTTCCCCAAAACCATATGTGTATCCGATACGCCCACTGTCTGGGGAGTCATGATCTCATAGGTCAATTTTTCCTTTATAAGCCCGTCCTGATGAATTCCAGATTCATGGGCAAAGGCATTCGCTCCGACAATGGCCTTGTTCGGCTGAACAGATATACCGGTAATGTCTGTCAGGAGTCGCGACGTACGGTATATATTCTCAGCCTTTATATTAGTTTCAAGGCCCATAAGATCTCTCCTCGTACGAAGGGCCATAACAATCTCTTCCAGCGACGCATTCCCTGCCCTTTCGCCTATTCCATTGATTGTGCATTCAACCTGTCTGGCTCCGTTCTTTATGGCGAAGAGAGAATTCGCCACTGCCAAACCCAGGTCATTATGACAGTGAACCGATATGACAGCATCGTCTATGTTCTTAACATTATCGAAAATATAAGCTATCAGGTCACCAAATTCGTCGGGAAGGGCATATCCCACCGTATCGGGTATGTTGACAGTTGTTGCACCTTCGGCGATGACGGCTTCTACCATGTCACAAAGGTAGTCTCTGTCTGTTCTCATAGCGTCCTGAGCCGAAAACTCAACATTCTTGGTAAAGCCACAGGCATGGCGGACGCCTTTACATGCTTCCTTCAAAACCTCTCCCCTCGTCTTTTTAAGCATATATTTAATGTGTATATCTGAAGACGATGTAAAGGTGTGGATTCTCGGATACTCGGCTTCCTTCACGGATTCCCACGCGCGATCTATGTCGGCCAGACTTATCCTCGCAAGCGCCGCTATCTGAGGCTTTCTGATCTTCCTTGCAATTTCCTGCACAGAAAGGAAATCCCCTTCCGAAGCTACAGGGAAGCCCGCCTCTATAATATCCACCCCCAGCTTCTCAAGTCGTCTGGCAAAACGAAGTTTTTCATCGATATTCATACTGAACCCCGGGGATTGCTCCCCATCTCTCAGTGTTGTGTCAAAGATAAAGACCTTGTCTCGTTTCGGTTTCATAATGCTGATATTCCTCCTCTCTTCGAATCAAATAAAAAAGGCCATGAGCTTGCCGCTCATGGCCTTTAGGTTTCCTTTTCTAATGGGTTATTTTTCCCTCCTAAAAACGGCAAGCGACAGACGTATTACGCCGGTAAGGCACAAGCACAAGAGCCCCCTCAGATACATCAAGCCATTTACAGTACCGCCAGCCATTTTTTCAGCAACACCCCTCAAGTGAAATGTTCGCCTCACCCATAGTTTAAAAAAACACAAATGTCAATTATTTTTTTTACCCTTGCTTAATTTATATTGGACACTGTCCACCAAGGCCTGCCAGCTCGCCTCTATAATATTTGTCGATACGCCTATAGTAGTCCACAACTCATCCTCGTCCCTCGATTCGAGGAGCACCCTTACCTTCGCCGCTGTTCCCTCAGCTCCTTCAAGAATTCTTACCTTGAAATCAACGAGATTCATGTCATTAACGGCGGGATAAAACTTACTCAACGCCTTGCGAAGGGCGTTATCAAGCGCATTGACCGGACCGTTCCCCTCTGCGGCAGTTATTTCATAGTCCTTACCAACGGAAACCTTTATCGTAGCCTGTGAATTCGATGCTTCCCTCTTCAATTTCTCGTCTATTACCCGGAATGACTCCAGCGAGAAGGGTTCCTCAAAGTCTCCAACAGCCTTTTTGATTAGCAGTGAAAGGGAGCCGTCGGCCGAATCAAACTGGTATCCACGATCCTCCATCTTTTTTATCTCCTCTACGACCTTCCTGCTTACCGAATCATTTCCGCCGAGATCAATACCAAATTCCTTTGCCTTGTATTGTATATTGCTCCTTCCCGCCAGGTCCGATACGATAACCCTCCGTCTGTTCCCTACGATCTCGGGATCAATGTGCTCGTAGGCAACAGGATTTTTCAAAATCGCGCTTACATGAACCCCTCCCTTATGAGCGAAGGCGCTTTTCCCTGTAAAGGGTCTCGTCTTAACAGGAGGAGTATTGGCTACATCACTCACATAACGGGAGAGTTTTGTGAGATTGCCAATGGACCTCGAAGGAAGACAGTTTTTCTTCATTTTAACTGCCAAATTCCCGATGACGGCAATCAGATCGGCATTTCCACATCTCTCGCCATAGCCATTGATAGAACCCTGAACCATCTTCAACCCACAGTTAACGGCATAGAGGGAATTGGCGACGGCTAAGCCGCAATCATTATGTGCATGAATTCCAAGAGAATTAGGGGAAATAGAAGAGGTGACCTCCTCGATGATTTGGACAAGCTCCCAGGTAAGCGTCCCGCCATTGGTGTCACACAACACTGCCATATCGGCCCCAGCAGAAAGGGCAGTCTCTATAGTTTTCAGGGAATAGGCAGGATTATGTTTGTAGCCGTCAAAAAAATGTTCTCCATCAAAGATAACCTCCTTACCCTTCGACTTCATATATGTAACGGTATCACGAATGATCGAAAGATTTTCATCGAGAGAAGTTCTGAGGATTTCCTTGACATGAAGATCCCAGCTTTTTCCGAAAATTGCAACTGTTGGGGTCTCCGCATCCAGCAGGGCATAGACGTCAGCGCACGTATCGGGATTTGTGCCCGGTTTTATCGTGCTGCCAAAGGCCGTAAGAGAGGCGTTTTTAAATTCCTTTTTCTTTGCCAGATTGAAAAACCTGATGTCTTTCGGATTGGAGCCTGGCCATCCCCCCTCTATATAGTGGAATCCGGCATCGTCAAGCCTCTCCGCAATCTTCATCTTTTCTTCGGCAGAGAAACCTACCTGCTCGCCCTGTGTTCCGTCTCTCAACGTAGTATCGTAGATTAAAACATCCCAATCTTTCATAACAGCCAGCACCTTTCAAAAAAAATCCGCTACCAGTACCCTGATAACGGATTTTATTTTCTACTTTGGAGAGGCTTATCCCATCATCAGGTCATACTCGTATGCCCTGCCTATAATTATGCTAATTATTATGGTGGATATAAGCGCTCTCTTAACCATACTCTATTTCAAGTTCCCTTTTTATGACAGAAGGCTATATGTTTATACTGGCAATGTCAATAAAAATATTTAACTACATATAAGATTTGGCGCCTGCGTACCGCTCCCTATAATATTTATTCGACAGTCTGTCTTCCCTTACCTTTTTACCCCTGCCCGGCGCATGAATAAATCTCCCGCCACCCACGTATATACCCACATGTGAAATACTGCCCCTTCCCTCGGTATCAAAAAAGACCAGGTCCCCCTCGGTCAGATTATTCCTGTCTTTAAATACACCTCTCCTGTATTGTTCTAAAGATGTTCGAGGGAGATCAAGGCCATTTAACTGATAAACAGCCATTGCAAGACCGCTGCAGTCAACACCTCTCTCAATAGAAGAACCACCCCACCGATAGGGGACTCCTCTGAAGCCGTTGGCTGTCTTCACTATCTTCTCTCTCAGGTAGTCCTCTCCATAGACATCCTTCTTTGATACAGAATATTCATCGGGACGAACAATATAGAAATCGTCAATTATCCCCTCATATTTCAACTTTTCAGCCTCTTTACGGGCATCATCAATGGACGGGAAGTTACCAAAACGAACCTTGTAGAGTCCCGTTTTATAGATGAAGTAATAGGCATTCAGGTTATTCTCGTTCAGCCTCTCAGTAAAACGGGCCGCGTTTTCCACCTTTGAAAAGGCGCCTGCCTGAATGGTATACCCCAACTGCCGCAATTTTTTTTCCACAACCGGGGGATAATAAGGTTCTGGGGGAACATAGGAAGTAGTAGCACAGGAGGGAAAAAGGAAGGCTACCAAAAGGAGGAATAAGAGAAATCTCCGGTCCAGCATTTTATGGGGTATCAACATAGGCAAAATGGCTCTTCTATTGAGTGAGTTGATTCTTTTCTTCGATATAAAACGTATTATACCTCTTCTTCAAGTTTTTTCAATGCCCCGCCGGCACAGGCAATGAAATTATCTTTTTGTCAATCGTCGATGCTCCTTCCGGTGTATCCAAAATTCTATCTTGACAGGATTTTTACTTTCATACATACTTTCCCGTAATGAGCGGATGTGCTGTCCACAGGAAAAGCAAGGGAATCATGAAGCGTGAGTTTTTTCGACGACCTCATTAAAAAAAGTATCAATGCTGAACCTCCAAAACCCAAGGTATTAGGGGTAGGGGGAAGTCCCCGGAAAGATGGAAACTCAGACATACTCTTAAAAAATATACTAAAGGGGACTAATGAAGGCAAAATCTCCGTTTGCAGTTATAGCCTTCAATTGAGGGATTATCAATATCAAGGGTGCATAGGATGCGAGAGGTGCAGGAAAGATAAAATTTGCACCGGATTGAGGGATGGCATGTCTCTTATCTATCCGGATATAATAGAATCTAAAGCATTGGTCCTCGTATCGCCAACTCATAACTATAATGTTACGGCATGGATGAAAGCCTTCATAGATCGCCTGTACTGTTTTTACAACTTTGATGATAATCATCCAAGGGGATGGTCGAGTCGTCTGGCAAACCAGGGGCGCAAGGCTGTATTAGCAGCAATTTGCGAACAGGTGGATGAAGATGACATGGGGGTTACACTCAGTGCCATGCGCCTTCCTCTTGAAGCATTGGGATATGAAATAATTGGAGAATTGCCTGTTTTCAAAATTTTCAACAAAGGGAAAGTAAAAGAGAACAAAGAGATTTTGATTCAAGCCAGAAAACTTGGTTCAGATCTTTTGGAATCTATTCTTTGAAGGCTTCGTAAGAAGTAAAAAATAGCGTCATTCCTGCGAAAGCAGGAATCCATAAGTAGTTGAAAAGACTGGATTCCGGGTC
>JAFGPZ010000103.1 GCA_016935935.1 Deltaproteobacteria bacterium
ACAACGATCATTAAAGCAAATATAATTTTCTTAATCATGCCAACCTCCTTATAGTTATTGTTTCTCGGAATTTAAACATCAAGATCTCAATATAAGATAGAACCCTCATGAATCGACAAAGGTTACACTGATGCCTGAGCATCAACACCACACTTTCCATGAAACTATGGATTTTTACTTTCACACAAAAGTTCAAACAGCCGTCGCAATGACGCGACCCACCGCGTTTTGAATATACTATATAAACACATATAAGTCCAGAAATTTATCAAACATTTTCTGATCAGTGAGACAAATCTCCTTAGTACAATGTTTTAGAATCCACAACCGGTCTTTAGAAAGGAAGGACCGAGCCGCCACTATCACCGCCTGCCGAAGCTCTTTAACATTGACATGCAGTTGCCGTTATTCTATACTAAATTCCGCAATGATAGACAATTCTGTGTTTGCAGCCATTGACTTTTGCACTGTATATGAAGATATCGATTTGTATGGTAGAGGAGAATGTTAATGGCTCATGAAAAGCAGCTACGAGCCTTTCTGGCCGCGGAGATTCCTCCCAATGTAAAGAACAGCATAAGGAGAATTCAAGAACAGTTAGCTCCCCTCATGCAGGGTATACGCTGGACAAAACCGGAGGGGATACACCTGACACTGAAGTTTTTTGGCAATATCTCAGAAAGCGATATACCCTGTATCTCCAGAGCGGTAGAGAGGGAAGCGGCCGTCACAGTCCCTGTCACCTTGAATGCACATTCAATCGGCGCGTTCCCGGGACTGAGCAGACCCAGGGTATTGTGGATGGGTCTTGAGGGTGATACGGACAGACTTTGTAAACTTCATGAGGCGATTGACTCAGATCTCCAGCAATGCGGCTTCCAAAAAGATGTAAGGCTTTTCAACCCGCATCTTACATTGGGAAGGGCAAAGACGCAGAGAGGAATTTATTCCGGAATCAGAGAAATCATGGCAGAAAAGGAAAGATACAATGCGGGGCAGTTTGAAGTCAGCGGAATTACCCTTTTCAGAAGCGACTTGAAACCAGATGGCCCTCTATATACGAAACTTGCTTATTATCAATTTAACGGTTAGTCTATTGCCATTGAACTGCGCAGCAATTACATTCCAGCTGGCGCTCCTGTCAGGCGGAGGCGCAGCGGAAATCTTTGATCGATGCATATACTCTAATGCAAGGCAAGGGATCATAAATCTTACGGAAGCCCTTAGACGGGCAGTTGTCGATCTCCTTTTTCCATGCATATGGAGTACAAAATAACTGATAAAGGGGGATACAACTACTATGGAATCACATACAGACAGAGAAAAAGCAGTTGAACTGGCAATAACACAGATTGAAAGGCAATTTGGGAAAGGTTCGATCATGCGGCTGGGAGGGGAAGAATACATCTCCGACGTGCCGGCAATACCCACAGGTTCTCTCAGTCTCGATATTGCCCTCGGAGTGGGCGGCCTTCCCCGCGGGAGGGTTATTGAAATATTCGGACCCGAGTCCGGAGGAAAAACAACGCTTGCCCTCCATGCTGTTGCCGAAGCTCAGAAGGAAAACGGGTTGGCTGGTTTTATAGACGCCGAGCACGCCCTCGATGTAACCTATGCCAGGGGGATAGGGGTAAATACCGATGACCTCCTCATATCCCAACCAGACACGGGAGAGCAAGCCCTGGAGATAGCCGAAGTTCTGGTCCGAAGCGGCGCTCTCGATGTTCTGGTAGTAGACTCCGTTGCGGCCCTTGTGCCCCGCTCCGAGCTTGAAGGGGACATGGGAGATGCGCAGATGGGGCTTCAGGCAAGACTGATGTCTCAGGCATTGAGAAAACTTACGGGAAGCATTGGCAGATCGAAAACGACAGTTATCTTCATCAATCAGTTGCGGATGAAGATCGGAACCTTTTTTGGGAACCCCGAAACGACGACCGGCGGCAACGCGCTGAAATTTTATTCAACCATGCGTCTCGATATCAGAAGGATCTCAGCAATCAAGCAGGGACAGGATGTAGTGGGGAACAGAACACGTGTCAAAGTGGTGAAAAACAAGGTTGCTCCGCCATTCAGAGAGGCCGAATTTGATATTATATTCGGAGAGGGCATTTCCAGGGAAGGCGACATCCTTGATCTTGCAGCCAACAACGGCATTGTTGAAAAATCTGGGGCCTGGTATTCATACAGCGGAGAGAGAATCGGTCAGGGACGAGACAACACGAAGATCTTTCTGAAGGAAAATCCCGACACCCTTGAGAGAATTGAAAATGAGATCCGCGCAAAATTCAATCTCAAGAAGAAGGAAGAGAAGGTGGGTCAATAATGGAGGCAGATCCTCTATACGAGAAGGCACAACAGAGTGCCCTTCGCCTTCTCATGTACAGAGGAAGAAGCGTTGCAGAGCTACGATCCCGGCTTAAAGAAAAAAGATTCCCCGATGATATTACAGAAAAAATTATTGACAGACTTAAAGAACTCAAATATCTGGACGATGGAATATTTGCCAGGGACTGGGCTCGAAGCTGCGCTGTCAACAGGCTCTGGGGTAACAGAAAAATTTTTTTCAGCCTTAGAGAAAAAGGAGTTGCCATAGAAGTCATCGAGCAATCTATCGAAATAGCGCGGAAGGAGATGAGCGAACAAACTGCGATAGCGCGGATTATGGAAAAGAGATTTCACAAAAGAGATCTGTCTCTCATCACCATGGAAAAAGAAAAAAACAGGTTGGGACAAAATCTGACGGCCAGGGGATTTTCGCCGCATCTGATATTTGAAGCGCTGGCTAAGCTTGAAGGATTTAAAGTGTCTTCATCGGAAAGATAACAGGAGAAACACATTTATGACCGGCAATGAAATAAGAGAAAAGTTTTTGAAATATTTTAAAGAAAGAGGACATACAATTATTCACAGTTCGCCTCTTATACCGAAGGAAGACCCTACGCTTCTGTTCACCAACGCAGGCATGGTTCAGTTTAAAAACCTCTTCCTCGGACAGGAAGACCGGGGCTACAACAGAGCAGCCACATCACAGAAGTGCGTCAGGGCAGGCGGAAAGCATAATGATCTCGAAAATGTAGGCTTTACCGCCCGTCACCACACATTTTTCGAAATGCTGGGCAACTTTTCATTCGGCGACTACTTCAAAGACGACGCCATAAGCTGGAGTTGGGAATTTCTGACCAATGTATTGGGGATACCTAAAGAAAAGCTATGGATTACTATTTTCAAGGACGACGACGAGGCCTTTGAGATCTGGAATAAAAAGGTAGGTATACAGGCGGACAGGATTGTCCGTATGGATGAAAAGGATAATTTCTGGGTAATGGGCGATACGGGGCCCTGCGGTCCCTGTTCGGAGATACTCTATGACCAGGGGAATGGCGTAGGCTGTGGAAGGCCCGACTGTGACGTAACCTGTGATTGTGACAGGCATCTCGAATTGTGGAACCTCGTTTTCACCCAGTTTGATCGAGACAAGTCCGGAACACTGACTCCCCTTCCAAAACCAAACATAGATACAGGACTCGGGCTGGAAAGACTTGCCGCTGTTCTGCAAGGAGTGGAAAGCAACTATGATTCCGATATGTTCAAGGAAATTATGGAACACATAGGGAAGGTATCAGGGAAGCGTTACGGCGACAGCAGGGAAAGCGATGTATCAATGAGAGTCATAGCCGATCACTGCCGTGCCATAACATTCTTGATAAGTGACGGTGTCCTCCCAAGCAACGAGGGACGGGGATATGTCCTGAGACGAATACTGAGAAGAGCAGCTCGCCATGGAAAGCTGCTGGGACTCAACAAACCCTTTCTCAATGGTCTTGTGCCCGTTGTCATCGAAAAGATGAAGAATGCCTATCCGGAACTTCTGGACAAGGAATCCTATGTGGAAAAAGTCGTTGTCAACGAAGAGAAGCGATTCATGGAAACACTGGATGCGGGTATGAGAATATTCAATGACCAGGTTATACATCTTAAAAAAAAGGGGGAAACGATAATCCCTGGCGCCATTGTGTTTAAACTCTACGACACCTATGGATTCCCCACCGACCTCACGGAAGAGGCCGCCCGGGCCTCCGGCTTCTCTCTGGATATGAACGGTTTTCAAGAGGCCATGGAAACACAGAGGGAAAAGGCGAGGGATTCCTGGAAGGGAAGCGGCGAAGAATCTGTTTCAGATGTTTATCGGAATATGTCACTGAGGGGAATTTCCACCAACTTTGCCGGATATGAGACAAATACCGAACTTGAATCATACGTCATTGCAATACTCAAGGAGAACAGGGAAGTGGACAGTCTCGCTGAAGGTGAAAAGGGAGAGATATTTGTCAAAGAAACACCCTTTTACGGTGAGGTGGGTGGCCAGATCGGCGATACCGGGGTTATAAGAAATGATGATTCTCTCTTCGATGTGTGGGACACACAGAAACCACTCGATGATCTGTTTACCCATATAGGAAGAGTAGAGCGGGGCAGAATAAGCGTGGGAGACAAAATCATACTTCAGGTTGATGATAATACAAGGAGATCAATCGAGGCAAACCATTCGGGCACCCATGTATTGCAGGCGGCACTGAGGCGGGTTCTTGGAAACCACATCAAACAGTCAGGTTCTCTGGTTAATTCGGAAAGATTGCGGTTCGACTTTACTCATTTTGCCAAGATTGACGATGAAGAACTGGAGAAAGTGGAGCAACTGGTAAATGAATACATAAGGAGGAACCTTCCCGTCAGCACCGAGGTTCTACCTCGGGAAGAGGCCATAAAAACAGGTGCCACCGCCGTCTTTGACGAAAAATACGGTGATGTTGTCCGCATAGTAAAAATGGGCGATTTCAGCATGGAGCTCTGCGGGGGCACTCATGTTCTCAGAACAGGCAACATAGGGTTTCTCAAAATAATCAGCGAGTCAGCCATCGCGGCCGGCGTTAGAAGGATTGAAGCGGTTACAGGGATTGAAGCGGTGAGATATGCGCAGAAGATTGAAAGGCAGCTGAAAATATCTGCGTCTCTCATAAAGGCAAATCCCTCGAAACTCTCAGGCAGGGTGGAGAAATTTTTGCAACACCAGAAAGACATGGAAAAGGAAATAGAAATGTTGAAGGGGAAGCTTGCATCGCGCGACTCTTCAGACCTGATTGGAAAAACCAGAGACATAGAGGGAGTCACCGTGCTTGCGTGCCTGGTTGAAGCGTCGGACGCCAAGACCCTGAGAGAATTTGGCGACAAGGTAAGGGACAGGCTCAAATCGGGTATTATCCTGCTGGGTAGCAAAATAGGAAATAAGGGGATGCTGCACTGCATGGTCACAAAGGATCTGACAGACAAATTTCACGCAGGCAATATCGTCAAGGAAATCGCGCCCATTGTGGGTGGAAGCGGAGGTGGACGTCCCGATATGGCACAAGCTGGCGGAGGCAACCCTGAGAAATTAGAAGAAGCACTTAACAAATTGTACGAGATCGTGCGTCGGAAATGAGGAATTTGTTTATCTCCTGGCAACTCTCGACAATATAAAAACCACAAGGATAAAGAAAATAACAACGATGGCGGCAGCCATGACGCCAAACTGACTTACGTCATCCAGCCCCCTGTACCAGCTCAAAAGCTGATCATACTATTTATGATATAGATCTTTAAGCTTATCCAGTATTTCTGTAACTTTGTCCATGGCATCTACCTCACTTGCCAATATACATCGGTTTATTTTCACTGAGACGCAACCACCCCTTGACGATGCGGTAAATGATCCATATTCCGTCAGCTATTAGCACGAACCACCCCACAATGATTATCATCGTGACCGATCCCAGAACACCCCAGAGCAATCCAAACCAGAAGGTCCTGATCTGCCATCGGAAATGACTTTCCAAAAATGTTCCGGCTACATCTTCCTTCTTTATGTAGTTAATCACGATTGCAACTATGGCTGTAATTCCAACCAAGTATGAAGCGGCATAAAGTGCGTAAATAATCGTGGTGAGCGTTTTTGCTGACTTCTCGTTTTTTGAGTTTACTGCATTTTCCATTTATAATCCCCCTATTTCCAGTGTGGTAATTGAAGCCACGCATATCGGATTGGCGGTGATAATATGCGACTGGTCATGAATTTATTTTTAAGGACCTGCAATATCTCTTTAACTACCTTGGACTTACTATGGAGGGCGATGCGGGATTCGAACCCGCG
>JAFGPZ010000016.1 GCA_016935935.1 Deltaproteobacteria bacterium
AAGTACCTCGCGCATTGTCTGTGCCTCGCTGCTCCGTCCCGACTCCTGTATGTGCGTATGGCAGTCAATCAGTCCGGGCATGACCGTCTTGTTCCGGGCATCATATATATCGTTATTATCGCGGGGCATTACAAATTCACTGCAGGGCACTATATCCACTATCTTTCCATTACTAATGGTGACTACTGCATCATCAATGAACCTGCCCATGCCATCAATAACCCGCCCGCCATATATTACTTGCATATCGTCTCCTTTCATAGACCGTCCTTATACCAATTGTAGATTCTTTCACTCATGCTGCCCCGATCCCCCGAAGAGGAAGCGAGACCTTTGTGCCTCAGGTCGTCCGTCTGCTTTTTGCTATATGATAGGCAACCATCACAATAAACAGTGCAATTCCTGTTACTCGCGTCACCATCAGGGGTGAAATCAGCAATATAGCCGTCCCCATGAACAACAGCCTCTCGATTATGTTGAGGGGAATTCGCAGTATGCCCATAATGGAAACGGAAGAACAGTATAATCCAATGGCAAGTGAAATCATGGAAAAGATAAATATTTTCCACTTAAAATTGAGCAGCAGGATTTCGGGATTATAGACAAACATGTAGGGCAGCAACAGCCCCGCAGAGGCCAGTAGCAACCCCGTCAGTGCCACCCGTGTGGGGGAACACCGTGCAATGGCTGCAGCCGTGTAGGATGTTAGGGCCACGGGAGGAATGACGGCCGACAGCGTTCCGAAATAGAAAACGAAAAAATGACTCGCCAGTCTGTCGACACCCATCATTATGAGAGCCGGCGCCGCAATGGTGACAGTGATCATATAGCAGGCCGGACCGGGGAGTCCCATCCCCAGGATGATTGCCGTCACCATACAGAGTATGAGGGCAAGATAGAGGTGATTTCCAGCAAGGCTTACAATATTCTGCCCGATGACCTGGCCGATTCCCGTCATCCCCACGGCACCGATGATAAACCCGACGATGCCGCATATGGTGGCTATCTCGACGGCATTGACAGCCCCCTCGCTGAGAGCCTCAAAGATCTCCTTAAAGGACATGCGCGTGTTTTTTCGGAAGCTCGATACCGCAAGCAGTGATATGATGCCGTAGAAGGCCGCCATAAGCGGGCTGAACCCGATGAGCAGGATAATGATAATGAGAATCAGCGGAATGAGCATGTGCCCCCTTTCCATCAGGACTTTCTTAAGGGAGGGGAGCTGACTCTTAGGCAACCCGGTGAGTCCCCACTTAAGGGCACCGAGATCTATCATGATGTAAATGGTAAAATAGTACAGGAATGCAGCGGGGAATGCGGCATACATGATAGTCTTGTAAGGCACCCCCAGAAAGGAACACATAATGAACGCGGCGGCTCCCATGATGGGCGGCATCAGGATACCTCCCGTCGAGGCCACGGCCTCGACTGCGCCGGCAAAGTAAGGTTTGTAGCCGATATCCTTCATCAGTGGTATGGTAAATGACCCCGTCGTGACGACATTGGCCTGCGAGCTGCCGCTGATGGTACCGGTGAGGGCGCTGGCAAAGATGGCAACCTTGGCGGGACCTCCCCGGCGGTTGCCGGCGATGGCCGATGCCAGATCGTTAAAGAACTCGGATGCTTTGGTCTTTGTAAGAAAGCTGGAAAAGAGTATAAACATGAATATGTAACTGGAAGAAACCATGGTGGCAACACCGAGAATCCCTTCATCGGTCATCGTCATGCGCGTGATGATCCGCGTTACAGTGAAGCCTTGATGGGCCAGCATATCGGGGAAATAGGGCCCCAGATAAGTGTAGGCAAGAAAGGCAACGGCAAGAATCGTTATCACGTAGCCGACACATCTCCGCGAGGCCTCTATGAGAAGTACCATAAAGAGGAGGCCGTAAGCATAATCTGCCATTATGGGGCGAAAGGCGGATTCAATGAGGCGGCCGTAAATAACGACAAAATATACCCCCACCCCGATGCTCAGGAAACACAGGATCCAGTCGATACGGGAGGGTGCATCCTGGGGAGACCGATCATTGAAGGGACGCATCAAAAACCCCATACCCATAAGCAGAGCCAGATGGAGTGCATTTTTCTTTACAATGACTATGAGACCGAAACTATTGAACCATATGTGCCCCAGAGATACCACGGCGGCAAATACGGCAAACCAGAGAGCTAGTTTCCCGTGAAAGGATCGAGATTTGTGCACCTTAATTTTCATTAGATTCCCCACAACCATTAATCATATCTACACTTGATTGTTACAGGCGACAGATGACATACAGATCCCGCCGCATTCTCGACGGAGCAAACAACAGAGTGCCCGAGAAGAACGACTCTTCTCGAGCACCATGTCCGTTGTGCATCACCATATGTTACATGGGATGCCATAATAATCTGATTATGATGACTATTTCATTTCCGGTGGAATAAGATTATCCGGAATAGTCAACCCGTGTTCCTTATAAAACTTGACGGCACCCGCATGAAGCGGAGCCCCGGCAAGACCGATAATTGCCTGAGGAACCGACAGAAATGTAAGGGAGTGGTGCTGTCCCTGCAGGGTCTTCAACTGCTTGTCATAGATTGCCTCCAGCATCTTGTAGACGATTTCATCCGATACTTCAGGACGTGCCATGAAGGCGCACTTCATTGCGGCTGTATTGATATCCTTATCCTGGTTGGGATAGGTCTCCTTCGGAATGGTTCCTCTGAAGAAAAAGGGAGCCGTCTTTTTCAGATTGGCAAATCTTTCCTGACTAATATCAAGAATTTCTACTTCGACTCTGCTTGCAAATGCCTGGGTAACGGCACTAGTCGGGATACCGCCGGCACCGTAGAAGGCGCTGATCAGCCTGTTCTGAAGGGCCTGAGCGGAGTCGCCATAGCTCAGATATTCTGGCTTTATATCGTCAAAGGTGAGGTTTGCCAGTGCTTTTAAAATAATCGGACCATAGAAGGTACCGCCACCAGCCGGAGGTCCGACTGCGACTTTCTTGCCCTTTAGGTCATCCCAGGAATTGATACCGGAATCCTTTCTGACTACAATCTGAACAAACTCGGGCCACATTGCCGTTATATATCGAATATTCTTGACCGCTTTTCCCTCGAATTTCTGAAGTCCCTCATAGGCAAAATTAGTGGGAGCACACCCGGCAAAGGCCAACTGCGTTTCTTTGCTTCTGATCATTTCCAGATTTTCCAGACTGCCTCCGGAACTCTGGGCCGCCCATTTATAGCCGCTGTCCTTCAGCGTTTTGTTAAAGGTATCGGCAAACATGGTACCAACGGCATAAAAGGTCCCCGCCGTTCCGCCGGTGACGATGGTTAGAAATTCTGTCTTTGCAACTGCCCCACCTACCTGAAACAGACAGATCACACTAAAAATAACAATGACACTCAAAAAACGTTTTTTACTCATTCCTCGCTCCTTTCTTTTTGTTACCAATTTGAGAGAACCCTCACATTCATGCCGGGTTCTTCACTGCATTGAAACCCTGAAAAGGGTCTCTCTTAAATAGTACCCCTGAGTACCGGCACAGCAGGAACAAATATACCCTGCGGCACATTACAACCCTCCTCTTGACACCGAACAGACCCGCACATGTCCCGCGCTGATATCAAACGTTGTGACCTTCGCTACTTGACGGCCAGATGTAACAAGGCTTCGGCCAGCACGTTGACGCCCTTCCTGAGGTCTTCCATATCGGTCCATTCACGGGGATCGTGTCCGATCCCATCCTTGCTCGGCAGAAAAATCATGCCAGCCGGAGCGATATTCTGCATATGCAGCGCATCATGACCCGCCCTGCTGGGCATCACCAGATAGGGATAGTTTCTCTTCTCGGCACACTGGCGCAGTATCTCAATAATTTCAGGAGATACTTCTCGAGAGGTATCCTGGACGATTTGCTCTATCTCTACATCCACTGATCGGTTCTGGCATATCGTACGAATAGCCTCGACGATCTCGGCAGCAGGTATTTCCTTTGAGAAATGGGCCCGTCCGCGGACTTCGACGAGAATCTGGACATGCCCGGGGATGGCGTTGACCATGCCAGGTTGACACTCTATGACTCCCACGGTGGCTACGACGTCACGATCGCTGTATTCATTGGCAATTCGTTCCACCGCCAGAATCGCTTCGGACGCGGCGGTCAGGGCATCCCGTCGTCCCTTCATGGGCGTGGCACCTGCATGATCTGCCTGTCCCAGAAAGGTTACCCTATATCTCGTGCTGGCCACGATATCGGTTATGATCCCTATGGGAATCTTCTTTTCATAAAGTACCGATCCCTGTTCAACGTGCAGTTCAATCAGTGCCTTTATCTTCTGGGGATCATATATCGGTATGTGAAATTTACTTGTATCTATCCCTATCTCTTCAAAAGCCTGCTGTAAAGTTCTTCCCTGACCGTCGGTACGTTCCAGAAGGGTTGAATCGGTAAATTCTCCGGCAACGATACGGCTCCCCAGGCAGGTCGTGTCAAAATGACTGGGCTCTTCTGCAAGAAAAGATACCGCCTCCAGTGAATGCTCGGTCTCAATACCCGCATCTGCCAGGGCCCGCAGGGCCTCAATGGCTGCTATGATCCCTGCGGCCCCGTCAAATCTTCCGCCGTTTTCGACCGAATCGGAATGGGAGCCCGTCAACACCGGCGGTAGTTCGGGTCTTTTGCCCCTCCGCGTGCCATGAATATTTCCTCCGATATCTACCCATGTATCCAAGCCGGCATCCTTCATCAGACCAACAATGAAGTCCCGTCCTTTCCTATCCGTCTCGGTGAAGGACCGACGCGTAACTCCTCCGTCGGCCGTTTCACCGATCTTTCCCAAGGCCATCAAATCTCTCTCAATGCGTGCCACATCTGCTTCTATCTTCACGTCATCCACCTATCTATAAGGAAATATATACTATTACAATTGTATCAGCAGTTACAGTCTCGCCAGCAACAGGCGGGTTCGATTGATTAACTGTCGGAATGCAGTCCCTCACAGAGAGACCACCTGCATGAGCTCCCCACCATCGACACCCCGCGCTGAGAAGATGCCTTACACTGACCGGCACATGATCAATGGCCACCCTATACCCATTCCTTAGAACCAAGTCAAGAAATAATAAATTCCATCATTTTGATGCAACGGTGTCATGCAGAACGGCGCCCGGGGGAAACTTAGCGTTAGAGGGGACGCGATCTGCTCCTCAGTCCCGGCAGGTCTTCACCAGTTAATTGGTAAGGCGTTGCTTCTTGGTGGCGAGACTATTTGAAGATAAAATTTGATTGTCAAGAGGATTTTAGAAGCAAATGCTGAGTAATTATAAATCATTAAGCAGTAGATTACAGTAACGTTGATCTTTTGATAAATCGGACTCAATTTTTGTTGACTTTCCCACCGTAGAGGAAATATTAAGTAGTTTTAAGACATAAATATCCGGTACGTCTCAAAAACATCGTATTCTAAGCGTTACGATTAGATTTATTGACTTCGATATTCCGGTTCACGACACAGAACTTCATCGCTGGGAAAAGGTTGACAATGTTCATCTGCAATGTATGTTGTGGAATACCTAATTGCCTTATATTAAATGTTACCAAAGGGGGTGAATAAAAAGGGTCGTTGACTCATAATTCGATGTTACCTAACATCGACTTTTTATAGGAGGAGGAGGGAAATATCTATGGCAACGCGAGAATTATACGGCGTAAAAATTGAATGTGTTCAGGGGAATATTGCGAACCAGCCGGATATTGATGCCATTGTCAACGCGGCCAATGCTGAGTTGCGGATCGGAGGTGGAGTTGCGGGAGCTATCCACAGGGCCGCGGGGTCGGGTCTGGAAGAGGAATGCCGCCCACTTGCACCGATCCGACCCGGCGAGGCGGTTATAACCGGCGCACATAATCTGCCAAATCGCCATGTCATCCATTGTCTTGGACCCGTCTACGGCATAGACAGGCCTTCTGACGAGCTGTTATCCTCCTGTTATCGTAATGCACTGCAACTCGCTGAGGACAATGGCATCAGGTCAATCGCCTTTCCTGCCATTTCCGCAGGTGCCTTTGGCTATCCACTGGAAGCAGCTGCGAGGATAGCTGTAAAGGTGATTTTCGACATGCTGCCCACACTTTCGACGGTTAATCATATTCGACTTGTTTTGTTCAGTAATGCCGACCAGCAAACATACGAGCGAGTTCTTGCCGAGTTCACAAAAACGTGATTTTAAGCAGCGCCCTCAAAGGTTCTCGAAGTTCATGACGGCATAATGAAAAGTCGACGCCTCAGGGGCCGGAGCTTACTTGTTACTCAATTCGGCGCTTAGAAGATCGGCGTTGAAACTACCTACGATAACACTGCTTTTTATGCGAACGGGTATGCGCCGATCGTCGGCCGTAACCCATATGTACAGGGACGCATCCTTACTCTTTTTAAACACTCCATCTACGTCGTTCATGTCAACCTGCACAAGAAAGGTATCATAATAGTGACCCTGAACGTCTATTACTTCTCGCTCCAGCACTATCGCCCTGCCGGTGACAGTCTTTTTTCCATCTGAAACGGGTATTGCTATTTCTTTCGAGATCTCAAGGTCAGAAAAACGAAAAGCGAAAAAAACGGACAGGGGATCAAATGATCCGGGCATAATTTTTACCGACGCGTGTTTTTCTCCATTATTAAAATAACGTGCCATCCTCGCCTCCCAGTCGAAGGCAACCACAACATTGCGTCTGCTTTTCCCCTTGCCTGATTTCCTGTACATGAGCGAACGAGTCATTCCCTTGTCGGTAAAACCTTCCATTCGGTCACGCACCTTGTAAAAGATATCGGCAAATGAGTTTGTCCGGGCAGTCATAACGAAGTGTTGAGCTTCCAGGCCGTTTACGCTGGTATTGGGCATAACTTCCAGAACGCTTTGACCTACTGGCATGGAGGACCAGGTTACGATAAAGACCAGTTTTTCACCGGGACTGAAAGGCTTGTCTTCAGGATTATGTGCATGAATCGGGGGGATCCACAAGAAGACACACAAAATCAGAGCCCAGGCAGACAACCTGGCAGCAGTTACGTCACGGCCTGGAAGTGATTCATTCTTGCAATTACAACATGCATATTTCATCAACAGTAACTCGCCTTTCCGACAATAAATCCGGCGATATCCATAATACGATCCTAAACATTCAACTTTGGCAGATGCGTCATTTTTTATGCATCACAGCCATAAAATTTTTCTTGCAATCCCTCGGGGAGATCGTCGGCCTCACGAGGTTTTTCCTGGACCCTTTCCTGACGAGAACCTCAAGGAACTGGATATCACCGGCCGCCATTTTCTCGGCAGCTTTTAAAAGATCTTCCTCGTTGTCTGCGGATAAAACCGACTTATAACCGCAGGAAACCACTATTTTAGAAAGAGCGACCGATACAGCAGCAGTAGGTTGGCCACCGACGGAATCATGAGCCCCGTTATTGAAAACAATATGCCTGAAATTCTTTAACCCTAAGGAGGCGTTGACAGCGAGAGAACCCATGTGCATAAGAACAGAGCCGTCTCCGTCAAAACAATATACTGTTCTATCCCATCTACTTGCTGCGATTCCCAAGGCTATCTGTGACGTGTGCCCCATCGATCCGACAGCAAGAAAATCATTAGCATGGCTCTGCCCGTTTTTTTCCCTTATTTCAAATAACTCCCTGGATATAGTCCCCGTAGTCGCAACAATCAGATCATCTTTCCGCAAAACACCCACAATAATTTCTATTGCCCTTTCTTTCTCCAGACGGGAAACATCTTCCTGAACACGTTGAAGCTTATATTCACTGAATATATCCTTCTTGACGACAACTGCAAAAGGTTTGTTTTTTCCCAGAACACTTGCCGCTTTTTCCCATACGGAGTCGATGTTTTCAGTTTCACCGGCCACCATGTAGTCTATTCCCAGACATTCGAGAAGAGAAAGGGTGATCTTGCCTTGTTTGATATGCTGTGGCTCATCCCTGACACCGGGTTCGCCCCGCCAGCCTATCAGCAGAAGGACAGGTATGTTATAGACGTCCT
>JAFGPZ010000104.1 GCA_016935935.1 Deltaproteobacteria bacterium
ACCTTTCCACCTGATTTGGACGCTGTTACAAATCCGTAACCTATTTTATTGTAAAGTGCAACCACAAAGAAAAAGATGTGAGATATGTGTTTTGAACAAAGGGTTGTATTGCGGATCGTGTATCGGGAATAGTAGCTACTATTCCCGATACACGATATCCGATCCACGAACGACGGAGAAACGTCGCAATCCCTTCGTATGTCAGGTCTATTTCGATGAATTCACGAAGATAAAGAATCCGCACGCTAAGCGAAGCAGAGTCGCAATCCCTTCGTATGTCAGGTCTATTTCGATTGGTTGGCAGATTGGTGACGATTTTAACGATTTTGTTTGCAGTGTCGCAATCCCTTCGTATGTCAGGTCTATTTCGATAAAAATGACAGAAATAACAACTATCAACGGGTTCAGTGTTGAGTCGCAATCCCTTCGTATGGCAGGTCTATTTCGATTTTCGATAATATGGACGAATACCCAGATGTTATTGAAATGTCGCAATCCCTTCGTATGTCAGGTCTATTTCGATTAAACACGTAATGCAACGGAGAAGGCAGAAGGCATTTTTAGAGGTCGCAATCCCTTCGTATGTCAGGTCTATTTCGATTCCGTTGGGTTTGGATGAAGAAATCAAAGATGAAATAAGGGTCGCAATCCCTTCGTATGTCAGGTCTATTTCGATGGACGGGGAGAGAAGACGGATGGAACGGCTGGCGGAAACGTCGCAATCCCTTCGTATGTCAGGTCTATTTCGATGGCGGCCTTCTCCGTTCCTCTGAAATTCTGACCGTGTCGGCGCTATTCCGCGAACCTCCTCTGCAAAATACATATGGTACTTCTGTATTGTGTTTTCTGCCATGTATACCCATAACATAACACCCCGTAATAAAACAACAATTTATACTTCCGCGAACTTCCCAAGCGCCATCTCCACAAAAGTGTACAATATCAACATGTTATAACCACCATCCATTTTATGACCGGGGTCGGCGGAATCAGTAGATGTAGTATTCCTCATCGGGATCGATAAACATGCCCTGTCCGATTATCTCGGCGGTCTCAGCGCATTTCCTGCACAGGGGATAATACTTGACTCCGTCTTTTTCCCAGACAAGCACATCTTCCACCCGTGACTTCATTTCCGCAAAGATTTTATCAGGTGCCGTCACCTCGAATATGGATTTCTGGACACGCACGCCGTAGTCGCTTATAATTTTTGCGACCTTCGCAAGCCGTCGCTCATCGGCAATGTCATATGCGACAATCATGTTCATGGCTTTCCCACTCTCCTGATTTATCAGACCAATCAATCATCGATCAGCATATACTCGAACTGTGTTACCTTCATGCCCTTGCCCGACAGAACGATCTTGTTGATGCAGTTGTTGCATATTTTATAAATCCTGACCGAATCTCTGGCGATATCCAGATTGTTGCGGCAGTACGACCGGATCTGTTTCAGCGCATTAACGTCAATGTCGCATTCGAAAACTGACTTCTGCGTGTTCAGTCCATATTCCTTAAGGTATTTATGAAGCCGCGAAAGGCGCTTCGGGTCCGTTATGTCGTATGTGACAAGTGTGATCATTTCAGCATCAACGGTTGATATACATCCGCCTCCCCTTCGATTACCTTGCGGAAGTGACCGGCCTGGTAAATAATCGCATCGCGGTATGTGAGACGCCTGTCGGCGGGCGGGTAAAAAAATGGTGTGGTCAGTTTTTTTTCGAAGGCATCTATAACCCTTTTGAATGCCTCAGGGCGGAGTTTTACCGGATACTTGCCCGTCCGCCCGCCAAGTGCGGGTGTTTCATTATCCATACGCTGCTCCGGCAAGTCTAAAACGGCCGTTGCCGCCTCATCACCGGATATAAGACCGATAGGATCCTTTGACACATCAGCCTGAGCAGGAGCGTCCGTTGAAAAAACATTTCTGGAATCGGGCAGTTCAATGATGAAATCGTCCTTCTGGAGGATTTTGAGATTGAATAACGACAGTGTAAGCGTCTCGGTGATAATGGAACGGAATTCCTCCATAAGATCAAGGACAAGGGAGTACCGGCCATAATCTATGGAGTGGAGAAACCCGGGATACGGATCGAGCCCTGCCACGCGCACCGCGGCGTAAACCCTGTTCATGAGAAATGTATATATGAGTGAAAGCACCGAATTGACCGGATCGGTAGGTGGGCGGCGCACCCGGCGGGTAAATCCCATATTGTCGACAAATCCGAGGGGAAACGCCTCAAAGAACAGGGCCGTGCCCCGTCCCTCGTAGCCGCGGACACTCTCGATACTTTCAGCCGCCTGAAGCGGTTCCAGAAGGTTTTGGATCTGCCGGGCGTTATCTCCCGCCTTCTGCTTGTTCTTGCTCCGTTTGATCCGCATCAGCAGGGTTGCCATATTCGAGAGCTTGCCCGCCACGATGCATCGGCTCATGCGGAGGCCGAATTCCTCATCGTCGAGCAGGCGGTACTGCCGCTTGTGGAGAAAGACATTTTTCGCCTCGGCAGATGCAATACGCCCTAAATACCGTCCGTTATAGGACAGAAATACCACATCGATATTGTTCCGCATGAGCTAGACAAAGGCAAAATGGGTAATGTCCACGTTACCGAAGATGACGATCTGTCGGAGCTTGTACGTAAACAGGGTGTGATACGTGGCATCGCCCTTCTTGACGAGAAGATGCCGTCCTTCCTTGATAATCCGCGCGCCCTGAGTCCTGATGTAGACGACCATGTGTGCCTCCCTGCTTAAAATCCCCTCCGGCTCCCCTTTAAAAAAGGGGAGAGTGTTTTGTTCACTCATCGATTCTTCCCCTTAAGGAGGAGGAGAAGGGATTGTTTGAGATGTCCTCCTCGTCTGGGGTAGGAGATTGATTATGGGTTCCCCGTCCATAGGTCGGTAAATCACTCCTTCCCTCTTAGTCAAAGGGAACACACTTTATCCTTTCTCCCTTTGGTAAAGTGAATGCTCTTTATCCTTCCCCCTTTTGTAAAGGGGGATTGAGGGGGATTATTTTTACGCCATTATAGAGAACTGCCCATGGTGTAAGCAAGGTCTGCAACGTTGCAGTATTCAGTTGTCAAAGAGCACTATCCATTAAGGAAGTGTTGGAAAATCGAAGAATTCTTTTTCTCCAACGAAATCTGCTACCGTTTGAAATATTGATTCCGCCGCTTTTTCAGAAATAGGTTTAATGCCGTGAGCAAGGATCGAATAATTCCGGTTGCTCTGGACATCTTTTATCTTCTTCTGCTGTTCAAAAAATTTCCTTCCGCCCTTATGTCCGGTAACCTGCAAAAACCGGAACGTAGCAGTCAGCGGAAGCTTGAGAACATTGTCTCCCCGATTCAGGTATTTCTTTATAAATTCTTCACGAACAGCTTTCGGAATTTTTTCCGGCGGAACCCGGTCATTGGAGCATCCGGCGACTTCCTCGAAAATGATCTGACCGTAAAGTTCCAGTGCACGGTATATGCGAGCCGCCGCATCATCATGACGATAATCCTGAATACATCTTCGAGCGTTGTTTAGTAAATCCGTGATAAGTACGCGATGAGACCGGGTCATGCCATGGGTTTGAGCAAGCAGTCTGCTCAAGAAGCCTTTACATGACTCACATTGACATTTAAATGCCTTGAGAGATTCATCATTATAAAGATTCGTGTATGTTTCGAGGGCTTTTGTCCCTTCATTGAGATATTTGAGCGCCGATTTATGATCGAACTGTTCCCATGAGAGAAAACCATTCGACAGAGTACGGACAAAGTCGAAATAGTGCCTGATCTTCAGGGGCAAGTCGCCATTACACATATCAATGATTTTTACCGTAGAGGAAAACTGTCGATTATTAAAGAGCGTAATGACCTGTCGGCGTTCCTCCTCAGCAAATATGGACCATGGACTCATTTCGGGATACATCTTTTCATGGCCGTCTATAACGGTGCCCACGTTATCTTTGTTACGGAGGTCTCCGCCAACATAATTGAAATGAAACGGCTCACCAATGGTAGCCAGTATGAGCGCTGCAGTCATGACCTTCGTCCCGCCGGTATAATCCACCATTACCTGCTCATTCGGTACATCCTGCTTTTTAACACGGTCGACACACCGTCGAGCAGCCTCATAGCATCTGAACATGAGATTTGGGTTTTCCGTTATTTCGAATTCGTGTCTCGGTTTGACTGAAAGCGGTTTTAATACATCCCCGGCAAGGGGAACGGAATCGTGAGAAGCGAGAAAAATGACACGTTCCGGTCTGTTTGTTTCAATACTCTTGGTGAGCGGCTCGGGCGAACCGCCAAGAGACATGATCATGATTTTGGTCATTGGTCTGCCTTCATTTCAGATAACGCTTCAGATCCCTATAGAAATTTTCATGGAGACCTATTGCCAAAAGGTCAATTTCCGAATCGTCAAACTCGTAAGCCAGTAAAAACAGTTTAGGTCCCACTTTAATCTTGTAAACGTACACACCTGCGATATCACTTCTTTTAGGTTCACCCACTTGGGTATTTCCCATAATTTCTTTAATTCCTGCATCTAAAACTTCGACTTCTTTTTTGGTCAGGCGCTTTTTTTGCTTTTCAAAAAGTGGCGACTGAAATACTTGACGGCTCATTCCTTTTCACCAAAGACGTATGGTGTCTTCTGCCCATCCTGAATCTGCGCCTTTCCGATCAGGATGTCCTTTATAAATGATATTGGAAGATCCGGATTTTCGTCCGCGATCTTTCCAAGTTTTGCCCAATATTCCACCTGCCCGGCAAGCGACCGATTTTTAACCTTCGCATACATCGCCGCATTTGCGGCAAGTTCATCCGATATTTTTACGGCTTTCGGCATTATTAAAACCTCCTATATTTTTGAAATATTATATTTCTAAATGAAATATAATGCAACCGATTAAAAAGGAAGGTGACTTCCACGCAGGATTCCATATATGAATACTTATACCTATATCTATACTTCAGAAAGAATTCCCTTTATCTTCTGCACTTTCGCCCACTGTTTTTTAGAGCAGTCTTTCTTGTTCCACTTTCCATGGCCTTCCCAGTACGATTTAAGGGACAAGGCGACAGCCTTCTTGTTTTCCTCGGGAAAACCGTCAATTCTGCCGAATATCTCGAAGACCTGCTGCTCGTTTATTTCGGGGTCGGCAAGTGTGGCAATGTCTCGTTCCTCCGGCGTCATCTTTTCCCACTGTGCTTTTTCCCTGGCTTCTTCTTTTTGCTTTTCTTCCTCTTCAATGGCCTCTCTTTTCGCCGCTTCCTCAGCTTGTCTTACTAATTCGGCCTGTCTTTCCGTCTCCTGATGTTGCTTCGAACGATATTCGTCTTTCTTTGTGTGCCATTCCTGTTCAGTGGTTTGAAACTGTTGGGCGAGATCATCCGTCAGACGGCACAATTGTGACCATCCAAAGGGAGCGAGATTATTCATCGTTGTCGGCTTTCTCGATTCCGATACAAGCCACAATGTGGTCGCATGATCTTTAAAGCTTTTCTTCCCCTTGCCCCCCATAATAAAGATATCTCGATGGCCTTCGATAGTCACCGATTCGGCGCCGGAATGACGGCCGATGCGAAAAGTCACCGCATTTTCCTTTGATGGATCTTCAACGGAAGATGCGGCTACACCCATTCCCTTCATCTCGCCGTTTTCTCTTAGCCCTTCTTTTCCGTAGAACGTCAACGCGCTTTTTAGAATTTCCGAAAGCGTTACCGGTTCATTGATGCCGGCGCCCTTTTGAGGCGTATCAACGGTAATTGTACCCTGAAAGAGAGTTCCCGGCTCTATGATCTCAAATATGAGGGGGATGCCACGGGCATCGCGACCTGTCGGTTTTTTCTTTTGATTTATCGCATAGACGATTCTTGTTTTCGCCTCGCCCACAGGACTGAAATCGGAAACTTTGACCATTCTGAAGGGGTCCGAGGGAATGCCGTCATATTCCATGAGTTGCTGCTCCAGCTTTTTCGCATCACGCTCCTTGCCTCTTTTCGAGAGCTGCTTTTCCGCTTCCTTTTGATTTAAATAGGCAGTGCGCAGAGCCCCTTTAATTGCAGAACCGGGGATATACGGACGCTGATCAATGCTTCGGAATGTGGTGCGGGGAATCTCAAAACGGTTTAACTCATTCCGAATTTTGGTCTCATTATTCAACGGCAGGCCAAGGGTTTGTTTGTAGTGTTCCAAAACGCCGTGGCATACCTCAACATAACGCCCTTGCACGGGTTTGCCATCAAGAAATTTATAGATCTCAAGAATCGAGGCAATGGTACCTTTTGCACAGATTTTTGAAAATTCTTGTTTTGCGCCATCGTTCAATTGCGAAACAAACGAGAAGGGATCAAACACCACCATGCGACATTCTTTCTCATCGATCGTAAAGCCCGTCGGTTCATATACTTCATCGCAGCCGACATGGATGGGTGAAATCGTCCGTATATAAAACTTATCAGGTTCTTTCATGTGTCTATCTCCAGTCTGAACGGGATATAGGGAGCATAGCCCTGATGGACAACCATATGCTCCTTAATTTTGGAAGTGTTTAACACAGCCTTGCCAACATATGGCTTCTGAAAAGCGTCATTGTTTTTTGGAATGAACACCGCCCCCTCATCAGCCATTACAACAGGATTCTTGAAAGGATTTTCAGATGTTGCAAGTCTATCGCCATGTTTCCCGAAACGGATAAACGGCGTAAAATAATAACTACGAAACATATCTTCTGGAGGAACTGACGGGGCCAGCATGTAGCAGGCATTGGCGGAATTGTCTGAAGGAAATGATACCTCGTCACCATCCCCGAGCTCAAACTGCCCGCATCCCGTAGATGCATCCCTGCCGAAACCAAACGTTCCGATTCTTTCGAGAGCGGATCGCACACGTTCAATATCCGTTGCATCCTCATCGAGTAAAACAAATACAGCAAGTTCTGTTTCCGGATAATAGGAAGAGGCCTTTTCAGTGAAAGGTGCAAACATCCCTTCGCCGGTCGTCATGGTGAGTCGGTTGATGGTATTGTGTTGCTGCTCGAAAGCGGCATAAAATTCCTGATGTCCTCGCTTACGCATTGTTTTTTTTGTATTTTCAGTCAATTGTCTTTTTGAAGCTTTCACAAGTTGTTCATCATCCAGAAATCTCCCGGAATCAAATCTCAGTGACAAGTTATCTCCCATTCGCAGCCACTTCTTTTTTTTGCTATTTTTGAGTTCCTCGAACCGCTTTCTTCTTTCGTCTGCCTGGGGCGGAAAGATAATGGAAATGGGCATATCCGGCCGTTTCACCGCGTAAAAGAACTTTCCACTTTCTTCGATTCTGGGACAGGCGGAAGAAAAAACCGCAAAAGGCTTTTGTTCATAGCATGCAATCCACTTGTCCAATCCACCATTGAGAAGGGAATCATCATACGCGGCCTGCCAGCAAACATGCCCGAAAATCGTATCTCCTTTTAACGGCGTACCGAACCCCGACAGAGGTTTGATTATTATTTCGTAGAGTTTCAATGTCTTATACCCCGTTTTCGAATGGATTCAAACTCTCAAATTTTTCTCGTATGATTTCGTCAACAAATTCAAACCTAATTTTTCCATATCCCCGGCTACCACTACCCCCAAGGGCATCCATTTCGAGAAGTTTCAGACCATTAAGGAGATAATCGAGAAGATCGTCATCATCTTTACCCAGAATCTTAAGACAGATGGAAAAATCAAACGCTATATCTGCGGGGACTCTTTCAATAAATCTGAGAGAACCCGACTTAGCTGTACCTTTGATACGATCTATAGCAGTCTCAGACTTTATCTCGAAAAGTGTGCGCCGTTCCTCTCTCGATTTTTCACTTAATGAACAATCGGCAAATGACGCCCTTGTCGGACCTAACTCTGATATCGTTTCAGCGTATGCGCCGCTTGACCCGAATATCTTTAAAATCTTGAGGCACTCTTGTCTCTGCTCATCACTCAAATCTATTTTTAAATGTCTTGCTTGGAGTGGTTCTCCTCTTGTAATAGGCATTAAGCCGCTTTTCATTTCCAGAAGAGATCTCACCTTGCCTTTAATGGATGAGCCCGGAATATATGGTTCATGTGTGTGGGTGCCTTACAACGGTGTTATCAATTCCTCCAATGTGCATTTCGGTATCACCGGCACCGATATGAAGGCCGCTTATCAATCTGATCTTTCCATTTATTTCTTTAATATCGATTAGCTTTAGATCCATTTCTCTTCCCCCCTTTGTTTAATTTTCACCATATTTTCTGTAAAAACCCATTAATGCTTCGAAAAAATTGGCGAACACATCGAGATCCTTCTCATTTTCAATCTTCCCTATGCAGTGCTTCAACAAATCTGAGAAATCTTTTGAAACTTTGTTTCTTCCTTCCGCATAGGCTGCTTTTGCGAGTAACATGTTTACAAAGGGTACGATATTATCCCAATCCTCAGTTTTGCTCTTGGCGCGGGAATTGAGTCGAGTTACCTCATCATAAAATTTTCGCAATTGTGATCTCTTGTTACAATCTTTTTGTCGAACATTGCCTTCGTGAATCTTTTCAGCCCAGCCCATGGCAATATCCGAAAACAGTGTAGGATTCAGGGTACTCTTTTCTTTGTCCTTGTAAAAATTGATCATGGTCTCCTCCTTATCGATAATTATATAGAATATTCCACAATGCCATTTTTAGTGTGCTTCCATACGTTTCAAGCCATTCGGCCATTTTTGAAAACTCGCCCATTTTCACGCGTTTTTCTTCCGCCTTTAACCCCTTCCCAATATTACGTTCGGTCATGTAGGAAAAAAGCGCCCGCCACTTTAAACACGCCATATCTTCGAGACTCACGCCTTCTTTATTTTTGATTATCCATCTTTCCGATTCAGCCATATTTACAAATTCGTTAAGACGATAGACCATGGCGTTGTTTGTCAGACCGTTTTCGTACCATTGTTGAATCGTCTCTTGCACTCCCTGTAATTGCTCGAACTCATCCCATGTGGCCGTTTCAGAAAAAAGGGTGATTGAGTTTTTGCCGTCTACTCCCTTTGATCTTTCAAGGGCGGCTTCCGCGGCATCGGCAAGCTTATCAAGGGGGGTGTGGGGTTTATGGAGACTGATGCCTGCGGAAAAATGTATCTTTCCGTTTTTACAGACATAACCCTCGAAGGATTTCCTCAGCACCCCGGCAAGATCGATGATGCGATTCCAAGGCCCGATCAGGAAAAGATCATCCCCTCCGGCAAAGACCGTATAAATGTCCCTGAAGCGAGGATCGGTCTTTAAAAGATGCGGCAGGTATACGGCAAAATAGAAATTCAATTGCCGACTCAAGGTAGCAAGCCGTGAAATTGTAAATTGTTCAGACTTCAAACCACAGGACATGAGTAGCCCCAGTTGATCCACATCGGCCTTCAGAATCCCCAATGCTTCAATCCCGCAATATCCATTACCATTTTTCTTTGGGTTCAGTGCCTTGTTGGCTATGTGCTCAAAGCTCTTGACAACATCTTTTTCCATTTGCTCAACAAGCTCTTCCCTCTTTTTTTCACTCTTTCTGCTCTCAAGTATCCTGTCATCAGAGAAATC
>JAFGPZ010000105.1 GCA_016935935.1 Deltaproteobacteria bacterium
GACCTCACTTCCGGCCGCAGCCTTTTCTTTAACTTCGCTTTCGGGAATTTCGCGGGCCTCGCCGGTGATGCGAAGGGTATAGCCCGGAGGGAAGTAAGGTTGTCCCTGAGGGTTCTTTCCAATCTTTCGACCGGAAGGGGTGATACCGCACAAGGCCACCTGGGGATTCCTTTTCAATTGCCGGTAAAAAGGTTTAACATCCATGGTCAAAAAATAGATGCCTTCGTCATCACCCCCACATATGCTGATGATACGACTGTGCATAGTACCGCCATCCAGAGTCGTGAAGGTCAGCGAGCCGATCCTTTCGATGGCTTTATGAATTTCATTCAGAGTCACTGGAACACCTCCCCATGCAGTAAATTGGCCCATTGTTTTTCATTCTTTTAAAAAATGACTCCTGCTTTTCGTAAGAGCCTTGGTAAAGTTACACATTCTTGAATTATACTTAAAATATACTCTCATATCAAAATCTTATCAGATGTTGTGATCTATAACAAGAAATTAATCTTTCAGGCTCCGTCAACAGTGGCATTCCGGGATGTTTCCGGAAATGCTGTGGGCAGCATCGATACTATTGGCAGCCATCTTTTTGAGATCGAATGGAAAGTGAGCAAAGCGAACTAAGTTCTTGAAAATATTTGTAGGCCTTATTACAATGCCACAAATTTGCAACGGGAAAATCCTTATACTATTTGATGGACAAATAGCTCCTAATCTTTACCAGGTCTTTCAAGCCAGCAGAACACCGGTGGGCCTTTATGCAAGGCAAAAGTGTCTCGGACATCGCAATACTGAAAGACGGGAAAAAGATTATATCTCACGAAGATAAAAGAGGATAAAGACCCTGATCTGATTAACAGCATTCGTCGTAAAGAGAGACATCCTGCGTACATGGGTAAGGAAGGCCAGATCAGATTTCTGGTCTATTTCAAGATCGACAAGGTCCTTCCTCTTATCGGAGATAAAAAGGCCTGAGGTTTCGCGGACAACTCCCTTTTCAGACAACTATGTTTGGAAACTTAACTCTTGTGTGTCAAGCCGATTATAGCCCTTGATATTGCGGGAAAAAATTGATTGTCTGCTTTTAATAAGCAATTTGAAGAGGTACAATTCTGTGGAAAATACTGGAGATATTCTTCAGTCCTGGTGTTCGGCCGAGGGTGTAAGCTTTGTTGATGAAGCGGCAGAAGAGGCCTATAAAAAAAGGACCAAAAGGGTGGCCGATGTCATTCGATTGAAGATTCCTGACAGGGTTCCTGTCACGCCCAGCTTCGGCATGTTTCCGGCCCTGGATAATGGTTTCACGGTTGAAGAGGTCATGTTCGATTATGAAAAGGCGACCCGGGCCTGGATAAAGACTCTCAAGGACTTTGAGCCTGATCTCTATCGTGCCTCCAGCTACGCCTTTCCCGGCCCGGTTTTCGAAGCCCTGGATTACAGGCAGCTCAAGCTGCCGGGCCGGGGCATACCCGGCGATCATGTATTCCAGTTTGATGAAAAGGAATATGCCAAGGCGGATGAATTTTATGACGCCTTCCTGGATGACCCGTCCGACTTCATGTGGAGGGTCTACCTGCCCCGTGTCTGTGGCTCGCTTGAGCCCCTGAAAAAGCTTCCACCATTTAGCACCTGGTTTGGTTATTATCTGGGAATTGTCGGTAATGTTTCCATTTTTGCCTTGCCTGAAATCGCAGAGGCCCTGGACACCTTGAAAAAGGCCGGAGAAGAGGCCTTTAAATGGCGCACACACATTTCGGCGGAGACACGAGAGATTGCTTCCATGGGTTTTCCGGAGATCGTGGGCGGTCATTCGGCGGCACCTTTCGATGTGGTAGGCGACTGGTTCCGTGGGACGCGAGGCATTATGCTGGACATGTACCGGCATCCGGATAAACTTATAAAGGTGATGGAGAAACTCGTACCCATACAGGTCAGCATGGGAGCCAATCTATCCAAAAGGATGGGAAAACCGGTCGTTATGCTCATGCTCCACAAAGGCCTGGACAGTTTTATGTCCGATGAGCAATTCAAGACCTTTTACTGGCCGACCTTGAGAAAGGTTATGGTTGGTCTGATGGATGAAGGTTTAATTCCCATGCCGTTATTCGAAGGCGCATATACGTCACGGCTGGAGATCATAAAAGACATTCCAAGAGGAAAGGCTATCTACTGGTTTGAAAAGGTGGATATCTACAAGGCAAAGGAAATTCTGGGGAACACGGTATGTTTCAGGGGTAATGTTCCAGGCTTACTGTTGAAGGTGGGAACCCCTCAAGAAATTAAGGATTATGTCAAAGAACTGATCGATGTTGTAGGCAAAAACGGTGGTTTGATGGTTGATTGCGACATATGGTTCGACGAGGCAAAACATGAGAATGTAAAGACTATGGTGGAATTTACAAAAGAATATGGCCGATATTAACATGAAGATATGCGTTTATGGTGCTGGCGCAGTTGGGGGTTATATTGCAGCTCGACTTGCTCTATCCGGCAAAAATGTTACTGCAATAGCCCGAGGCTCCCACCTTGAAGCAATTAAAAAAAACGGATTAAAACTCTTAGTGCGTGATGAGGTATTTAATGTGAATCTACAGGCGACTAATGACCCGCATGAGGCCGGTATACAGGATCTTGTAATTTTAACGGTTAAAGGGCCCTCTCTTTCAGGCGTAGTTGATCATATCAAGCCTTTGCTCAATGAAGAAACACCGATCATTTTTGCTATGAATGGAATTCCTTGGTGGTACTTTTACGGTATTGATGAGCCTGGCAAAGAACGTCAGTTTGACATCCTCGATCCGGGAAATCGCTTGTGGAATGAGATCAGACCTGAAAGAGCTGTTGGTGGTGTCGTTTTTTCAGCCGATATTGTTGTTGAACCCGGTGTTGTTCGGAATAACACACCCGATAGAAATCTATTAATCATCGGTGAACCGAACGGAACTGTTTCAAAGCGATGTAAAAGCATCAATAGGTCTCTCAATATATCGGATCTATCCGTTAGCGTGGTTGACGACATAAGATACGAAATATGGAACAAGCTCTTGGCTAATATGGCTTTTGCCCCTATCTGTACACTGACCTCTTCTACTATCGGTGATGTTATACTGGATAAAGATCTCAGGGTGTTGGCTCTCGAGACGATGAGGGAGGCTGTTTTTATTGCCAATGCCCTGGGAGTCAAACTCGACATCGACCTTGAGGAACGAATAAACAGCGGTATGAAGGCGATGACTCACAAGCCATCGATGTTGCAAGATTTTGAACTCGGAAGACCGATGGAGATCTGCTCAATTCTTTTGACCCCCCAGATATTTGGCCGAATGACAGGAGTGCCGACCCCTAATTTAGACACCTTAATTTCTCTGCTGAAAATTAAAGCTCGAAATGCAGGTTTGTATTGAATTGAAAGTCAATAACACTCAGGCAACCGGGCCTGTGGTAATCGGAATAGCCAGTTGTCTTCCATATGATTATCTCTTTCGAGTTTCACCCAGTTTGTGATGTTATATTTCTCGTCACTGTATTCTCGATCAGATTGTCACGACATGCACATGAATTCTCTCTTTTGCCTTCTGAATTCTATTCTCGTATCACAGATATTGATAGGGCGGTGATAGATATCAGTGATCTGCAACAGTTGAAGTTTAATAATCTGTTCAACATGCCTTTCTCGTGGTAGCCATTCTGCTGATGATTAAGATATTTGTGGCGGCTTATCCCCCATTAATACCCGATCCCACCAAAAAAAATCATTCTAAATAAACCCACTCAAAGAAGGTAGATGGAACCTCCTTGGAGCTAATGCATATCATGATTGTGTGCCCCGGTTGCATAGCATCTGACAGGTTGATGCTGTGATATGC
>JAFGPZ010000106.1 GCA_016935935.1 Deltaproteobacteria bacterium
CAGTCGTTTCACTCCTTCGCAATGACATTGCGACACAGTCTCCAAGCCCGGAATGACGAAAGAGAAATAAATCAACTTTTTACGAAACCATCAAATTTGACTTACCAAGATAGCTTCCCTTCCGCTCATAACAGACTGAAACACCTCGTATCAATGGATAAAAGCAATACTGATAAAGTCGTTTTTACGCGGCAGAGTGTCTTCAATTCTTGAAGTCGAAGCTGGTAAATAAGCAAGGACGGAAAAAAATTATTGACATTATCACCTGCCTGAACGTATGTTTTAACGACATCAAGACTTGATATTTAACCATACCCAGGGAGGGGAAATGGAAAAAAAGGTAAAACATACCCCGTTACATGAGTGGCATTCAGGTAACGGCGCTAATATGGCAATCTTCGGTGGCTATGATATGCCCCTGTGGTACAGATCGGGAGCGAAAAAAGAGCACTTGACGGTTATCACCAATGCGGGCATATTTGACACGAGCCACATGGCCCTTGTAACAGTATCCGGCCGCGATGCTTTTGATCTTTTACAGCTGTGCTTTACAAAAGATCTCAACGAATGTATCGGAAAAAACAGGTCGCCTCTTGAACCGGGCAGGTGCGTATATGGGGCCTATCTGAATGAAAAAGGCGAAGTTATCGACGATACGATTATCGGACAGATAGATAAAGATTCTTACATGTCTGTAGTAAACGCGGGCATGGGAGCCGTTGTAAGCCATCATCTTCAGTATCATTCCAGGGGAAGAGATGTGTCAGTCACCGATCTGTCCGATCAGACGGGCAAGGTGGATATTCAGGGGCCATCTTCAGCCAGGATACTTTCCAGGGTCTTAAAGTCTCCGGCAGAGGTATTTGAAGGATTGTCCTATTTTTCATTCAAGGGGCATTTCGACGGGGAATCCCCCTTTTCGGAAAAGGTCCGTCTTGTGGATGATACACCACTTCTCCTCTCACGAACGGGGTACACTGGGGAGTTCGGTTTTGAAATGTTCATAGCTCCTGAAGGTCTTCTGAGTTTGTGGGACATGCTCCTGGAAGCCGGTGAAGAGTTCAATCTGATCCCCTGTGGGCTTGCCTCCAGAGACTCGCTTAGAACGGGAGCCAAGCTCCCCCTGTCCCACCAGGACATAGGGAACTGGCCCTTTATGAACAATCCATGGACATTTGCCCTCCCTTTGAATGCTGATGGAAGCGGTTTTACCAAGAAGTTTATCGGCGATGAAGCGCTCGAAAGTATCGACGCCCCCGAATACACCTATGCGTTTACAGGGTATGATCTCCGTAAGGTATCGACAGGTGATCCGGCCTTCGTTATTGATTCCGAGGGAAACAACATAGGCATCGTCTTAACGTCCGTCAGCGATATGGCAATTGGACGCCACGACGGGCGTGTATATAGTATTGCCAGCCCTGAACGACCCGATGATTTCAGCCCACGGGGACTGAGTTGTGGATTTGTAAAGGTAAAAGAAGAACTTGCTCCTGCACAGATCGTGGAGTTGCGGGACAAGAAACGAACAATAAGTGTGGAGATAAGAGACGATATCAGGCCCGACAGAACCGCGCGGCGCTCAATGCAGTCTATGTTATAAAAAACGAACCATCATAATATGGAAGAATAATCGAAAGGAGAACATATGAAGGAAATCAGCGAACTATACTTGCCTGATGACGTACGGTATTCGGAAACTCACGAATGGGTCAGAATTGATGATGACACTGTCAGGATCGGCATAAGTGACTACGCGCAGGATCAACTGGGAGACATCGTTTTTGTTGAACTTCCCAAGGTTGGAGACACTTTTGCGGCGGGAGAGGAATTTGGTACGGTAGAATCAGTAAAGGCCGTATCTGAACTATACATACCTGTCGGCGGAGAAGTAGTTTCGATAAATGTGGATCTCGACGATTCGCCCGAACTGGTAAATAACGACCCCTACCACGATGGCTGGCTGATCGATGTAAGGCCCGACAATATATCGGAAGCAGAAATCTGCATGACCAAGGATGATTACATGGAAATATTGGCAGGGGTGGAATGAATGCGCTATTTACCCCATACCGAAGAAGATATTTCCGTCATGCTCTCGTCACTGGGAATGGAAAGTCTCGACGATCTTTTCACTGTTATCCCTCATGACTGCCTTCGTACCGTTGACCTGAAGCTCCCCGAACCACTTACGGAATGGGAATTGACTGACAGCATACATGCGCTTTCCAGGGAAGCGGCATCTTCATATAAGATTTTCATCGGCGCGGGGAGTTACGATCATTTTATTCCTCAGTCTGTTTCCTATCTCCTCGGTCGTTCCGAATTCGTTACCTCCTACACGCCATATCAACCAGAAATAAGCCAGGGTACCCTGCAGGCCATCTATGAATACCAGACATTGACTGCGCGTCTCCTCGGCATGGAGGTTGCCAATGCATCCCTCTATGACGGAGCATCGGCGCTGGCAGAAGCGCTTCTCATGTCAATCCGTATAACGAAACGTAACAGAGTGGCCATTTCACGACTGATCCACCCTTTATACCGGAGTGTCGTAGAGACCTACCTGAAACCTACGGGATACGAAATCACGGAACTCCCCTATCTTCCCGATGGGACAACTGACCTGTCATTTGCGGGTGATACCGATGATCTTGCTGCGATTGCCCTTCAGTCACCCAATTTTTTCGGTTCCATAGAAAATCTCCGCTCCGCCGCCGAGAAGGCCCATAAGATGGGAGCCCTTTTCATCGCATCCTTCACAGAGCCGATGGCCTATGGTCTCCTCAAGAACCCCGGAATTCTCGGCGCTGACATCGCCTGTGGCGAGGGTCAAAGCCTGGGAATTCCCCGCTCCTTCGGCGGACCGACGCTGGGGATGTTTGCAACTAAAACAAAATACGTTAGAAACATTCCCGGTCGCCTCGTGGGCAAAACAGAAGATTCGGATTGCAGAAAGGGATTTGTCTTGACTCTGGCAACGAGGGAACAACACATACGCCGTGAAAAGGCCACATCAAATATATGCACAAATAACAGCCTCTGCGCACTGGCCGCCTCCATGTACATGGCTTCCATCGGAGGAACGGGAATGAGGAAACTGGCGCAGATAAACTATGACAAGTCAGAATATCTAAAGAGAGAACTTATGAAGAACGGCTATACAGCAGCCTTTAACTGCCCCACATTCAACGAATTCGTAGTCCATTTTACTCCCGACTTCAAGAAAAGATACGATACTTTGATGGAAGAAAAGATTGTGGCGGGGCTTCCCCTCAAGAGGTGGTATCCGGAACTCCCCGACCACTATCTTCTCTGCTGCACGGAAACAATGACCAGAGAGGACATGGATCTCCTCGTAAGAGAGGTGAGCCGATGAAAGAATTTCCCGGCGCCACCGGCCTTATCATGAATGAGCCCCTGCTCTGGAACCGGGGGAAAAGAGGGAGATGCGGATTTTCTCTGCCCCGTCGTGATGTCGAATCTTCGCCTATAGACGAGGGCCTTGTTGGAGAAAGACCAGACTTACCCGATCTTTCAGAGGTGGATGTGATACGCCACTATACAAGGCTGTCACAGTGGAATTTCGGCGTAGATAGCGGCATGTACCCCCTGGGTTCATGCACCATGAAGTATAATCCCAAGATCAATGAAAAGCTTTCCAGCACACCGGGGTTTGCGATGGCACACCCCCTTGTACCGGAAGAGCTCTCTCAGGGGCCCCTGAAACTGATGCACGAACTTGAAGGATTCCTTGCGGAAATCACGGGACTGGATGCGGTTACACTCCAGCCTGCCGCCGGAGCACACGGCGAACTGACTGGAATGCTTGTCATGCATGCCTATCACAAAAGCAGTGGCTCTGCCCGTTCCAGGATAATCGTTCCAGACACAGCCCACGGCACAAATCCTGCCAGTGCGGCTTTGTGTGGATATAGTCCCCTTCCGGTATCGTCGAACAAAGATGGCATTCTTTCCACTGAGGCAATTGCCGCGGTTATGGATGAAGATACGGCTGGTATAATGGTAACCAACCCCAACACACTGGGTCTCTTCGAAGAAAACATAAAAGAAATAGCACACGTTGTTCATTCAAAGGGTGGCCTGGTCTATTGCGACGGAGCAAATATGAATGCAGTAATGGGTATCGCGGACATGGGGAAGATGGGTGTCGACATCATGCATCTCAACCTCCACAAAACCTTTTCTACCCCACATGGCGGGGGTGGTCCAGGCTCAGGCCCCGTTTGCGTGCAGAAGCACCTTGAACCCTTTCTGCCCGTCCCCCGTATCATTGAAAATGACGGAATCTACTCTTTGGATTGGAATTCACAGGAATCCATAGGGAAGGTGCAGGCATTTTACGGCAATTTCAGTATCATGATAAGGGCATACTGCTACATCCTGTCAATGGGCAGAGACCTCAAGAAGGCAAGTCAGCTCGCCGTCATGAATGCCAACTATATAAAAGAAGAGTTGAAGGATACATTTCATCTCCCCTATGACAGACCCTGCATGCATGAGTGCGTTTTTACAGACAAGTTTCAGGAGGAAAACAGAATAACGACGCTGCAAATGGCAAAACGACTGATGGACTATGGATTTCATCCTCCTACGATATACTTTCCACTGGTAGTGCACGGCGCACTTATGATAGAGCCCACAGAAACGGAATCGAAAGAGGACATTGACACCTTTATCGAAGCGTTGAAAACGGTGGCACAGGAGGCGAAAGACAATCCGGATCTTCTGCGGAATGCCCCTCAAAAATGCAAGGTAAAGAAGCTTGATGAAACGAAGGCGGCGAGACACCCCTGCCTGGCTGGTTGAGTATTTGTTTTAATGTAGTGTTAAGGCAGAGCAACTTTTTTATGTAAAAAACGAGAGCTTGTATAATTACGAATCTCGCCATTGCGAGGTGCGCAGCACCGCGGCAATCTCTTTCATTTTCCGTATGTTATAAGATTGCTTCACTTCGTTCGCAATGACAATGTGGTATTGTGCAGAGCTCTCAAAACACCTATAGGACTGCCTTTGGAAAAATTGCTTGTACGACTCATGGCAACGGGTTTGGGAGCGGGAAGGATTCCTTTTGCGCCTGGAACTGCGGGAACGCTGCTGGGCATTCCCCTTTTCATAATATTTTCGAGGATGCCCTGGCAGTTGCATATGCTCTCAATAGTTGCCCTTTCCTTCCTGGCCGTGTATGTCTCAGGAGAAATGGAAAAAATGCTGGGCTCAAAAGACGCGCCCAGCATCGTCATTGATGAGATCGCAGGTTATCAATTCACCATGTTTCTTATTAATCCCACCCCTCTGTATATAGCCTCAGGCTTTATCGCCTTCCGCATATTCGATATACTCAAACCCTTCCCCATAGGCTTGTGCGAGAAAAAGATTCCAGGGGGCTGGGGTGTTGTGGCAGATGATATCGTGGCCGGCCTTTACGGAAATATAGCGCTGACCCTGGGAATACTAATACAAGGAGCTTATTTTCGTTGAAGGTAGGTATATTAGCAATAGGAAATGAATTAACGAGCGGCATGACTCAGGACACTAATTCCTCCTTCATTGCCCGTGAAATGATAGCAGAAGGCTGGAAAATATCAGCCATGATGTCCGTAGGAGATGATGAAAGTTCCATTGAAGAGGGACTGCATCATATGCTGGGAATCTCAGACTCTGTTGTTGTCACAGGGGGTCTCGGTCCAACGGCGGATGACATAACAACTGCTTCAATTGCGCATGTCTTCGGTTTAAATCTCCATACCGACATAGTTGTTCTTGAGGGGCTTAAAGAACGATTCAGGAAAAGAAACCTTAAGTGGACGGAAAACAACGCCAAACAGGCAATGTTCCCTGAAGGGTCCTGCATAATAGATAATCCTGTTGGCAGCGCCTGTGGTTTTTATATCGAGAAGGCAGAAAAAATAGTGACAGTCCTCCCCGGCGTCCCTGATGAGATGAAATCTATGCTCTACGAAGGTGTGATACCGGTCCTGAAGTGGAAATTTAAAGAATCTGAATTAATAACACTGCGCAAAACAATAAAACTGTTCGGCCTTACAGAATCGGCTATCGATGAAGCCGTTGCCCAATTGGACCTGAGTCTGCCCGGTATAAGTATCGGATTCTATCCGCGGTTCCCGGAAATTCACATTGTAATCACATCGTTAAACAAAGACAGATCGGTCGTCAAAGACAACCTGGAACTGGCTCAAACGCGAATAACTGAAAGCCTGAAAAAAAATATATTTGCCTGTGATTACGAAACCATGGAAGGTGTTGTTGCCAAATGTCTTAGAGACAGGAATATGACCCTTTCAGTGGCCGAATCATGCACTGGCGGACTCATTTCAGACAGACTGACAAATATACCTGGAAGTTCGTATTTTTTCGAAAGAGGTGTGGTGGCCTACAGCAACACCTCGAAGATCACGCTGCTGAATGTCCCTTACTCCACTATAGAGCAAAAAGGCGCTGTAAGTAAAGAGACTGCCATAGCAATGGCAGAGGGAATAAGAAACAAGTCTGAAACAGACATCGGTTTGTCAACAACAGGCATCGCCGGCCCGGCTGGCGGATCAACACATAAACCGGTGGGCACCGTCTTTATCGCGCTATCTGACGGACAGAGAAAGCATTGCAAAAAATTTCTCTTTCCATGGAACCGGCGGAGGATTAAGGAAATATCAGCACAGTGGGCACTGGAAATGGTGAGGCGTTACCTTACTGGAAGAGATTTGTGAAACAAATCGTCTTTGATTATGACCTCAGTTTGCACGCTATTTTAGCAGCCTGGAGACGCTGAAGGTAAGTTTCATTGAACGATTTAGAGTCGAGGTAAGGTAGAAACAGGATGCTGCCATCTGGAAACTCTCAGACAAAAGAGATGCTTCACATGCCTTTAACTCACAACGATACCCGCAGGACAAAGCTGCGAGTATCGTCAGCCGGAAGCGTTGCCTCCTGTTCCAGGAAACGTGAGACTTTAATCTGCAAAACTACTCCTCTACCTCACCTGGAGCAACTACCTTTTTCCCCCACCATTCATCAGCCTGTGAACGCTTCAACGTTTCATCGTCAACAGGGCTTTTGTAACCCCACCAACTGTAACCCATATGACCCCAATCCAAATAAACTGAATCTTTGCCGCTGCTTGCCCCACAACCTGCAAGAAAAACAACGATCATTAAAGCAAATATAATTTTCTTAATCATGCCAACCTCCTTATAGTTATTGTTTCTCGGAATTTAAACATGATGGCGTCGTAAAAAGTCGATTTGTTTCTCTTTCGTCATTCCGGGCTTGACCCGGAATCCAGTCTTTTCAACTACTTATGGATTCCTGCTTTCGCAGGAATGACG
>JAFGPZ010000107.1 GCA_016935935.1 Deltaproteobacteria bacterium
AGATAGGGAAACGTCCTTTTGAGCAAGACGCGCACCCTGTCTCCGGTGAAAGAAATTGTGGCATCAGCATCAGGGTGAAACTCCAGCCCAGCGCCATACCACGCGTAATCCTCTTCAATCAGGACGATAGTTCCCTCTTCATCGATTTTAAAAATATCGTGGACCGGTGTATGATCGGATGAATGGTTGTAATCGACATAGAAGAGATCGCCCTTTTCGACAGGAAACTGAAGTAGAACTTCGCCTTCGGGCTGTTTTATCACCTGGAGAAGCAAATCGACCTTATCTACAGAAAGAGCTTTCTCCACAACACATATAAGGAAAATAAATGCAAATATTATAGTTACAGCTCTTCTTGAAATCATAGAATATAATAAAGTGCCCGGTCATGGATGCTGACCGGGCATGTTTATCGTTTATTTGTATGCTCCTGCCTCTACGAAGAATTTTTTGGCGCCCGGATGCAGAGGAATAGGGCTGTTTACTCCGTTTTTAGGAGTCAGCTGGGCTGCAATGGGATGGATATTAATGAGGGCGTATTTACCCTCTTGCACATTAGTATAAATGGCCTTGACAACCTTATAGGCAATGTCTGCACGCATGGCTTTATTGGCCACCAATACGTTTGAATCGCCTATGCAGAGAACATCTTCCTTTACATCGTCATAGGTTCCTCCGGGGATTGTCGTCTTCAGATAGTAGGGGTATTTCTTAACAATCTTATCGGCCATTTTTGAGCTGACCGGCACCAGTAAGATATCCCTTGTGGCGTTGAGATCCATCACGGCAGAAGCCGGATAGGCAAAATTAAAGAAACAGGCATCTACTATGCCATCTTTTAAGGCCTGAACGGATTCTGTCTGTGAAAGGTCGGCAAGCTTTACATCTTTCTCCAGATCAAAACCATAAGCTTCCATCATCGCTTTGGCCATAGTGGAACACCCGCTGCCTGGAACGTCAATGGATATCTTTTTGCCCTTGAGATCTTCAAAGGTTTTTATGCCCGACTGTGCCGTCGTTACAATATGTTCCGGCGCAGGGTACATCTGGAAGAGGGCAACGAGAGGGTATTTCTCTTTGAACGGGTCCATACCCTGGGTTGCCTTATAGGCCACGCTGCCCATAACCATTCCCATGTCGGATTCTTTGGACCCAACGAGACGACTGTTTTCAACAGACGCACCAGTAGACTCGGCCGCGCACCTGATCCCGTCAATTGTTTTCTGGATTACAACAGACATCCCTCCACCCAGCGGATAATATACACCGCCCGGACTTCCTGAGCCGAGGGTCAGGAAGGTGGTCTTATCTGCCCCAATGGCAGGTCCCGCACTCACGAGACACACAGCCATACACAGTACAAGAAACGCAAAAAATGATCTTTTCATTATGTCTCCTCCTTTTTTTTGTAGTTAACTAACTCTCTCACAACAATCACTTAACCTAACGATCCTGCTGGCAATTTCACCCCCCTTCTCCATCTCAGGATTTTATAAAAAATGATCACTTAGCGTTTACTTATAATGTTATCAGAGAGCATATATGCCGCGAGGTAGGCGCAATTTGAAAAGGGAAAATCGGTCGAAAAGGATTCACAGAGATTTATAAATACTAAAAGCGGCTATAATTGTCAAACTAAATCATAAACAAAATTTATTTAAATGATAATTCAGTATCCATAGATGCTGGACTATATCACGCGTCGCAGTGTCAAGGCAAATATCATGGAGGCGGCAATATAACATTTAAATTAGTACGATTGCTGACACCTTCATTCTCTCAGTATATTTCACCCATCGTCAGGCATCGCAACAGCTCAAACGCTTTGATATGCACTGCAGCAGGAATCCCTATATCTTTCCTTCCCTGCCGTCATAACAGGCGTCGTCTTCATCGCCGCCTCTCGAATGCTCAGCGGTGTCTGTCTTAAGACAGGGTTCGAGCCCCTCCAAGGCTTCCGCCGTTTTTACGCGACATTCCGCCTCGTGTTGCTTTCTAAGTTTCAAATCTATTTCCTCGCCGCATATTTCACAATGGTAAACTTTTTTTGTTTCCATACATTCCTCCGTTATAGATTATTTGTTCAGTCCAAGTATTGTCCCATCGTTGCCGGGAAAACAGAAATGTTCTCTTAATCTGCCATTTTGCTGCGAAGTGATTCAAAACAGTCCTTGCCGCAGGCCATCATCAGTGTCATTGGTAAGACATCTCTGCCGAGCTTCACCATCCGTGCCACCGTTTCCCGAATGTCCCACTGTGCCGATTGATCCTCACGGAGGCGTGAGATATGATAGAGCTCTCTAACGTTCAGTTTTATGGCAACCCTCTTTCTGTGAGCATTTGTAAGTATATAGGGCGCCGCCCCGGGAGAAACGGCCCTGATCTTTCTGAAAACATCTTCAGTCTTTCTGACTGTTTCCATAAATCTGTCTTTCATTCCTGTTGCTTTAACTGCGGGGGGTATGGTTACTCCCAGGTTGGGGTCATAATCCTGGCAGGTGAGTGTTGCTAACCTGTGTCTCTTCAGTTGGGCAAAACAGGAGGCGCTGACAGTAACCTCAAAGGTCAAATCGGCATACTCAAATTCCCTCAGGGGGGGATAATAGCACTCGCTGTGTCGAAAAGCGGTCCTCACAATATCCTCTTTCCGGGTGATGAACATCTTGGCCACTAATGAACGGCACCGATCCATAGGCAGATCTGTTGAAGAGTGCACAAGCGCGGCAATAATGCTGTCGTCGCCGTCGGGCGTAACATCGATGAGCACGACCTTTTCATCGCTCCCCATGACACATGCAGCGTCGGCAGTTCCCGAGGTGGTCTTCTTTATGATAGCTGATATCTCGCTTTTCAGATCCGTCCGTGTCAGCCTGTCAAAATCATTTGCCTCGGTGTATCTGATCAGAGATGGGGCAACTCCCGATATGGCACGGTAGAGATTCTCTCCGTATTCGTTAACCTCTTTCAGAGAGTGCGCCGCCGAACGTCGGAGCATCAGTTCAAGATTGCGTGCATTTACGGTCATCCCCAACTGCGCCTCTGTGGCCAGAGAAACAATATACCTGGCATCTTCCTTTGCCCACCCTTCTAAAAGCAAACGATTCGCAGGATCAGAGGCCATTTCCTGGTTAGTCTCAAAAATATATTGCCTGAGCCTGTGGTATAATTCATGATAGAGACTATCCTGTTCTCTTATCATTTCGACAAAAATGTCCCTCATTCCGGCAGACTGTACCTCTTGTGGAATAACAAAGTCGTCCTTAAGACGTATATAGCGCTGTGACTTTTCCGTGAAGGAACAGAGGCGAAATTTTTCTATCTCCTCCACAATAAGACGAGAAACACCGATAACATCAATATTGAATACTGCGTGCTCGGCAACGGAGTTGTGCCCCATTTCAAAGACAATTGCCCGGTTAGACCTCCGTGCCTTATCCACCTCTTTCCGTGCGATCTTCCGCAGTTCGTTCACGGGAAGAGGATTTCTGCTGATGCGTGCATAGGCGGCAGAAATCGTCTCCGGCGTCAGATTTTCACTATCGGTCAGCGACGACTTTATCTCCTTTATTGTCTCATAATCTATATTGTATCCGGCCAAAATAATATCCAAAGGGAATCTCCTTATAGTGAATAAATACTTCGTCTGGAAGGATTTATAACAAGAATTGCCTGGGTGGTCAAACTGCTTTTAACGCGACAGCCATCATCTTTGTTTTTAAAACATTTAAAGGGAGTATCGGTTTAACTGCAACTTAGGAACCTTTACCATAACGTATAATGGGATTCTTTCTTCCCGCCTGTCTGGCAAATTTTTCTCCGGGGACACCAATAGCGATAACGGCATAAACCCTTTCCTCTATGGGAATGCCGATTATTTTCTTGATTGCCGGGTCGCGTTTTATCGCCTCCACGGCAATCCCGATAAGACAGGTCCCCAGACCCATGGCATGTGCGGCAAGGAGTATGTTTTGTGATGCAAGAAGCGCATCTTCACAGGGGCAGGATGCCCCCGGTTTCATACCCACCAATATGACCGCAGGCGCTCCAAAGAAAAGGCGGTCTATGTGGTTTTCTTCCCACTGTTGCAGGCTCGCTCTTACCATTTTATAGTACCCCCGGTAATATTTTCCAAGGGCATCCCTCATGAAAATCTTCGAAAAAAGGCGGAGAAACATTCGCTCCGACATTCTGTTCAGATGATTCATGAACCGGGCGACACCTTCAGCCAGTTCGATTACGGATGGACGGTTATCTAAAATCGTAAATGTCCAGCGTTGAGAATTTGAACCGGAAGGGGCTGTAATGCCTATCTTTACGAGGTCTTCCAGCACATCTCTATCCACAGAGTTCCCTGTAAAGGTACGGCATGATCTTCTGGAACGCATAAGCTGAACAAGCGACTCCTTATCAAAATTGCCGTAGTCAAGCCATTCATCTTTGTCCTTCATAGTAGAAAGCTTCAGCGCCTTTGTGTCGGGATCATAGACTCTAACTGCATCCATGGGACAAATAGCCTCGCAGTGACCGCACTTGAGGGAACAATCCTCTTTCAGGCTGGCCTTCCCATCAATCACAGCCAGGACCCCTGGTGGACAGATCTTCACACATAACTTGCAGCCGTTACAGAGCTCTCTGTTTATTTCAATTACCATATGTGTTTCCCCTCCCGGAACTCTCGCTATTATCTCAAAACAGTCGGGTGGTAATTTGACCCATACACATCTGAGTGTTGTTCATAAAGGAAAACTGCCATTGTAACTGTATCAAAATGTCTAAAAAATTCAATGGATAACTGCAGAAAAAAAATATATGATAGGGTATGCTTCTTATACACCCCCCTGTGTCAAAACCATGCGAACCACCGGCGGGTCTGGCAAAAATCGCCGGATTTCTGCGCCATGAGGGGATTTCCTTCACAATTGTGGATCTCAACCTGGAGGGACTCCTCGCGCTTTTAAAATCACCGTCTCCAGCCGCTGACACATGGACCAGGCGTGCCACACGGCATATTTCTGTCAATCTGAGTTCACTCAATCAATGGCATCTTTACAGAAATATTTCGCGATACAGCAGAGTTGTTAAAGACCTTGACCGGATACTTAACGTGGCGGGACAAACCCATGACGTACGACTGAGTCTTGCCAACTACGAACATAAAAAACTTGTACCCGTCAGAAGCGGAGCCTTGTTGAAGGCTGCCAAGGCACCCGAAAATAATCCCTTTTACGATTATTTCAAAAATCGCCTCACTCGCGTTATTGAAGAAAAGAAGCCGTCTTTTGTCGGCATCTCACTAAATTATCTAAGCCAGGCCCTTAGCACCTTTGCAATGGTCGGCTTTATAAAAAAGTCCTGGCCCGGAATCGCGACAATCCTGGGGGGTGGATTAATCACCTCATGGATGAGCAATCCCAACTGGCGAAATCCCTTTGAGAATTTTATCGATCATCTGGTGGCAGGACCGGGGGAGGAACCTCTTCTTACCATATTGGGAATGGAAAATAACAGAAGCCGAGCCATGCCTGATTATGATGACTTCCCACTTGACTCATATATGGCACCCGGATTCATCCTTCCCTACAGCGCATCAAGCGGATGCTACTGGAATAAATGCGTCTTTTGCCCGGAAAAGGCTGAAAAAAGGCCCTATCACCCCTTACCGTCGGAACAGGTACAACAAGACCTGGAAAGGCTCATAGAAATGAAAAGGCCTTCACTGCTTCATATGGTGGACAGCGCCATCAGTCCAGCGCTCATGA
>JAFGPZ010000108.1 GCA_016935935.1 Deltaproteobacteria bacterium
AAGCTGTTCCTTGACCTTTATATGGTTCCACGAAATGAGGACACACGCCACCGTCAGGAAACTGGTCAGGGGAAGGAGAAAGAGACTCAATCCGTCAATCCCCAGATGATAGGAAATGCCGAGCGACGTTATCCAGGGAATCGATTCTTCCAGTTGAAAGGAACTCACATCGGACTTGAATATCCAGAAGGGAACCAGAGTTGTAATGAAACTGAGGACAGCAGTAACGAGTGAAACGGATTGCACCCACACTCTCTCCCGGTTGAACAGCACTACGATGCTTCCGACGAAGGGAAGAAACACGATTATAGTTAATATCGGCATACCTTGAATGTCCATAAACATTACTTTCCCCGGTAGTTCACTCCTGCCTGTTCAGGATTTAAAATAAAAATATCAACGTGATACCAACGAGCACGAATACTCCGAAGATAATCGATACGGCGTAGTGCCGCACATATCCCGTCTGCATCCTTGCCAGGGTCTTTCCCGCTTCCATGGCAACTTTTCCGGTGCCGTTTACCGCGCCGTCAACGATCTTGTGATCACAGAAGGAATTGCTGTAGAATGATATCCATTTCAGGGGCCTGACCCAGATCGTGTCATATAACTTGTCTATCCAGAAACCCTTGAAGAGAAACATCATGAGTCCTTCGTGTTCCGTCTCAAAATCCACCATTTGCTTCCGGTGTTTCGAGTACATGAAAAGGGCGAGCAATATGGCCGCAATGGCAAATATAGATACGATCAGCGTAAAGACGATTTCCAGTGAAAGGGAAATTCCATGCCCCTGAGCCGCATGCCCGCCCGTTCCAATAGTAAAGGAGGACCCCATGAATTGGGCAAAATAGGTGTTCTTGGTAAACATGGGAAGCCCCAGAATACCAAGAAATACCGCGCAAAGGGCCAGTATAACGAGCGGCGCATTGAAGAAGAAATTAGGTTTATGCACATGACCCTTGAAATTAGTTTCTCCCAGAAATGCCACACCGAAGAGCTTTCCGCAGTATAGCGCAGTCAGGATGGCCCCGCCGAATCCGAGGAGCCAGTAAACAAAACCGAAACTCTCATAGCCGCCCATGATGATGGCATCCTTGCTGAAAAATCCAGCCATGGGGAAGATACCGGCAAGCGCCAGCAAACCGATAAGAAAGGTAATCGACGTAACAGGAAGGCTTCTCATCAAGCCGCCCATGTTTCCGATGTCCTGCTCCCCCTTGACGGCGTGAATAACGGCTCCCGATCCGAGAAAAAGAAGACCCTTGAATACGCCATGGGCGACAAGGTGAAACATTCCCGCAATATAGATGCCACATCCCACGGCCATAAACATGTAACCGATCTGGCTGATAGTTGAATAGGCAAGGACCTTCTTGATATCTTTCTGGCCGACGGCGCAACAGGCCGCATAGACAGCCGTAAGTAAACCAATAAATGCTATTACAGGCAGCACGTATGGCGCCTGCTGGAGAAAGGGAAAGATTCTGCACATGAAATATACACCGGCGTTGACCATGGTTGCAGCATGAATGAGCGCTGATACAGGTGTCGGACCCTCCATGGCATCGGGAAGCCATACATGGAGGGGGAACTGCGCAGATTTTCCCACGGCGCCGGCAAACAGAAGGAGAGATATGATAGTCAGTGTAGCCGACGGAATCCCGTGATTGCCTGCCATGATCGTCTTCAGCTCGGCAAAATTGACCGTTTGGAATGTTACGATAACGAGGAGAATACCGAGTATAAAGCCGAAGTCGCCCACGCGGTTCACTACGAAGGCCTTTCTCCCCGCGTCGGAGGCCGATTTCTTCTCATACCAGTGGCCGATGAGGAGATAGGAACATAGCCCCACGCCTTCCCAGCCCACAAAGATCAGTATCAGGTTGTCCCCCATAACCAGAAGGAGCATGAAAAATATGAAGAGATTGAGACAAACGAAATATCTGCGATATCCCGAATCGCCTTCCATATAGCCGATGGAATAGAAGTGGATGATAAAACCAACGAAGAGGATTACCATAATCATCGCAATTGCCAGGGGGTCAACGAGAAATCCAACGTTTATCTGGAAACTCCCGTCGGACAACCAGCGATAAACAGATGATGTTATTACCCTCTGAGCAGGGTCCGCCACAAGTAAATGGTAGAGTGTACCGATGGCAAGAATGAGAGACAGTCCCACCGCACTGCAGGCAACGAAGGCAATGGTTTTTTCACCAAAGCGTTTCCCCAGAAGGCCGTTGATGATAACGCCGATTGCCGGCAGCAGAGGTAAAAGGTATATGGCTTTGAACAACATAACTATCTCAACCCTTAAGTAGTTTGATTTTACTGATATCGAGTGACCCGAAAAGTCTGTAAATGGATATTACGATTGCCAGCCCCACGGCCACCTCTGCGGCTGCAATCGTCATGATAATGAAGACGTATATCTGCCCCTCGGTACCGTAAAGGTACCGGGAAAAGGCAACAAATATCAGGTTAACCGAATTGAGCATCAATTCAACGGACATGAGCAATACAATGGCGTTGTTCCTGATGATGAACCCCACAACACCTATGGTAAAAAGTATGATGCCCAGACTGAGGAAATGATAAAAACCCATAAAGTATTTCTCCCTATTTCTTGCTTATAATGATTGCCCCAATGGCCGCAACCAGGAGGAGGATTGATGTCAGCTCGAATATGAGTATATGCTGGCTGAAGAGATCGATGGCCAGTCGGTGCAGCGTGGCAGATGCCTTCATTATTCCATTGTCCGTAAAAGTTGTACCCCGCAGGGACTGCCAGAAGAGCCATGCCACAACGACAACGAGGCCCAGTGAAAAACCTCCGATAACATAGGTGGCGGCATCCATGGGCAGTTTCAGTCCCCCCTCCTTCAGGTTGAGCAGCATAATCACATATATGAAGAGGACAAGAACCGCTCCTATGTATATAATTATCTGAAAGAGGGCCACTACATGGGCGCCCATGAGCACGTAAATACCGGCAAGCGACAACATGGAAAGGAGTAACGACATGACGCTGTTTATCGTATTGGGCAACAATATGACACCAAGCGCCCCCGCGACCACTACAGCTCCCAATATCCAGAAAATTGCCTGTTCTATCATTGTTTTTCCCTGCACCTGCTTATAATTACTGATTCACGGACTTCATTCCCCTGTCGAGGAGCTGGTCCAGATTCATTATGAGCGATTCTTTATCTTCACTGGCCATTTCATACTCATGCCCCATTACAATAGCATCCTTGGGGCATATCTCAACGCAGAGTCCGCAGAAACAGCATCTCAGGAAATTTATTCTATAATCGGTGACGACCTTGCCGGGACCGTCAGGATTTTTCTCCGATTCTATGGTTATGCAACTGCTGGGACAAACCCGCTCGCAGAGACCGCAGGCTATGCAGAGCGGCTTCCTCTCTTCATTCGTCAGATGTATATGTCTCCCCCGGAACCTCTCCGGGGGTGTCCATTTTTCATCGGGGTACTGAAGAGTGATGGACCGTCTGAAAAAATGCTTCAGTGTCGTCAATAAACCTACTA
>JAFGPZ010000109.1 GCA_016935935.1 Deltaproteobacteria bacterium
AGACGCGACCTTTTTCTCCACCCGACAGGTGTGCGAGTATCTCGCGGAAGCTGGTTTTGGAGATTTTGCTTTCAAGCAAACGCTTATTCCCGGAGAGACACAGGAAATAATTCAGAATGGCTTTGGTAAAGGCGCATTTATAGTAGTTAAAGCCATGAAGAACGGCTAATTGGCTATGGACTGCTATTGCGTCCGCCCTCCCCACACCACCCGACACCCAAAAGGCGGCTACGACGTGCGGGTCCGCACGGAGTGCGCACCGATTATGTTTACGTTATGCGTTTTAAAATGTTATCCTGGAGTATTCACAAACATATAATTGACCCAGGCCGAATGATCCTATGGAGGAATATATTTATGGCAAAGTGTTGGCTCTGTCAAACAAGAAACGCGAAAAGATATTGCTCTCCAATCGAAAACATTCTTTGTCCAATTTGTTGTGCCAAAAGCAGGCTGATAAACATAGATTGCAATGAGGATTGCCGGTACCTTGAAGGTGTTACATATCAAAAGGGAAGAGAAGAAGAGAAAGAGTTTTCAAAGCGAATGGAAAGCGTTCCTCATAGTCAAGACAATGATATTTTTCAAGATATGGAAGTAGCATTAATGGCAGGCGAAATTGAAACATTTATTCGAGATATTTTTATAAATGAAAATATTCGAATAACAGATAAGTTAGTATACGAATCATATAAAAAGGTTTATAAGAAACATTTTAAAAATGAGCCAATCGAAGAGGATAAATTAGATAGGGTAACCAAAGGTTTACTGCAATTATTTGATACCAATATTGAGATGTGGGAAAACGATATGGAAAGGAACAAGATTGGTCAAGTATTTTTAAGACTAATGATTTCCATAAAAAACATGAGTGGAGGTAGTTTGGGAGAATTCGGTTATTTGAATTATTTAAAAAACAATTTTACTCTTAGACCTGTATCGAACCAGATCATTGTGGAAGACAAGTTTGGAAACATAACAACGCGCAGTATTAAAAAAGAATAATCTACGTCTATTCAAACACCTAATCGCATCGCACCGTTTCCACTCAACCTGCTGCGCAGGCGCATGAACAGGAATGTAACGCTATAAACTGCCCGCTCTAGTTCATTAAAATATTTCTTGCTTTCAGAAGAAAGAATTAGTAGATTCCAATTTGGCACCTAAATGGTTTCTATTACTGCTTGAGGAGGCAACAATGCGCAGTATCACCATAAAAAACATACCAGATGATTTGTATAAAAAGATAAAAATGACCGCTCAGGAGAATCGAAGAAGTATCAACAATGAGATAATCAACAGACTTGATAAATCTTTGCGATGTACTAAAATTGACGCCAATTCTTTTCTTCGAAGGTTTGAGCATTTTCAAAATAGTCTGGAAATTCCACCTCTGACAGATGATCTGATTTTGACTGCAAAAGAAGGGGGCAGGTCATGATTGTGGTCGATACCAATATTATCTCATACCTTTTTATCAAAGGAGAAAGAACAGAAAAGGTTAAAAAAGTATTTCAAAAGGACTCCGATTGGGTATCCTCTATCCTATGGAGAAGTGAATTCAGAAGTGTAGTATCATTTTACCTCAGGAAGAATTATATAAATTTATCGCAGGCAAAATTTCTTGTCGAAGAAGCCGAATATTTAATGTCAGGTGCTGAATATCATGTAAACTCGAATGATATTTTAGACGTAGTGCTACACACCAACTTATCAGCGTATGATTGCGAGTTTGTCGCATTGGCCAAAGAATTAGCCGTTAATCTCATAACAAGTGACGAAAAGATTGTGAAGGAAGTTCCTGAAATTGCACTGTCGATGAATCAATTTCTTAAAGGAAAAGTATGAACCTATACAGTCACTCCCCAAAAATAAGCATGCTTTTGCTTACCCTGATCGCAGGAGTAATGATGGCGGGTGTGGTTTACGGGCAAAATGCAAGTCTCCATGATAGTATTTGCATTGATGTGGGGGAAAATACGTACTGGTGGGCAGGGGTCATCAATCATGGCAATAAAATGCCCCTGAGCGCGCCCTATCACGCGAACTTCAACAGTAATTATGGAAATCAGGTGCAGCCGTTGATGCTCTCCAGCACGGGTGAGGTGATCTGGTCGGACCATCCTTACCAGATCGATTTTTCCCCGGGAAAATTAAAGATAACGGGCACGGTTCAGTATTATAAAGGGAGCGGCACACTCAGGGACGCCTACCGGTATGCCAGCCGGACATACTTCCCGCCTTCCGGGAAAATGCCCGATTCGCTGTTATTCACCCATCCCCAGTACAATACCTGGATTGAACTGATGTATGATCAAAACCAGAAAGATGTGCTGGCCTATGCGGAGAATATCATCGCACATGGTTTTCCCCCGGGAGTGCTGATGATCGATGATAACTGGCAGGAGGATTACGGCAAATGGAATTTTCACCCGGGACGTTTCCCGAATCCCGGGGAGATGATCGATCAGTTGCACGATATGGGATTCAAAGTGATGGTCTGGGTCTGTCCTTTCATCAGCCCCGACTGCGATGTGTACAGGGAGCTGCGACGCAGGAAATATCTGGTCACCGACGATAACGATCAGCCGGCGATCGTCCGCTGGTGGAACGGCGCCAGTGCGCTGCTGGATCTGACCAATCCGGGTGCATTTGCCTGGTTTACCTCACAACTGGACCGATTGAGAGATGACTACGGGGTCGATGGTTTTAAACTTGACGCCGGAGATTTTGAATATTATGAAGGTGTACATTCCTTCACACAGGGCGCCACAGCTGAGGAACATTCGGAGTTATTCGGCA
>JAFGPZ010000110.1 GCA_016935935.1 Deltaproteobacteria bacterium
ACTCTATCAAGAACAGTTCAGGGAATCAGGTCTCCGGGACATTACCGTTAAAAAATTATTCCTGGAAACGCCATTTTTTATCGCAACTGCAAAGAAAAGTGTATGACCTCCAGACGTTTTAATAAAGTATAATAATGAGAATCAGAATATACAACCTGCATAACATGTGTGAAAATAACACCCTTTTCCTCTCCAGAGCCTGGCGCTATTTCCAGCTCAACGGTCACACCGTTACGGATGAGTGGCGAGATGTTGATCTGGTATTCGTGGGTGGCTGCGCCGTAACGGATCTGATGCGCTCACGGTGTGAACGGGCGATAATGAAATCCATGCGACAGATGAGGGAAGCACGCTTTGTCATCTTTGGATGCCTGGCCGCCTTTCCGGAGGGCTTCCGATCCATAGAACATCAAGAAGCTGATCGTCTGAACATCATTCCGTATCAGGCAAGTCATGAACTGGACGAACTGATAAAGGCGCGAATCCCATATAAGACGGTCAGTGTCAGTCAACTGAAAGGACACGTTCCCTATCAACCTTCCATGGGTCCTGACGATTTCTATGTGATGATCGCCCAGGGTTGCGTCAATGATTGCAGTTACTGCAACATAAAAAAGGCGAAAGGTAATATCAGGAGCCGAAGGGAAGAAGAGATTGAGACCGAAGTGAGGAATTTATACGGCCTTGGGGTCCGGACCATAACCCTTTTGGCAGACGACTGCGGCTCTTATGGTCTCGATCAGGGATCGGCCCTGCCGAAGTTAATTGCGCGGCTCAGCCGTATAGCGCCGGATTTGCGTTACAAACTCTACACTGTTTTCCCTTTCCTCTTTCTAAAATATGCTGAAGAACTTGAGCCGTTCTTTGCCCAGCGACGGATACCATATGTGTGTCTCCCGGCTCAGTCGGCAGCCCCGCGAATCCTTGACCTGATGAACCGGCGTTATGATCCATATATCCTGGAAGAGACAATCGCCCGAATAAGGTCCCTGGATCCAGGACTCTTTGTCTACTCCCATTTCATCTTTAACTTTCCAACGGAGACCTGGGATGAATTTGAACAAAGTATTGCTTTTGCCCGGCACTTCGACCATTGTGTATTCATCGGCTATGGCGAAAACAGCTCGACACGGGCAGCGGCAATTTTCCCGAAGTGCGGCAATCGCGCATTACAGGCCAAGGCGCAGCGCCTTGACGAATTGGTTAAACGCAGGGAATTGGCGGCATTCGTTGTCGCCTCTCCTTAACCTTTATGTCAGAATGGCCGTGGTCGGCGCCGGCGTTGAGGCAGGGAGGTTTTTCGGGAATTGCCTTACAGGATTAAATTCAAGATACTCATTAAGTATGTGAGAATAGAAATATTTTTTTGACGAAAGTCCGACAGACAAAGAGAAACCCATGATGTTACCACACAGACATGACAATCGGCGTGAAATGATCTTTATAATTGATCAGAGCAAGCGTTGTGAACCCAGCGCCTTCCTTTTCACCAGAGTGGTAAAGTTTCTCCTGGTGAATGGCTATAACATCACAAATGATATCGACAAGTGCGAAACGATCCTGGTGAATACCTGCTGTGTTACGGAAGACAAGATAGCCGCCTCCAGGGCGGGCCTTAATTTCGCCAGAGACCGGGGGAAGGGTAAGAGGATAATACTTTTCGGATGCATGGCCAGTCTGCCTCTTCCGAGTTTAAACCGAGAGGATCTGATCTGTATCGGTCCCAAGAATATAGATGAGCTGGATGCTCATTTCCCCCACCACAGTTCCATTAATGATATCCCGGTTAATCGATTGTTGCCGGAGCTGTATGAGCCGGGACAGGGTCTCGGGTATGGAGACTACTTTATAATGATTGCCCAGGGCTGCTCCAACAGATGTTCCTACTGCAACATCAAGCGGTCCAAGGGAGACGTAAGGAGCGAACCTTTCGAAACTATTCTCCCGCAGATACTAAGCGGTATTTCCATGGGGGTGCGGGAATTCGCCCTTTTGGCAGACGACTGCGCGAGCTATGGGCATGATCTTGGGACTGATCTCGTGCGACTTATCGAACAGCTCTTCGCCGCAGGGCCCGATTTCAAGCTGAAGCTGGGGTATATTTTTCCACAATTCCTCATAGAGCACTTTGATGGATTAAAGGCGGTCTTCAGGACAGGGCGAATCAGGTATGTAAATATTCCGGTGCAGTCCGGCTCACAAAGAATCCTCGGACTAATGAACCGCCGATACTCCATTGGCGGTGTTATGGAAGCCGTAAAGAAGTTGCGTGATATCGTAACGCAGACGATATTCTGTACACATATCATGCTAAACTTTCCCACAGAGTCCCATGATGACTTTCTTATGTCGCTTGCGATTGCAGATCGTTTTGACGAGGTACTCTTCCTGCATTACTCCGACAATCAGGATACAGCCGCTGCCGGAATCTTTCCCAAAGTGCCCATATTGGAAGTCCGCAGACGGCTGGACATGGCCTCAGATTATGCTAATCGATGCAAGGGCGGGCGCGGCGCTGTCATCAAAGATTTTAACTGTGACATTCCATATAACCTGACAGGAACCATCGGGAAATAAGACATGCCTTTGCCTTTGATAAAAATTGTGCAGCTAACAGTGACGAATAGGTGCCAATGTAATTGTGTACATTGTGGTGTCTCAAAGCTCCGGAAAGTGATCAAGGGCGAACCAACAGTGGCACAGATCAATTCCATGTTTCGCGACTTCAAGCTTGCCGGATGTCTGCTTGTGGATTTATTCGGGGGCGAACCTACCCTGCGCCGTGACCTGTTCGATATAATTATACTGGCAAAATCCTATGGGTTTAGAGTGTCGTTGGAGACGAACGGATATGTTATCGATTCGGCTTACATGGAACGGCTCTGCGCGAGCGGACTTGACCAGATTTACCTGAGCCTTGATGACTATCGGGCTGAGTACCATGACAAAACGCGACGGAAGCGTGGATGCTTCGAACGGGCTGTCCATGCCCTGGAGCTTGGAGCAAGGACGGATATACTAATGCATGTTTCAATTGTTCCCCAGACGCGTGAGTTTTTCACAAATGGGGATATGAATCGGTTTATGGAATTTGTTTTGGAGCACGGTGCGGAGAAGGTCCGTCTTTTATTGCCCCGATTTGTCGGAAGTTCCATTCGTGAGGATAGTGGCCCCATGTGTTCCGGTGTAGAGAGGGAACTCTTTTCCCATGTATCTCCCCGTTATAAAAATTTTATTTATGTGCATACCCCGGGCACGCCCCTTGGAGAGACGAATGTGTGCACAGCAAAGCAGGTTTTCTGCCATGTAATGAGTAACGGGTTGGTTGCCCCCTGCCCTTATTTCCCGCTGGTCTTTGGAAATGTAATGCGAGAGCCCATCGTTGATATCTTTGAACGAATACATGTACATCCCCTGGTGCGACTTGGGGGCGACTATTGCCCCATGAGAAATGAGGAGTACATAGAAAGCCATATCCGGGGGCTCGGACTGGATCGACCGTTTTTCCCCATAACGGTCGAAAACCAGATTGATCTTGGTGCCCCTTGTAGGGCAGGATGCCCCGATTGTGTTCCTGGAAGCCGGCTTACTCCGAGGCCGGCACATGAAATTGTCCGGGAGCTAAGAGATGTTTCTCCAGAGTATTCCCGCATAGAGTTCTATGGAGGTGATGCATACCTGAGGCATGATCTTTTTGAGATTCTCGACCAAGTTCCTCCGTTAAAAAAGATTACCCTATGGTCCACGTGCAGCAGAGAGCCGAAGGACCCGGCTTTCATGGAACGCTTGCGCTTTTATCCCATTGAGGCTGTCAAGGTTCACCTTCCTTTACAGTTTATGGACGACATTGCGCACCCCAATGGTAAACGCAGGCTTGGAGAGGCATTGAGGGAAATGAGTTCAAAGGGTGCCCGTAAGTATCCTATCCATCTCTATGTGCCTATGGATCGCATGGAGGAATTCCACGCTGCCTTCTCGAAAAGTGTCTACCAGTTGGGTGTGGAAAGGCTCTACACTTTTACCAGAGAACTTTACCACCCCCTGGTTAATTCCGTTGCCTGCTTCGGCAGAGAACTGGGCATTGTGAGGCTCCTGTGGGCCGAAAAGAGAAATCCGTGAGTTTATCCCGATATGACCAGGTGCTAAAAGGTGCGGAATGACGAGTTTATGAGCCGATAAATCCAGTGGCAAAACAAACCCAAGAGAGCCACCATTATGAACTTTGGTAAAAATCGAGTATTGTTATTATACCCTGCAGCCGAAGCTGAGCAAGTTAGCCTCATACCGCTGTCGCTGCTGTATGTCGCTCAGCCTCTCATCGAAGACACTTTTGATGTGGAAATCATTGATCAAAGGTTTGAAAATGACTTCTTCGCCAGTATACGTCAACGAATAGGCCCGGACCTGATCTGCATTGGAATAAGCTGTATCACGGGGCCTCAGATATTACAGGTCCTCAGAATTTCCGAATTCATCAGAAAGATGACAGATACTCCAATAGTCCTTGGAGGGCCCCATGCCACCCTTTTGCCCCATCAGACTCTCGAATCAGAAATTATCGACTATGTTGTGATCGGGAAAGGTGAAGCCCCTTTTTTAAACCTTGTTAGAGCCCTGAAAATGAATGAATCGATTGAGGGTATTTCAAGGGTGGGGTACAAGGCAAATGGAAGGATTTTTATCAATATGGGTTCGGTTCCGGACATCAATGTTCGCAGAATACCCTATTTCCTTATTTCCAGGTATGGCAGATTTTCGACGGTTCCCATCGTCTCCTCCTATGGCTGTCGGTATAATTGTTCCTTTTGTGTAGAAAGGGTCCTCCATCCGGAATACTATGAGATCCCCATACTTGATGTCTTGTTCATGGTGGAGGATGCTTTGCGTTTAAGGCCCCGATTTATTAACTTTATTGATGATAATTTTCTCCTAAACCAAGCAAGGGTCATGGAAATTTTTTCACTGTTTCGGCAGAATGGCCTGAATTTCCGTTGGATATGCACGGGCAGAATTGATGAGGTTATAAGCCTGGGTGATGATGCCCTTCGGTTTCTGAAGGAAAGAGGTCTATTTTCAATATATTTTGGCATAGAGTCAGGGTCCTTAAGGATATTGAAATTGATTCGTAAAGGGATAACACCGGAGATGGTTCTGAAAATAAACTCAAGACTAAAAAAGGAGGGAATTATACCACATTATAGCTTTATGGCCGGGTTCCCAACAGAAACGAAAGAAGATATCGAAAAGACGGTCAAATTCATGTATCAATTGAAACAGGAAAATCCTCAGGCCGTTATCTGGAAAATAAATACATACACTCCTTACCCGGGCACTGACTTATTCGATCTGGCCGTAAAAAATGGTTTCAAGCCTCCAGAAACACTTGGAGAATGGAGTCGTGTTCATTTTTACTCTAAAGAATATACCGCGCCTCACGATGTCTATCTTTAGAAGAGTGGCTCTTGAGGCGAATAACTGTTCGCATTTTATGAATTATGATTTATTATATAATAGATGATACAAGTTATTATCCACTTGTTATTGTTTAAAAATAATGATATCCATGTATGGATGTAAACCCAACAAAGGTAATCCTTTTGGGGAGCATATGTAATTTAAATCACTTTAAAAGCGCCGATAGGCGGAAATTTAAAAGGAGGATGATTGAATGGCTAAGGAAACAGAAAACAAAGAAGATAAGGGGGCAGCAAGCGCCCCGGCCCAGCAGGTCGGTGGTCAGCCGAGAATTCTGTGGGACAGCAGCAATATGCGGAGCGCCTATTCAAACGTGTTTAATGTATCCGGAGCACGTGAAGAGTTCGTAATGCTGTTTGGTATGAATCAGGCCTGGGATGCAGGCCAGAAGGAATTAAAGGTCCAGCTTTCTGATCGAATTGTCATGAGCCCTTTTGCGGCAAAACGGTTCGCAACCCTCCTGAACAATGTTATCAAGGATTATGAAAATCGTTTTGGTGTTATCGAGATTGAGAGCCCACAGGGTGCATAATAGATTTCAGATTATTTTCTCCAACATGGTGCTGTCGAGTTACCAAGGGCTGCAGAAGAAAATATGACAATAGATAGAGACGGCAAAGAAATAAAACCGGATGGTTCGCAACCGAGAATAAAATGGGACGGGTCAAAGATGCGAACCACCTATGCCAATATCTTTAATGTCGCTTTGGGGAGAGAGGAGGTGGTCCTCTTTTTTGGAACAAGTCAATCTTGGGATCCAAAGCAGCAGCAAAGTAAGGTGAAGCTGATGGATCGCATAATCATGAATCCATTCGCGGCAAAGCGTCTTTCCCGTCTGATCAATAAAGTAATAACGGATTATGAAAATCGTTATGGCACTTTGGATGTTGAAGGCTCCAAACCGGAAACCTCGACCCTTCATTAGAAGATTTAAAAAGGGAAAGAGTACCGTGATCTAAAAATAGGGATTTATCTTATAGTGATATGAACAGGATTCCCCCAGATCGCGAAGAGGATAAACCTATTCTTCAAGCGGCAGAAGGAACAACGGAAGGCGGCGACCCGGACCCGGATCGTCTCTTCTGGCGGCAGTTTGCAGAGGCCACCACACAAAACAGTTTCTGCCGGAGCTGGCTGTTCCTTCAATGCCGTTATCTAACAGGGGTGAGGTGTGCCATGCTTCTTCTGGGGCAACCGGACACAGGCCCCTACACCCCTATCGCGTTCTGGCCGGATTCCAAACTTAATATGACCCACCTGACAGGAGCGGTTGAGCGTGCCCTTAA
>JAFGPZ010000111.1 GCA_016935935.1 Deltaproteobacteria bacterium
CATGACCAAGCAATCTAATACAACCGCTCGCTGAAAGCTACCCGTCTAAAGACGGGGGTTTAAACCTGTAAAGCGGACGAATTAATGCAAGTAGTGGTTGAAGGTTAATGGCCAGTCGTTGAATTGGCTAGCGAGCGCATTCTTCGCAGCAAGCTGCGGGGTTAGCGGGCGAACAAAAAATAATCAGAAACACCTTAACAATCGAAGATTCCCCGCAGCTTGGCTCTCGGGGAGTCTTCAATTTGTAATTTCTTATTTCACTAAAAGCGAGTCGAAAAATACAAACTCCCAGGGGATATGGCTGTCAAGGGCCGTTTTCTATCTTGGGACAACGACGTATGGCAAGAAAGCATTTATCGCTTAACATACTTGATCTTATACAGTTACACAGGAAACGGCTTGCCTTGCCCTTGACAGCCCATCAAACAACAAATTTCACCACGGAGCGTTGAGGTATTTTTTCAACTCCCCTCTAAACTACCCCAAAAATACTACCGTTATTTTAAGCGTAATTATCGCACGGTTGCTTTGGCACCAGTTTTAACCGGTCTTAATCCGGCTATCCGAGCAAGAAAAATAAAGCAACAGACACTCGATTTCCCTCTTGACAGGCGAGATGGGCAATTATATGATTATATACGGGGAAAATCTAAAAACAGGAATAATAATTCAAGAAATATCAACCGTTAATAACCGGCACTTTAAAGCCCCGATAACTGGATAGACGTTTAAGGCCAAGTACGACAGACAGAGGTCATGAGAACCGAGCTGCCAAGATCAGGGTGGGTCGGTTTTTTTATGGCCTGAATATGAACTATTTACTTTCATACCTTACCTATTACCCAAAATTGGCTTGAGTCAGAAAAAGCGAAAGTCCGTCTCAGGATCGAAAAAGGAGGCTACCTTCACCCGTATCAGGTTTGATGTGGGGAATACCGGTTTATATGTGTGTAAAACCTTGATAATTTGTGCCGCATCAAATTTCCAATTGCCTTTTCCTCTGCGCCTGGAGGAATGGCGATTAAAAAGAAAGTAAGTCTAAAATGAAAAAGGAAATTATTTCTGCCATTCTGGTGTCTTTTATGTTTTTTGGGACCGCTCAAGCCAGAATACTCGGTGATTTCAATAACGATGGGAACCTGACCATAGCAGATGCAATTGCTTTTATTCGCGTACTTATGAAAATTGACCCGGCCGGTGATATCGGTCAGGAATACCTGCCGGCAAGTGAAGGCCAGGCAGTGCAATCTGATTTAGTGGGAGACTGGGAAAAACCAGAAACAGAAGACGGTGTTATATATACCCATGTAACCACTATCAACAGCAATGGAACCTTTTGGGAGTTCTGTCTGATAGATGAAACCCAGGTATATGAGCATGGCTGGGGCATGGGTACTTACTCTGTATCGGGAAACATGTTGACTATCAATTTTATAGTGGAACCACATCGCTACAATGCGGGCAATTCCACAACTGTTGCTTATAGTGTAAGTGGAGATTCTTTAATGTGTTACAACGAGCAAGGAAACGTCGCAGATGTTCTTACCAGAAGAAATTGAAGACACGGGTATTGTCTACCGCATCGCCGACTACAAATTCGCAGAAGTCCGGGTCGAGTACGGCGCTATGCGATATTTACCGCCAACTGAGTTCGAGGCTATTTATGACAACTACCCGAATGACAATGTCCTTATTTCTGTCTGATTATGTCTATATGAATGGGTGCAGTCCAGGGGGGGGCGCGATAACCGGCTTGAACGATACAGAGCTTGAAGCAGGGACAAGCATCGTTAACGAATCCTGGCCCCGAGGATACAGGCGCCGTGGCTGAGGCGTCCGCGCCGGTTTGAAGACTCCCCGCAGTAAGCAGCAGCGCAGCAATAACCTGGTGGATCAGACACGAAGCAAAAAAGTCTTTACAAAATGACCTGCAATAGTTATTATTATTATAACTATTGCAGGTCATTTTATATTATAAAGGTAGTACCATGAACCTGAGATCAGAAAGTCGGTCTTCCGGGACTTATGGAGTTCAATTGCTTAGAGCTCTTGCCGAAGACGGCCGGCAAGTCTTTTCCACCAAAGAAGCAGCCGAGACTGCTAAGCGAATTGGAGTCTCCGGCAACTATCTGAAGTTGCTTCTTGCGTTTTTATTACGTGATGGCTGGGTCATGAGATTGCGCCGTGGTCTGTATGTCCGCAGCGGAACGGCACCCGGCGACATCCAAGTCCACCCTTTTACTGTTGCCACACGCCTGGTGGCACCCTCGGCAATCAGCCACTGGTCGGCCCTGAGTTATTTCGGGATGACTGAACAGGTGCCCGAGACCGTGACTGCTTTCACCCCCAAAAAGACTTATCCTCCGAGTATGCGCGTCAATCAGAAGCGAGAAGTCCGCAGACGGCATGGATGGATAATCGAAGGTGTGCGCTATGAATTTGTCACGGTCAAGCGGGAGTACTATTTCGGAATCGAGCAGGTGTGGGTGGATGAATATTCCAGGATACCTGTTACGGACCGGGAGCGGACTATCCTCGAGACTTTTATCTCCCCATGGACTTTCGGTGGATTAGGCGAGGCCTTGGGAATTGTTGAAGCTCACATTCACCGGTTAGATACTGGAAAGCTTGTGGCGTATGCAGTTCGCTACGGCAAGATCGCCGTGGCAAAGCGGCTTGGGTGGGTACTGGAAAAGGCCGGCGTTGAGAGACCCATCCTCGATCCGCTTCTTAAGATACCAGCCAGAGGTTATCACGCCCTCGACCCGAACCGTCCTCACCGAGGGGCGTGCGACAAGCGATGGATGATTCAGAATAACCTGTGAAGGTGACGAGTGAGACCCTTACGTTACCGTATTCGAGAAGCTGTCAAGCGTTTTGGATCACCACAGCCGGTAGTTGAAAAGGACTATGCATCAAGTTATATCCTGGCAGGCATGGCATTGCATCCGAAACTCGGGGATACGCTGGTTTTCAAAGGGGGCACGGCACTGAAGAAGCTCTTTTTCGGAGACTACAGGTTTTCCGAGGACCTGGATTTCTCATCCAGAGATGCTCCAGTTGGAGAGCTGCTGGAGAGATCCCTGGATGAATCGATTACCAGGACCGGCCGGCTCCTGTCGGAATACGGACCGTTCGACCTCCAACTGGAGCGTTATCTCGAGCGAGAGCCTCACCCTCACGGGCAGGAGGCTTTCACCATCAGAGTAAAATTTCCCTGGCATCCAAGCCATCTTTGCCGAATCAAAATAGAAATCACACAGGACGAGCCTGTTCTTCTGGCCCCGGAAAAACGCCGTTTGCTCCATGAATACGGGGAGAGCCTCTCTGTAAAAATATGCTGCTATCGACTCGATGAAATTGTTGCGGAGAAGCTTCGCACCTTGCTTCAGACTCACCAGAAGCTGATCGCCAGGGGATGGAACCGTCCCCGCGCTCGTGATTACTATGATTTATGGCGTATCCTAGGCGCTTTCGGTGCAAGCCTGGACCGTATGCGTATCAAGTCTCTGCTTGATCAGAAGTGTGCATTTCGTGGTGTAGTCTACCATGATCCGGATGATTTTTTCAGTGATGAGCTGGTCTCCGAGACCATCCGGCACTGGGATGCGGCCCTGGAGCATTTTGTCCCTGATCTTCCTGAAGGACAAAAGGTTTTAAGCCAGTTGCAGGTGCTTTTGAAAAACCTGTTCTCTGATCCATAGCAATGCAGGCCACCTCAAGCAGACAGTACCGGTTGCGCCCGCTCGTTAAGAAAATGCAGGATGCGCACACCCGCACCAGTCGGCCAGGATGCAGATGACGCACCGCTTATCCGTCTCACCGCCAGGTCTTCCCCATATTTTTCATATAAACGCCAGGAATGGCGTGCCCGCCGGGCCTGCCGGGAAATGCTTGCTGGCCTCTCGGAACCTCGAGGTCTTCTGGCCGTGCTTCCCTGTCAACGCCGATTTTGGCACCCGGCAAACGCCTCGACTTATCAGGCAGGCCGCTATTTGAAGACTCCCCAATAGCCAGGCTGCGGGGAGTCTTCGATTGTTGTGGCGGGGGAAAGGGAAAAAACTTTTGCAAAAGTTTTTTCCCTTTCCCCCGGACCCCCTTTCTCTTTTTCAAAAACTTCCTCTAGGTAAGACATTGTCGAAACAAGGCTCCGATGTTTCCGCCAAGCAGCGAAAGGATAAATATTAAGTCACGTTTGGGGTAAATTTCAAATCCCGAAAGACGATATTTCGGCTCATTCTCCCGGTATTCCTCTGTTTGCCGGGATTATTAACCCGCTTAGCCGGACATCCATTGAGGTTTTTTGATTATTTTTATTCTCTCTCTTTTCCCGCAGTTAACGGCTGGAACATGCGCCCGGGCGCTCAATTCAACGGGCCCAGCTACAGGCACGGCTACCTAAGTTTCCGGGTGGTCGGCAACGGCGCGGGCAGGTGGGAGGAGATTAGCGGCGGGAATGGAAGTACTTCAAATACTTGAATTCTATCATTATTAGTTGTACAGTTATTTGGGGTGAAGTTATCACTAGAGTTAAAAACAATAAATACATTGATGTCTTTTACACAGGACTTATTGAAATAAAAAGAATAAAAAGAAAAGAGCCCTTGCTGCATCTCAGACATCTAATTTGGACGTGTACACGCCTGAAAGTTTAAGTTGGGAAGCCGGAGAAGGTTTATCTAAAAAGATGGCCGGCTTTTTGTACATGTTACTCATACGCTGTATGGTGAGGCGAGAGATAAACTGATCGTTTCCCAGCTTGCGGAATGGTATCATGAACACGCTTTAGCAGCTCTTAATGAAAAAACGAAAAGGTTTTCCGCCCAGATAGTTGTATATCCAAAGAAGGTCGGAATCAAGAGCTACAAAAGCCGCTGGGGTAGTTGTAACAGCTAGGGAGAGGTTTTTTTCAACTGGCGAATAATCATGGCTCCCCAAAGGATCATCGACTATGTGGTAGCCCATGAAATCTGCCATTTTGTTCACTATAATAACTCTAAAGCTTATTATAAGCTTTTGGAATCGGTGATTCCCGACTATAAGGAATGTAAGGAGTGGCTTAAGGCTATTGGGCGATTGCTAAATCTCGGAGGTGGATAGTGAGCACAAAGCGAAGAGTTTCTGTCAAACGAGAACGAGAAGTCTTGACGTATGAAATTCTGCTGCAGACCTCTTACTGCCTGTTAAAGAAAGGGAAAGAGGATCCCAAGGGTAGATTTCATCAGTTTATGGCGAGCTTGGTCTTCACGGTTTTTGCTCTTGAGGCTTACTTGAACCACGTAGGTGCTATAATTTTTAAATGTTGGGATGATCTTGAAAAATTAGCGCCAAAACAAAAGTTGAATGTAATAGCTGATCGTCTGGGAGTAAAAGTCGAATACGGAAAGAGGCCATGGCAGACTATTGAATTATTCAAATTCCGTAGTAATATTGCACATGGAAAATCTATAAAGATAGAAGATAACAAGATACTCTCAATTGATGATTACTCGGAATATCAAGAGTATGAATTATTGCTGACAAATTGGGAGAAACTCTGCACACAAAAGAATGTTGAGAAGGCAAGAGAAGATGTAAAGGCAATCGTCAAGAAAATTAATACTGCAGCCGGATTTAAGAGCGATCATCCTTGTTCAGGAGGCTTTCAATTTGTGGAAACCTCGGTCATTACGGATTAAATAAGTGAATAAACAACATGAAAAGATTGTAGATAGACCATATTCGTACGAGTTCTAATTTTTGGCATTTTATACTTGAAAACTACATCACTTACTACTCAGGGCATATTAAAGGTTGCATTTTCGAATGATATGGCAAATTTCTAACGCATTAAATTTCAATGCAATAAAAGCA
>JAFGPZ010000017.1 GCA_016935935.1 Deltaproteobacteria bacterium
GGCGGAGGAGCCGTTGGCGGTGTGGGCTACATGGTTATGACAGGTATGTCCAAGGTAGTTAAAGACCAATACAAAAGAATGGATTTCACCGTTGTACCAGGAGGATGGGTCGGCAACCTGCCCAGAACTAACACAGGAGAGATGGATCTTTCCAGCACGACCATCGCCATGTGTTCATTGGCTGTGGCGAAGAAAGATCCCTTCCCCAATCCCCTTCCCAATATCAGAGCTCTCTATAGCACACAGGACAAGCTTTATTACTTTGCAATAGTAAGAAAAGAAGCGCCAGTGGATACAATTGGAGAAATATTTGAGAAGAAGGCCGGCTTAAAGTTTACATGTCTCGCAAAGGGAACCACGGTAGAACTTATGTGGAGGAATATATTTGCGATCAAGGGGTATACTTGGGATGATTTACGGAGTTGGGGGGGTAGAATTACTCACGTCCCCTGGGGCGATGGCGTAAATCTTGTAAAGGATGGCCATGCAGACGGAATCCTTGCCGTGGGTACTGCATCGATAGGCTGGGCAATGGATCTGGCAAATTCCAGGGCAATGAAGATACTGAAATGGGACGATGAAATGCTGGGAGTGCTGAAAAAGGAGTTTGGCTTTGATAAGGGGTTCATCCCCGGGAAAACCTACCCAGGCATAGATGAAGATACCTCTTGCCCCGCCGATCAAGGCGAGATAATTGTAAATGCCAAGGTTCCCGATGATGTAGTTACGGCAATACTGACGGCCCTTGCCGACAATGCTGACAAATATGCTAAACACCACAGCGCTCTGTCCGATTTTAAGGCGGAAGGTATGGCAAAATCTCTGCTGCTGCCCCTGCACCCGGCAGCTCTTAAATTTTACCAGAGCCGGGGGATTGAAACACCCTAAGTAAAAAAATCAAGGTGTCTGCCTTTCTGCACAGTGTAGAAAGGCAGCCCTATTTCCTTTCAACTATTCCGCAGATTCCCAGTCCGCCGCCGCCGCAGATGGTGAGGAGACCGTATCGGGCGTCGCGTCGTGCCATTTCATGTACCAGAGTGGTGAGCCTTGCCGCGCCTGTGGCGCCGATAGGGTGGCCAAGTGAAATGCCTGAACCGTTGACGTTGACTTTGCTGTCCAGATCTTCCTTGCGGACACCCATAAGCTTGGCGTCGGCCAGGGTTTGCGCAGCAAAAGCCTCCTGTATTTCAATAAGATCGATTTCATCGATGGTAAGATCTGCTTTTTTGAGGGCCTTTTCCACCGCCGCCGGCACTGCCGGATAGGTCAGTCTAGGATCTGCGCCTGCCACTCCAAAGGCCCTGAGATAGACCATAGGTTTCGCATTATGTTCCTTCGCCTTTTGGGTCGTCGTTACAACAAGGGCCGCCGCCGCGTCATTTTCACTCGATGAATTTCCCGCCGTACAGACACCATCGGGATAAAGAGGTCGAAGTCTGGAGAGCCGTTCCATAGACGTGTCACGCCGGGGCGTTTCGTCGGTATCGAAGATCTCCTCTCCGCCCTTTTTCGAAATGGAAATCGATACAATCTCCTCTTTAAATATCCCGGAATCTATCGCCTTGATTGCTTTTTCGTGGGAACCGAGGGCCCACCGGTCAACCTCTTCCCTTGTTATCCCCTCTTCCCTGGCCGCAGTCTCCGCCCAGGCCATCATGGAGTTGAGTTCACCGAATTTTTCTATGGGCTGGTGCATGGGCCTGCCGCGCTGTATCCTGTCGTAGAAGGGTAATCCCCATAGGGAAAGACTGCCATGATGACGGGGAAAGAATCCCCATTTAGGATCTTGCCTTCCCCCCACGCCCCACTTCATGAATTCACCGGGAATATAAAACTCGGCGCGGCTCATACTTTCCGCCCCGCCTGCCAATACAACTTCGGCATTTCCAGTCTCTATTGCCATGGCGGCAGACCAGACGGATTGAAGACCGGCACAACACCGCATGTCAATGGTCATCCCCGGTATTTCAACAGGCCACCCCGCCTCGAGAAGCGCAAGGCGCGCCAGATTGGGCGATTCACCATTGGAGAAAGCCTGCCCCAGTATGACCTCATCAATCTCTTCCGCCCTTACGCCGACCCTTTCGATTGCCGCGTTGAGGACGATGGCCCCCAGCTTCTCCACGGCCAAATCCCTCAGTGATCCGCAATATGCCCCGATAAGCGTCCGTACCGCGCTGATTATGACAACTTCCTGCATGATGTTCCTCCTCTATAAACTCTTTCTATTTGACCACTTTAACTAACCGATATTCCTTGACAGTTGAAGAGAGAAGTCTCCCTTGCTTATGCTTGTAAAGTGGTGGTCGTACCGCTTTGTAAGTTCTTCTATCAAGGCCATGACAGGTTTGTCCCCCCTGGGGAAATCCCGTTTTATGGGACCGGCGGCAATGGTTGCTTCCACATGCTCTTCGGCAAAGAGTGTCCTCAGCAGGAGTTCATCGTCGGAAATTCCGGGACGTCCCATCTCTTTCCTCAACTCCTTAATTGTGGGCTGAGGCTGGGTCCAGTTCAAAAATTCCTGCGCCTCGGGGAGACTCGTCATCTTGTCCATAACATTCTGATCGACGGGGGCGGGAGTCTTTCCGTAATGTCCCAGCACATATCTGATCCCCTCTTCCGTCGACACCTTGTAGCGTTCTCCCAGTAGAATATTCAGTACTGCCTGAGTTCCCACAAGCTGAGAAAAGGGTGTAATCATAACGGGATAACCCCATTCTTGACGGATTACACTGACTTCCTCCAGTACCTCCTCCAGACGATGGGCCATCTTTCTCTCTGCCAGCATGGCCCGCAGATTGGATATCATGCCTCCCGGCACCTGATGGACATATTGAAAGGCATCATATTCTACGGGCGCCCCTATGGGCAGGTTTTCTCTTAACGCCACATATCTGAAGTGATCAGAGATTTTCGCAACCGCCTTGTCGTTAATTATCGGATTATATCCCAGTCTGCGCAGATTCATCGTTATATTTTCCGTCGACGGATGGGAAGGTCCATTAGCAAGAGGTGCAGCGCATACATCAATTATGTCAACGCCGAGTGCAACAGAATCAAGACAGCAGAGAGGGGCAAGACCCGTTGTGCAGTGGGAATGCATCTCCAGCGGTAGATTCCCAATCTCTTTCTTTATGACGGGGACCAGTGTCTTTACGCGTTCGGGAGTAAGAAGCCCGATGGAATCCTTTATCATGACAACGTCCGGCTTGAGTTCCTTCATCATTTCAGCGGTTTTTCGTGCATAAAATTCGTCGGTATGAACAGGACTGATCGAATAGACTAGTGGCACCATGACCTCTATACCTACGGATTTTGCCGTAGCCACCGAGTCTTTCAGGTTGTTCCAGTCATGAAGCGCATCGAAAATCATCAGCCGTTCAATGCCATTGGCGGCGCAGCGCCTAATCCAGAGGTCTATTACGGAATCGGCAACTATATTGAAGCTGGTAAGAGACTTGCTTCGAATAAGGGCCGATATGGGTGTCTTTGGCGTAGCTTCGGACACAAGCCTTACCCTCTCCCATGGATTTTCCCGCAGGTATCGGAGACAGGCGTCGAAGTGACAGGTTCCCATCAGCTCTATAGCCTTGAATCCCGCATCATCCATGACTGGTGCAATGGGAAGCATGTGGGCAGTTTTTATCCGAGTTGCCCAAAGGCTCTGCGGACCGTCTCTCAATGTTGTGTCTACAAGTCTGATATCTTTCATTTTTCATACTCCCTGAGAACTGTATCTTCTATCCATCGGGTGTTTATTTTCCCCTCAAGATAATCATTGTTTTGTAATATATAGCGGTGAAAGGGCACTGTTGTATCAACACCGGATATGGTGAAATTATCCAGCGCGTATTGCATTTTTTTAATGGCCTCGGAACGGTCGTCTCCCCATGTCACAAGCTTTGCGAGAAGCGAATCGTAATAGGGAGGAACGAAATAGCCACTGTAACAGTGACTGTCTATCCTGATTCCATCGCCTTTCGGCGGACCCCATAAGTTGATCCGCCCCGGAGAGGGATGAAAGTTTCTACCCGGCGACTCCGCATTTATACGGCATTCAATAGAATGACCAGACATCTTTATATCCTTCTGACAGATACTGAGCGGATTCCCGGCGGCAACTATGATCTGTTCCTTGACGAGATCAATACCGGTGATCATTTCCGTTATGGGATGCTCCACCTGAATACGCGTGTTCATCTCGAGGAAGTAAAAAAGGTTCTGATCCTGATCGAAGACGAATTCTATAGTCCCCGCATTTTCATATCCTATGTGGGTGGCAACCCGCACCGCCGCGTCGCAGATTCTCTTTCGCAGCTCTTCCGTAACAACTGGAGACGGCGCCTCTTCGAGTATCTTCTGGTACCGACGCTGTAGCGAGCAGTCCCGCTCGAAGAGATGTACAATATTGCCCTGGCTGTCTCCCATAACCTGAACCTCTATATGGCGGGCATTGGGGATGTAGCGTTCTACGAATACCCGGCCGTCGCCGAAGGCAGCGAGGGCTTCACCGGAGGCCTCTGAAAAGACGTCCTTGAGATCTCCGGGAATATTGACTGTCTTTATTCCCTTTCCACCGCCGCCGGCTGCCGCCTTGATGAGGACAGGGAAACCCAGTGCTGTTGCCGCCTTTTTTGCCTCCTCACCGGTGGATACCATCTCCGATCCCGGAATTACAGGGATACCCAGCTTTCCAATCATCTCCCGTGCCAGGAGCTTGTCGCCCATTTTCCGGATATTATCCGCCGTAGGTCCTATAAATGTCAGGTTGTTGTCCTGGCAGGCCTCCACAAGATCGGGTTGTTCCGCCAGGAAACCATATCCCGGATGGATCGCGTCGGCGCCACTTCCCAGTGCGGCGGCAACAATTGTTTTCACCTTGAGATAACTGTTGACAGCCTGAGAAGGACCTATGCAGACGGCCCGGTCAGCCTCATTTGCCGGTTTGCTCTCTCTGTCGATTTCAGATACCACTGCAACTGTTTCTATACCCAGATCATGGCACGCCTTTATAATGCGCAGGGCAATCTCACCCCGGTTGGCAATAAGAACACGTGAAATACCCATCAGGCGCTTTTCCTTTTCCCCTTACCAGGAGCGTCGGCTTCTTCAACAAGAAAAAGTGTCTGTTGATATTCCACCATTTCACCGTCTTTCGCGCATATGCTTGCGATTCTTCCGCTGACACCCGCCTTCACAGTATTGAAAAGCTTCATGACCTCGATAATGCATACAGTATCGTCGGCGTTTATTTTCTGGCCTTCTTTGACAAAGGGAGGCGCTCCCGGTTTGGAAGCCCGGTAGAATGTGCCAAGCATGGAGGCCTTAATGGGAACAAGGCTGCTTTCGTCGGTGGTAACATCTGTAGTGACTGACGTATGCTTTTCTTTTTTTTGCCTTTCAGGGGACTTCGGTGAAAGGACCGGTTTTGAAGTTTGTTCAGGAACGAAATTCGAATCGGCAACAGATGCTTTGTTGCCTCGTTTTTTTACATCTAATTTCAGTTCTCCCATTTCCAGATGCAGTTCATCATATTTCGACTCTTCAATAAGTTTTAGAATCAAGAAAACGTCTTCCTGCGTTATTGGCTCCATTGATGATTCTCCTTAAAAAAGTAATTAAAAATTGAAGCTCCCCGCAACAAGTTGCGGGGAATCTCCGACTGTTGAGGAAATTGTTTTTTTATATTCGCTCGCTAA
>JAFGPZ010000112.1 GCA_016935935.1 Deltaproteobacteria bacterium
AAATTAGTCAAATTAATAATTTTTATGATTTTAATAAGAGATATTAATGGAATGGCAACAGATTATCGGATTCCACCATGCCGCCAAACTGGAAAGTTTTACCAAGGCCGCAGGTGTAACATTCCGGACCCAGTCCGCCTTAAGTCAACAGATCAAGGCGCTAGAGCAGGAACTGGATTGTCATCTTTTTGAAAGGATCGGGAAGCGAGGTCTTCGGCTTACAATGGCGGGTGAAAGATTCCTGAGATTTACGGAAAGTCTGCTGGAAAGACACGATCAGCTCATCGATGACCTGAACGAGATAAAAGGACTTCAGATAGGAAGACTGAGAATCAGCGCACAGTTTGCAACCCTGTATTTTTTGCTGCCAAAGATTGTGGAAAAATATATCAGACTCTATCCGAGAGTCGAGTTAAATCTCCTGGATTGTCCTCTTTATGACATTAACCAGCTTGTAAATTCAGGTGAGATTGATTTTGGAATATCTCTTGAGTCCGTTGTGCCGAAAAATATGACGATAATCCGATGGAAAGAGGCAGGGAACGTTATTGTTACTCCCAAGGGGCACCCCCTGACCGGGATAGAGAATATCACCCTTCAAGAAATAGCCAAATACCCCCTGATCCTTTCACCAAAGAATCTTAAATATCAGATGCGCAGGTTTCTGGTGAACAAATTTGAGGAACTTGGAATAGACTATAAAATCGTTATGGAGGCTTCGACCATAGAGCTGGGATCAAAGTACGTGGAAATGGGACTCGGGATCTCCATAGTGCCATCAGGTTTCGGATTGGATTCAGTAAAAAAAAGAGATGTGGAACTTTTACCGGTCGGCCATCTCTTTGACCCGGATTATATTTCCATAATTATGAGGAAAGACAAGATCCTGCAATCTTATAAAAGCGCCTTTATTAAGTTAATGCTCGACGAAGATCCGTCTTTTAAGAACAGGGGCACATGAGATTGGGAAAACTGATTATTTTCCATTTCAGCTTTTTTTCGCTGCAATAACAGGATCAGCGGTAACGAGAGTGGATGCCATAGAGGCTGTAATAATTCCGTGGAATTTTATGGGGTTTATGACGACAGGCAGTAATATGCATCATTACGGGACAGGTCAGAAAGACCATATGATCGGAATCAACGGCACGGAAACCCCGACTACCAGGATGGACAAAGGCAGGCCCAAACGCCAGTAATCGCCAAACCGATATCCTCCCGGGGCCATGACAAGAGCATTGGACTGATGGCCAACCGGTGTCAGGAAGGCACAGGAAGCGCCGATAGCCACTCCCATAAGCAGAGGATCTACTGAAACGCCCATGCCATCGGCCAGACTGATGGCAATGGGCGCCATTAGAACGGCGGCAGCGGCGTTGTTTACGACATTGGAGAGCAGCATGGTTTCCACCATCAGCAACCCGAGGGTGGCCGGGGGTGGAAAATGGGCAGAAAGCACCAGCATCTTGTCCGCGATAAGCTGGGCTCCCCCGGAGGTTTCAAGGGCATTGCCCAGGGGGAACATTGCCCCGAGTAGCACAATGATAGGCCAGTCAATACTCTCGTAGATCTCCTTTACGGAGATCAGCCCAACCAGAATCATGACCATGGCCGCAATAGTAAAGGCAAGCTGCACGGGCATCAAGCTCAGGGCCGTAGCAGTCATGGCAATACCGAAGATAGCCACTGCTATCAGTATCTGTCGCGGCCGAGGCAGACGAAAACCGCGTTCTGCCAGAGGGAGGCACCCCAAGGATGCAGGCGCTATCTGGAGAGATTCCTGATCACCCTGTAAAAGCAGTATGTCTCCCACTGTGAATCTGATTTGACCCAGGCGCGTCTTGAGCCGTTGTCCCTGACGTGCCACTGCCAGCAGATTCACACCGTAACGACGACGCAACTGCAAGCCGACGGCTGTCTGTCCGGTAATAGGGGAACCGGGCGCGACAATGACCTCCATGATGCGGATAGCTTCCGATTCCATCGCATCCTTGCTGTCCACCTTGTTTTGTGCAAGCTCCAGCCCCAGTTCATCAACCAGAAACTGCAGATCTTCCGAATCCGCTTCCACTACCAGAAGATCGCCCGCCTGAAGCACCTCGTACCAGACAGGCGCAGGAATATGCCGGTCACCGCGGATAAGGGCGCCCACGGTGATATGCTTCCCCTGCTCCATGGCGCTGTTAAGGTGATACAGGGTCTGGCCCACCATCCTGGATGTCTCCGGCACAATCACCTCACTCAGGTAGTCGTCGATTTTAAACAGCTCCTCCGGGGAGTCGCTGCTTTCCCTGTGGGGGGTAAGACGCCATCCGACCAGTGCAATGAAGATCAGGCCCATGGCTGCCACTGCCCCTCCCACGGGCGTGAAATCAAACATACCGAAGGCCGGTGCGCCTGTCTGGGTGCGATAGGTGGCGATGATGATATTGGGAGGTGTTCCGATCAGGGTGATCAGGCCTCCGATCAGGGAACCGAAGGCCAGGGGCATGAGGAGCAGGGAGGGGGACCTTCCGCTTTTTCGGGAGAGCCATATGGCCACCGGCATGAGGAGGGCCAGGGCGCCCACGTTGTTCATAAAGCCCGAAAATAGTACCACTATGCCGGTGAGGGCAGCTACCTGGATCGTGGGCCGCGACCCTACACGTCCGAGAAGACGCGACATCCCGTCCACCACCCCTGCGTTAAGCAATCCCCGACTGATCACCAGAACGGCGGCAACCGTGATCACGGCAGGATGGCCAAAGCCAGAAAAAATCTGGTCAGAGGGCACCTGCCCGACGAGGAAGACCAGGAAGAGCGCCCCCAGAGCTACGATGTCATAACGCCAGCGACCCCATATAAAAAACCCCAGGGTTATCAGAAGAATCACAAAAATAGCAGTCTGTTCCAGGGTCATGTTAATAATACCATCGTATAATTTTCCTACACTGCCGCCCCACCTGAATAAAGGCTTCTCCGGACTAAGATATGGATTGCGTTACATTATACATGTTGAATATCTACGGCGCTATCAGTTTAACATCTGGAAATTATGACTGATAGTCTTCCACAAATTTAAATTCATATTTTCATGTGCTCCCAATTTTTCCATCAACCAATGCCATCTGGCTAACCGGTGGAAAACAACTATTTACAAACCTCTCAACGGCATTTTTCCAGCCCTCGATGTACATAGGATGACCAAAAAGAGTAACGCCGAAGGCTATGACCGCCTATATCTCTTTCGGGGATATTAGTTTTATCGTTGGAAAGTATGATTGATACCTTGAAACATCCCTGGTTAGTAGATCTAAATTCATTACTGCTGCTTGTGCACCAATAAAGAAATCAGGTATTGGAGTTCTTTTTAACCCACTTCTTCTTTTGTGTTTAACGTGAGCTTTTTCAGCCAAAAATAGAGCTTCTTTTGGGATCTCTAACATATGGAAGCCAGCTTTACTAATCGCAGACTCCAAATCTTCTATTAATTTAAATCCAATGGATATCTCAGAATAGATTATTGAATTGATGTGTAATGATGATTGATGGCTATATTCCTCTAATTTGGATTCAGACCAATCGCCCCATTTTAAATCATTTAGAAAAACATCCAGAATGATATTAGAATCAACAAGGACCCCTTTCATTTGTCTCCTCTTGTGAGAGCCATTATTTCATCTGTTGTCATCTTGACATTGGCTATCCCTCTTAATTTGCTAAATTTATGAGTTCTTTTTGTTTTGATTTTCCTTTTCACTAAATAAACTCGATCTTTCAACTCTATGAAATCAATTTCAACGGCCGGAGTGATTCCCAGTTTTTCGCGAATTTCCTGTGGGATTGTAACTTGCCCTTTTGTTGTAACTCTCATGATTGCACCTCCGGTAATACGTATTAACAGTAATAGTAATACATATGTTTTTGATTATCAATCATGAATTCCCGGCATCGAACGCCCGGCGCCAGGGGCGGCGCTAACCATCCGTCCCTTCCACACAGAGGTTAGGCTTCACTGATAAGCGTCACAGATGCCTCTTCAGGAATTCGACTTATCTGACGCATACCTCTTGACAAGCTCCCCTCTGGCGTTTGGAGAAGAAGATGGTAGTGGTTTGGCATGAGACAGTATTCGGCTATTTTTAGATTAAATAGTTCTGCCAACTCCTTTAGGGTTTCAATGAATAGCCTGTAATCATTTGGCACAGCAAAAATCTCCTACTTACGCCTTCCCAGATTCATTACATGATACCAGGCGCCGGAATATTCTATTCTCAATGGTCTCGACATAATCTGTTTCTATTACAATTTCAAGTAAAAAACAACCGGTGACCCCTTAATGACCCCTTTAACAGACGGTTCTTTTACCCGCTGCTGTGTTGTTACTCGATCGGTCGCCATCTCCACCATTTGTTAAAAAGCATGTTGCCCTGAATAACACCAGTATACGCTTCTTCGAGCGCAACAAGCGATCCGTCTGTCGCGCGAAAGAAAGTGAACTTCGCGCCTATAGAATCCTTCTCGCCTGTTGGGTTCTCCTGCGATGGCGGTGGAAAATTGCCGATTATGGCTATCCCGCCATCCTCGCATTCATAGACATGGCTCTTGTAAGTCCACAAGCTTTGGGATACATTTCTGAGTACAAAGTTGAGGAATGTCTTGCCATGCAACCCGGCTCGGACGTCGATGGCTCCATTGGCCACTTCCTGTATTTCGACCCAACCGACCTCGTCCTTCGTGTCGGAATCATGGACCGCGGCTTCGAGAGTAGCTGCATACATAGTGAGCGCATTCCACTTTTCTTGATCTCTGCCATCAAAGGCGCCTGCAAGGTGCCATGGCAGAACCCTTCGGCCGAGCGGCGGTACGGGCACCGGTTTCCCTAAATTTATGAAGAAGAACATCTCTTGAGGGTGGTCACCGGGCTCATAAACCAACGGTGCCGCTTCATCGCTCATGGCACGATATCTCCCGGAGAGGTTGGGGCATTCACGTCCTGCATCTATCGCGGGCCAACTGCGGGGGTAGATTGGGCGACCAGAAACCCACGCGCCGGCACAACCGAATAAGTTTATAGACAGAATCAGAAATAGTAAACAGAGAAAGCATCCAGCGCCCTCTCCTTTCATTTTTGCTAACCGTCGATTCATGCGTCAAAACGCCTCCGAAATTCTTGCTCATAGGGCAAAAAACATTCATTCTCATTACCTACGAACCTTCCAAGAAGCCCTTGAGGTTTCCGGTACTGTCTGACAAACTTTTCAGTGAATCCCATCATAGCTTTTCCTTCTTCTGGTCATAACGCTGCTCATAACCAAGGGGCCGGTTTTATGTCCGATCTGGTTCATGAGCTTTTATGTGAGTTACATGATCATTGAGCCATGCCGTAAATAATTCACGAGCCAATTCCCCGGAAGCAAGTTTAAGAATAATTGGTTCTTGTTCATCTATTGATGCTTTAATTTCAAACCCATTGAGTATTAAAAAGGTCTCCATTGCCGCATGCCCGATTCTTTTATTGCCGTCAATGAAAGGGTGATTTATGACAAGAGAAAAACAAAGTGCAGCAGCTTTTACTACAATGTCAGGATAAAGGTCGGTCTGATCAAATGTTAGGCGGCGTTGATTGATTACGGATTCCAGGGCCTTCATATCACGAATTCCCCTTGCACCTCCGGAAACTTCAATAATCTTATCGTGCAATTCGAGGATTTCACGAAGAGAAAGGTAACGCATCAGGCCAACCGTTTATGGAGTTCTTTGTTCTTAGAAATGACTTTTCGCATGGCGTTTTCGAATGCCGGTTCGGGTTGACCAATTAGATCTTCAATAGAAGCGATTGCAAATTGATCTGGCAAAATACCGCACTGTTCGGCCTTCTTTCGAAGAAATGCTGCCTTAGAGTCGTCTATTACCAATGTTATTCTCGCCATAATTATTCTCCTCAATTATTTTATTCCTCGGCCAGTATGACTTAAAAAAGGCTAATTTTCAATTCTGTATATTTCACATAACTCTTGAATTGAGCGGCTTAAACCGCAGGCTTAAGTCCGCTCAAATGAATGGTGTACCCGATTATGAGTTAAGTTTCATTACCAATTCAGGATGCCCTGTACCAGAACTACCGTTGTCAGGACGACTCGCTTGCATGTCGTCATGTCTGTCTTCTCCTTTTCTTGCCGAACGAACAGTTCAGTTGTGCCGTGTGTTTTTGGCATCATCTGGAACGACAGGTGTACGCCCGGCATGGGTGTGAATTTATGGGGTGCCCCTTCGACCCTGCTCAGGGCTAGGGAAGTCCCCTGTACGTGAATCCGGT
>JAFGPZ010000113.1 GCA_016935935.1 Deltaproteobacteria bacterium
CTGTAACTGATTCAGTTTGAAATAAAATCCCTTTCGTTTCATTAATTCATCGTGAGTGCCTGCTTCGATGATCCTGTGTTTATTGAGTACGAGAATCCTGTCGGCATTGCGGGCAGTTGAGAGACGATGGGCTACAATAATGGAGGTCCTGTTTTTCATAAGGCTGGAAAGAGCCTCCTGAACCTTCTGCTCTGTCTCAGAATCAATGTACGACGTCGCTTCATCAAGCAGAATAATGTCTGGATCGTGAGCAAAGGCCCGGGCAATAGAAATCAATTGACGTTCGCCACTTGAAATCGTTGTACCCCCTTCCGAGAGTTCGGTATCAATGCCCTGTGGCAGTCTTTCTATGAAAGCTTTGCAGTTTGAAGCCTCTATTACCCGGTTCAATTTTTCATCGGATATATTAACATTTCCGTTAATGATGTTCTCTCTAATGGTTCCTGAAAAAAGAAAGGGGTCTTGAGTGACGAGGGCCATTTTCGATCTCAATACGGGAATGTCCACCGTCCTTATATCACGCCCGTTGATGAAAATTCGTCCCGACTGCGGCACATAAAAGCTGGTTAAAAGATTTATCAGGGTCGTCTTCCCTGAGCCGGTTGGTCCCACGAACGCTATCGTCTCGCCCGCGTGGACATTAAACGATATATTTTTGAGGACCGCTTCATCGGAAACATATCTGAAGGAGACATCCTCCATGGCAATATCTCTTATTGTCGCCAGATCAGTTCGGTCAGATTGCGGATCATGGAAAGGCTGCGGTTCTGATTCCCTATTGTTTATTATCAGATGTATCCTTTCGGCGGATGCCAGAGCATTTTGCATGACATTGTATTTTTCCGCGATGTCCCTGATTGGTCTGAAAAACATTCTCACATATGAAATAAAGGCGACGAGAGCACCGAGGCTGATGCTTCCCTCCAGAACCTTTGCGCCTCCGTAGAATATTATCAATGCTACGGCGGATAATCCCAGAAGCTCGATGATGGGCATGAAAACCGCGTGAATATGAATCTGCTTCATACCTGCCAGGTAATTTTCATGATTTAATTGTTCGAAATCAAGATAATTATCCTCTTCCTGCCTGAAGAGCTTAATGACCTTTATCCCGCCTATCATTTCAGAAAAGCGAGTATTAATTTCTGCGATCTTAGTTCTCAGAATTCTGTATACGTCCCGTGCTTTTACCGAGAAATGAATGGATACATAGATAACGAAAGGTAGAATCGTAAAGGTAATGAGAGTAAGACGCCAGTTAATCGCAAAGAGAACTATGGTGATTCCCGTCAGTAAGAAGATGTCTTTGAAAACAAAAGCCACGATGGATGTGACAAGTTCATGCATGTTTTGGGTGTCATTGGCAACGCGGGTGACAAGTCGCCCGACAGGATGCCGGGTAAAAAACGCTATTGATCGACTCTGAATATGCTCGAATAGTTTAACCCGCATGTCATGCATGATCATCTGACCGGTGTATTCCATAATCATAACCTGGATGAAGTTGAAAACAAAATTTGCGCTAATGAGTCCCAGAAAAATAAGGGCAATAATGCTGATGCCGGCAAGATCCTCCTTGCGCAGAATGACAATATCATTTTTGTCGAGTTTTTCGAGGTCATCGAAGGAAATGAAAGCGGTTGTTTCATCTATCGTAAAGAGATTAGAATACTTTTTAACGATTTCCCCGGTTGTCGAGTCCGCGATATTTACACGCAAGTATCTGACTTTGTTGTTATCAGAATCAGAGATTACACTTATTGAAGAATCCATTCGGGGGACGATGTAGCGGTCTATGGCAATCTTTGTGACATAGGGAAGTGCGAGATCAAGAAGGGTTATGAAAACGATAAGGAATATCGCACCCATAAGCAGAAGCCTGTACGGCTTCGTAAACGGGTAGAGCCACGTGAACATCTTGGCGTCGTACGTATTGGACAGTTTTTCTTCTTCAAAATAAGAGGAATTATGTGTCATTGTAACCCTCTTCAATCTCCTGCAGGCGGAACGTCTTTGCGTAGTACCGGCCGTTTTCCATCAATTCCTCATGCGTGCCGGTTTCGGTTATTTGTCCGTTGGAAAGTACGATAATTCTATCGGCGAACTGAACGGCGGACAGGCGGTGCGAAGCTATAATAATCGTTCGTGTCCCAGCCATGGATCTGATGGTGTTTATGATGTTATTTCCGGTTTCAGCATCAACCTGGCTTACCGGATCATCAAAGATAACTATGGGAGTATCGCGTAAAAGGGCGCGGGCAAGAGCAATGCGCTGTTTTTGTCCACCTGAAAGGATAATTCCCTTCTCTCCGATGACGGTTTCAAAACCATTCGGCATGGAATCAATGGTATCAGCAATGTGTGCATCCTCGGCGGCTTTTGTGAGATCGGGTTCGTTCGCCCGTCTGTTCGCGAATAGTATATTATCCCTGACAGTTCCGGCAAACAGAAACGATTCCTGAGGCAGAAAGGAGATTTGTGTCCTGAGATCACTGATTTTCACGCCGCGGATGTCCATATCATCCAGAAGGATTTGTCCTCCGGAAACATCAAAAAGTCGGGGAATGAGATTCAGGAGAGTCGTTTTCCCGCTTCCCGGCGGACCGACAATACCGAGCGTTTGACCATGTTTCAGACTGATGTTGATTCCGTTGAGTGCCGAAGATCTGTCAGTTCCGTAGGAAAAGGTAACATTTTTAAAAATCAGGTCACCGCTTATCTTTTCAATAGGTGCGGTATCGGGACTGTCGCTGATCTCCGGTCTGGTCTCAAGGATTTTATTTATCCTGTCAAGTGATGCTGTTCCCCTCTGGATCAGGTTGACGACCCATCCCATAGCCATCATCGGCCATGTCAGAAGACCGAGATAACTTATAAAGGCTACAAAATCACCTGTCGTGATAGTTGCCGTGATTGTTTGACGTCCTCCGAAATAAAGGACAATCGCGAGACTCACGTTCGAGAAAAGCATCATCATGGGGAAAAAGGATCCTGTTATCTTAACCAATCTCAGATTCCTGGTTACATAATCTCTGGATGCCTCTTTCATTTTGGCCGCCTCGTTTTTTTCCATGTTATATGCCTTGATAATGCGAATACCGGCGAACCGTTCCCTTACAATCTCGGTCAGATCGGCAAAGGATGCCTGTACTTCCTGGTACATTCGGTGCATTCTACGGGTGAAAAAGCGGGTGCAAAAGACGATAAATGGCATCGGGATAAGTACGAATATTGTCAGCTTCACATTGATATATGCCATGAATCCTATCGCGGCCGTGCCGAGCACTATGGCATCCGTAAGGGCCACCGTACCCATTCCCGCCGCCATTCGTATATGCTGGACATCGTTGGTCGCGTGGGCCATCAATTCTCCGGTTGTGACTCTTTCGAAATAAGGAGCGAAAAGTGTCTGAATATGGGCAAACAGACTGTTTCGAAGACCTTCTTCCACCCGTCTTGATGTTCCGATCAGACAACGGCGCCACAGATATCTGAAGAGTGCGATCGTAA
>JAFGPZ010000114.1 GCA_016935935.1 Deltaproteobacteria bacterium
AAAAATCTGATCTGAAGAGCAGACTGTCATCGGTTGTACAAAGTTTTCCTGTGTTCGTTAAGGAGAGCTCTGCGGATTAGATGTCATTACCGACTGAAGTTAAAACAAAAAGAGAGCTTTGCGTAATTGCGAATCCGGTCATTGGAGGTGCGCAGCACCGTGGTAATCTCGTTCATTATCGGCATGTTATGAGATTGCTTCACTTCGTTCGCAATGACAATGTGGGTATTATGCAAAGCTCTAAAAAAATTTACACTGAGTTAGGTTATTGTAACTAAAATTATGAAGAGGTGATTACAGCCCATGAAAAATAGAAAATTACTGATGATTCCCGGACCGATCGAGTTTGCCCCTGAAGTAATGCAGGCAATGGGGAAAGCGCCTACCAGCCATGTTGCACCTAATTTTATAGAGGTTTTCGGGCAGGCGCTGGAAAGGATGCGCGAGGTTTTCCTCTGCCCCAGCGGGCAGCCTTTCATTATGGCGGGGTCGGGTACCCTGGCGATGGATATTGCCGCATCTAATCTGATAGAAAGTGGTGACAGGGCTTTGGTGGTGAATACGGGCCATTTCAGCGACCGCTTCGTTAATATCCTGGAGAGATACGGTGCTATAGTGACACAGGTAAAAGCGCCGGCCGTTGGAGACGCACCTTCACTGGAAGAGGTTGAGGCCACATTGAAGAGAGATGATTATAAGGTGATGACCATTACCCATGTTGATACATCCACTGCCGTGGGAGCAAATGTTAAAGGCCTTGCCGGGTTGGGGCGTCAGAACGGTACATTGGTGATCGTCGATGGTGTGTGTGCTGTGGCCAGCGAGGAGATGAGAATGGAAGAATGGGGCATCGATATATCGCTTACCGCCTCCCAGAAGGGCATCGGCGTGCCACCAGGTTTGGCGCTGGTAATGGCCAGTCCGAAGGCAATTGAGACCTTTAAAAATCGCAAGACTCCGGTGGGCAGCTATTACGCCGACTGGACGCAGTGGCTCCCCATCATGGAGGGATACGAATCCCGGCAGCCGAGATATTTCGGGACGCCGGCGGTGAATCTTGTGTGGGCCCTTAATGTCAGTCTCGGTCAGATCCTTGAAGAAGGTATGGATAATCGCTTTGCCAGGCATCGTCGTTTCAGTGATGCTTTTAAGGCGGCAATAGTCGCCCTGGGAATGAAGCAAGTGCCTGTGAAGCCAGAAAACGCAGCAACAACTCTGACCGCCCCCTACTATCCCGATGGTGTTGACAGTGGGATATTGAAACACATAGAGGATGCGGGTGTCATACTTGCGGGAGGACTTCATCCGGCCATAAATACTAAATATTTTCGTGTCGGTCACATGGGTGTGGTCAGCGAATCGGACATTCTGGCAACGGTTGGCGCCATCGAAAAGGGATTGAACCAGGCGGGATACAAGTTTGAACCTGGAGCGGGTTTAGCTGCGGCGCAAGCCTCTCTTCGTTCTACTTCTTTTCAAGCGGAATAGCGTAAGGACCCTTCCGCTATGGAAGGCCATGGTTGGTTTTCCACCTGTTTCCGGTCATTCTTCAGTTTCAGAGGTGATTGCATCGAGACCAAGGGTGGATGATATGGATTCTTCGGAGTCATCGGTGCTTTCTTCGGGTGGCCGGATAACGATCCGGTCCGGCGGTATTCCATCGGATCCGCTCATCTGCCCCGCTATCGACTGAGCCCTGTCGTAGGCAAGTTGTTTCAAAAGATTGGGGTTCACCGGCTCACGCTTAACAATCTCGGAAAACATTAATTTGGCAATCTCTCCCGGGTCTTTGGGGGCATCTTTGGATTCGGCTGATTTATCCCGAGGAGTTATTTCAACGAGCATGGCATCGTATGCCTCCTGACCGTATCTGTCGGCAAAAAGCCTCGCCAATTTCTGTTGAGAATCAGGATTGCTGAAATCTACGGGGTCGGGTTCCTCTCCGGGTTCCAGTGATTTCCCGGATATTTCCGCAAGGGCTCTGCGTGCTTTAAGATTTCTGATTGCCTGCCCATCGGAATCACTTTGATAACGGCCTGTTACCGTAAGTTTAAGCTGAGGTCGTTGAATAAGCGCGTCACGCAGCTTAATCAGCTTCTCCTCTTCGGGAGGAGGAATGGAGCTTGAACCAGGTTCAAAAACCACTGCTTTGAGAGTTTCTTCACCGTCGCCGAACAAAGCCCCCAGCGCACGGAAGGGTGAGGTGACGATTTTAGTCAGCAGGTTGACAATGGCCTTCCAGATCAGAGCCCCATAGGCGAATTCAGGATCATCGAGATTTCCGCTCACCGGGAGATCGATATCTATGACGCCTCTGGAGTCTTCGAGGAGTGCAACGGCAAGGTCCAGGGGCAGACTGACCGCGTCAGGGCTCTCCACCTTTTCCCCAAGTTTCAGCGAATTAATAACAATCTTGTTATTCCCCAGAAGTTTGCTGTTTTCAATCTTGTATTGAAGATCAAGAGAAAGTTTTCCAGTGTCGATTCTGCGACCCGCAAACTTGCCCGAATAGGGAGTCATATTTGTCATTTCCAGGTTTCGGAATGTCATGGTAATATCTGTAAATTCTTCCGGAGCATAGGCGCTGATCTCCCCTTTGATTCTGCTGCTCCCGTATTCATCCACACGGCCGTTGAGATCAATCTGGGTCCTGGCGCCTGGCGACGAAGAGATTCCGATTACAACGCCCTTTAGTTCGTGAATTCTCGTTGCAAACTGGGGTCTGAGGCTGAGATCAGAAAAAGCCAGAAGACCTTTGTCCACGACCAGTTTCCCGATCCTGACAGGAAGGACCGCACCGGGAGCTTCTGGGTCTGGTTTTTTTTGAGGCTCCGTTGAAGGCTTATCCTTGGTTCTGAAGGCTGAAACGACATTGACGGTTTTGTCTTCAGCGATAAACAGTTTTCCTGACAATCCGCTCAATTTAATTGTGTCGATCTCAAGTGCTTTGGGGCTCAGGCCAACGCGCAATTCAGGAGCTTCAAAGCGCTGCCATCCAAGTAGGGTATCGTTTGTGCTGTTATCGATAATTTGCAGGTTGGAAATTCCGAGCTGCCCCTTATACGTCATATCTCCCTTAGCAGTACGGTTAAAAGAGCCACGGGTGGATAAAAGACCGGAATTAATTGTTAACTCTGCTATACTGGAGACGTAGGGCTGTACAGTGGACAGTGCCAGATCATCCAGCGTTATTGTCGATTTTACCTGGGCAACTGATGGTTCAAAATTGCCCGATACCGTTAACCTTCCTCCTTGAGCAACTTGTAAACTAATCTCAAAAGGGGATGGTGATTTTCCGTCGAAATTGGAAACAGTCAAGTTTATCTTATCCAGATCAATTACAGGGCCGTCAGGATTCACACCTAAATCGGTGAAACGGGCTTTGGATTCCGACAGCGAGATCCTTTCGGCAATAAAGCGCCATGTATCTCTTTTTTCTGCCGGAGGCTCCTTGGATGATATATCGGGGGCGGGATTTTTTGTGTCAAACAAATGGGCAATGTTGATGCTATTGTCGTTGTTTCGGATCACATCGATTATACCTTCCGTCATCTGCAGGCTTGATATGGAAGCGTTGCGGGCACCGAGATCAAAGGCTCCGGCCATCGTCAGGTTACCGAGTTGAAAGACAGGTTGGGGCGCATCATCAAATCCCAGTGCGATCTGCCGAAGGGTTATGCCGAAGTCGTCAATATGCACCTTCGCATTGGGTAAATCGGTGCTGATAGCGGCCTTGAATGCCAGAAGTGACTCATCGATGGAAAATAAAACAGCCGGTGTGATGCTCTGATCCGTGTAATTGAGTGCAAGGCCCTCCAGGCTGAACTTAGACATACTGATGACCCACGGCGCCTCACTGTCACCGGAGGGCGTTGAAGGGAGTGGAATGGGATCTTTCCCAACGCCAGCGATATGCTGTACATTTAAGGCTCCGTCCTTCTCCTTGATCAGATTCAGTTTGCCGCCACGTATTACCAGCCGAACGTCGTCGATCTTCCGCTGTATTATGTCCACTTTTCCTATATTCAGGTTTATTCCAGGCAGGTTAAGGAGGTTTTCTTCGGCCTCTTTAATTTGAATCCCGACATCGACTAAATCCGCGCCGAAATCGTCCAACATCAAGATTTCAGTATCCCCATCTATATCTAGAATGTACTGGCTCTCAAGGCTCAGATGGCCTTCAGGGGGGGCGATATTGAGTCTGGAGCGGACAAAATTCCAAGGTATTGTAAGTGGTATATGTCTGATCTTCAGACTACCTTCAGACCGGAGGGGCAATAGGGATATCGATCCAGACCAATGCATTGTAGTGCCATCATTAATGTCAGCCGACAATGTATAGCGACCCTTGCCTTCAGGCAGTGTCGAAATGTCTGTCATTTGTATATTCAGAGGGTTGAGGGTAACGGTTGCCGGGATGGACTGGCGAGTGTCGGTGACATTGATTTCTCCATCGCTGAACATTATATTCCTTAACAGCATACGAAGTGGGGTGCTTTTTTCTTCATTATCTGAGGGCGGAGCCGGAGTCTCACCGGCCAGCCTGGACAGGTTGATCCTGCCCTTGGAATCTATAACTACATTAACCGATGGACCATCCATGGCTACTTCCGAGAAGGTGAGCGCCCACCGGAAGATGCTGCTCACCTGGAAATTGACAAAGAACCGCCGGAATCCGGCCATCGTCTCGCCAGAAGGTTCACTGATATGAAACTCCCTTGCCTCCAGTGTCAGTGCAAAGGGATTAATTTTTACCTCTCCCAGAGATACTTGGCTTTGAAGGCGCTGATTCAGCATGTTGGGAAGGAATCGCTCGATTAAATAAGGGGCCAGGAAAAAGCCCGTCAATGTATAGAGGCCTAACAGGGCAGCGGCAATGATGATTATTTTACTTTTGCAGGTTCTTATAATGAACAGTCTGAATTTCGCGCTCACCGTGTCACCTCCCCGACGCATATTATCAGTATCACCGTTATATGAAGTCGTCAGCTATCGTTTTGTGCCAGACATTCATGCTTTCTAAACTGCCTGAAATATTTGTATTATTTATAAGACGACCCCTGTATTCATAATTGTTCTGAGCAAAAGTAATATTTATCCCCGGCGATATTGCTCGAGCAATTGTGTAGGTAGTTATGATTCCTTCCTCTGTTGCATGTTTTTCCATGTGATTAAGCAAATGCCGCGCGAAACCATAACCTCTCCACCCGTCAAGAGTGGCAAAGTCTGTCATCTCCGCATTTTTATTCTTCTCGTCTTTTTCCGCAGAAGCAATTGCGATAAGCTCCCCATCTGCTTCAACTCCAAAGTAATTCACATGAGTGTTCATTGTTTCTACAAGATAGGAAGGATTGTGAATCGGAAAGGGATATGTAAGAAAAACTTTTTTGTATATCCTGGCCATTTGCAGGGCATCATCTTCTTCGCACCTTCGCAGAGTAAATCTTTTTTCATGGATGGGGGATGGAACAGGTACAGACTCTCCCCTTTTTTGCTCAGAAAGCAGAAGGACTTGATCAAGTTCAGGACTGTTTTCCTCTTGCATGCGGTCTTCAGAAAGATAATATCCCATAAAGACAGCATCTTCTACGCCTTTGTAGAATTGAGGCAACTCCACTTCCACTTTATAACCTGCTTCCTGAAAAACATTGCTTGCCCTGCGGGGAATTTTTGCAAAGATCTTTGAATAGCCATTTGATTGTGCTTTCTCTATGAGCTGCATCGCAAGGGCCTCCGGTATCGCATTCCGTATATTCATCAGATAAATACGATCATTAAAATGTCCGTGCTGTATAATTGCTCCTTTAAATTTTTCTATATGATCTTTTTTTTGCATAATTTTTTACTCTCTTCTTGAGTAACGTTCATTGTCTGAAGGTACTAATGAAATAGTGGAATCATGGTCAGCCAGCAACTTTTCAATACCCATGTAATCGCTCTCATCTGCGTCTTCCAGCGATAATTGCAAATCACATTTATCACAATTTCTATCACAGAATGCAGCTTCGTAGGAATCAGGCTCTTTGTAAGTGGTTATAACCCCTTCGTAATTACGGAGGATTACTTTATTTGTAGACCACGATATCAGATAGTTTGGCATGACTGGTATTTTTCCGCCACCGCCCGGGGCATCAATCACATAGGTAGGTACACAAAATCCGCTAGTGTGTCCGATCAGACTTTCCATTATTTCGATCCCCTTTCCCACAGGGGTTCGGAAGTGACTAAGTCCTTTTGAAAGGTCGCACTGGTAAAGGTAGTAAGGGCGGACCCTGTTGGCTACCAGTTTGTGAACGAGGGATCTGATAATTCGGGGACAATCATTTACGCCTGCAAGCAAGACAGACTGGTTTCCAAGCGGGATCCCGGCATCGGCGAGTTTTGCGAGGGCCTTTCTTGAAGATGACGTTAATTCGCGCGGATGATTAAAGTGTGTGTTTACCCAGATTGGGTGGTGTTTTACCAGTACCTTCAAGAGGTTATCAGTTATTCTGTACGGGAGAACAACAGGAGTCCTTGTTCCTATTCGAACGACTTCCACATGTTCTATTTTGCGTAATTCTGTTAATATCCAGTCGAGATATTCATCGGACAATAGAAAAGGGTCTCCTCCACTTAGAAGAACATCCCTGATCAGAGGCGTTTTTCGTATATAGTCGATTCCCTTTTTTATCTCTTTTCTGCTTGGGATACTGTCTACATCCCCTACCTGACGCTTTCTTGTGCAGTGCCGACAATACATGGCGCACATATTGCTGACCAGAAGCAGGACACGATCCGGATACCTGTGAGTAACACCTGGGACCGGACTGTCTATATCCTCGTTCAGGGGATCAGACATGTCGAACTTTGCAAAGTCCAACTCATAAGGCGAAGGGAATCCCTGTTTGAAAACAGGATCATTTTCAAAATCATTCCTGTTGATCAACGACAGATAATAAGGTGTTATCGATAAGGGGAATTTTTCCATAGTTTTCTTAAGTTGACTGATCTTGTCTTCAGAGAACGATATTCCAAGGAGTGACTGAAATACATTCAAATCGGTAACGCAGTTTTTCAACTGCCATTTCCAGTCTGTCCAGTTCGACATCTTTGCGTTAACGTCAATCTTTCCTGCAATTTTTTGTTGCCTGTTATTGTAAATCACAATAGTCTCCCTTTACTGTTTGTTTGGGCTAACGATCAGCTTGAGATGCAATGGCAGTGCCGAAGCAACAGGCGCATCCTAAAATCTATTTTTCGGTGTATTTGAAAACTGATGTCCTCGTAAAAAGTCGATTTTGATCTCTTTCGTCATTCCGGGCTTGACCCGGAATCCAGTGTTTTTAAGCAGTTCTGGATAC
>JAFGPZ010000115.1 GCA_016935935.1 Deltaproteobacteria bacterium
ATCCAGTTCTTCCGATGTGACAATCCCTCTCTCAAATAATTCCATCATACAGGCAAATGTCCACCCTGTTTCATTAACATCCAGCCCCAGTCTATCGCCTAAATTTGAAAGCATCATGACAGAGGCGATATTGTTTATTCCCATGTTGGGACCGAAGGCCGACATCTGTTCATATTCCGGTTCCTCCACAACCATCCCCTTGTAGGGGCCTTCCGTTATAGTCATAATCTGGCAGTGATGATTCGGGCAGGCCCAGCAGGGACGAAGGCGCTTCGGTTCAAAGTTTTCGTTTATGTAGGTACCGCCGAATTTGTTGTATTCCTCTTCTTTGATATCCCATATGTTGGTTGTGTAATTTCTTATGGGAAGTGTCCCCAGATTATAGTTACCGTGGACACCATTTAATGTTCCAAAGTAATGCACTCCTGTCTTTTCACTCTTTGCTTTTTCAATAATGTCTTTCGATAAATTATTAAGGGCTCCCTTATCGTAGACGAAAACCGATCCTTTACCCCGTTCCACAACGACGGCTTTCAGTTTCTTGCTCCCCATTACTGCCCCAATGCCGTTGTGCATGGCCGCATGTCCCTTATCAACGACAATCCCCGACCATTTCACAAGATTCTCGCCGGCAGGACCAATGGAAAGTGTGCTAAGGTCACTCTCTTTTCTGTTGAGATTGGCTGCAATGATATCTGATGTTTCCCATGTGTCCTTTCCGCGCAAATCTTCTGCATCCAGGAGTTGAGCCTTGCCGTCTTCCTTAACAAGGAGATATTGCCATCTCTCGCTGGCACCATGCACAATGATTCCAAGAAGCCCGCACCTCTTCATATAGGCCCCGAAGACTCCCTGCGCCTGTGTCGATGCTCCACCACCGGTGAGCACACCCTTAGCACTAATGTTTATGCTTCCTGACCCGGGAATCGATGTCCCGGAGAGGACTCCGCCGAGAAGCATGAGACGGTTCTCAGGAGCATCCCACGAAACATCGGCAGGCACTTCTTCGTAAAGATATTTTGCAGCCAGGGCATAGCCCCCGATGTATTTTCGGAGGGTTGCGCCATCTATCTGCTCATGCGTAACAGTTCCACCGATTAAATCAACACGTAAAATTACTGATTCCACGTTATTACTAAAAGTCATATCGATTACCACCTGAGTTATTTGACAGTCTCAAGCACACCTTCCCCTTGAGTATTAATATGTGCTCTGCTGTTTCTTTATTCAGACAGAAAGGTGTCGATGTAGGCGTATAGCGCCGGCGATCCTCCCGTGTGAAGGAAAAGAATCTTGTCACTCTTTTTGAAATAACCACTCCTGACAAGACCTATGAGTCCTGCCATGGCCTTGCCCGTATATACCGGATCCACAAGTATGCCCTCGGTCCTGGCCAGCAGCCTTACTGCCTCAATCATCATATCGTTGGGGATGGAATAGCCCGGTTTGTAATAATCGTCAAAGCAGATGACGATGTCTTCAGGTATAGGTGTGGCAATGCCAAGGAAACGGGCAGTGCGCTGTACCACGTCGTAGACCTTTGGCTCCTGCAGCTCCCGTGATCTCCGAACATTGATTCCCACGACGGGAATAGCGGTGTTGGTACCCCACAGACCGGCGAGAAGCCCGCCGTGGGTCCCGCCGCTGCCGCTGGGACAGACTATATGGTCTATATGAAGTTCTTTTTCGAAGAGTTGGGCAGTCAGTTCCTGGGCGCATGCCACGTATCCGAGAGCGCTCAGCGCCGAGGCGCTGCTGCCGTCGATGATGTAGGGTTTTCTCCCATCGGCCCGGGCCTCGTCTGCCATCTTCTCCATCTCGGCGACCTCGTCAATACCGCTGGGCATAACCTTAATTGTCTCTGCGTCCAGAAGCCGGTAGAGAAAATTATTTCCACTTGCCCTGGGATCATAGGTCCCGGGAACTCGCTCTTCGATAACCAGTCGACAATAGAGTCCCTCCTTGACCGCCGCAGACAGTGTGAGACGGCAGTGATTAGACTGAATGGCACCACAGGTAATCAGCGTATCGTAACCGCCGACCAGGGCATCGGCCACCACAAATTCCAGTTTTCTTGTTTTATTGCCTCCCCCCGTCAGCCCCAGCAAATCATCACGCTTGATATAAATCTCGGGACCACCAAGCGCCTCGGTAAATCTCTGTAATTTTTCTATGGGGGTGTATCCCTCAGTATATCTCCTTCGAGGGAATCGTGTTAAATCCATTATGTCTCCTTATCTGATGGCCTCGTAAAAAGTACATTTTCCCCTCCCCGGGTGGGAGGGGATTAAGGGGAGGGGGAGTTTAAGAACACTTAATAACTTTATTTTTCACCCTCACCCCAACCCTCTCCCATCAAGGGAGAGGGTGCATTTTTGACTTTTACAAGTACATTTTATTTTGCCGCATATTGTCTGGTATATTCCGAAAAGAGCTTCATGACACGACGGGTCATGTCGCCAGGTTTTCCATCATCTATTATGCCATCGTTAATGCAGACTACAGGGACTACCTCTTTATTTGATGAAACAATGAAGACTTCATCGGCTTTGAGAAGGTCAACGAGCTCTATGTCCCGGATCTCGATTTCACCGGACAGCTCAGGCATGTCAAGGATTACCTGCCGCGTTATACCCGGAAGAATAGTGGTGGCTGGAGTCGCCAGTTTCCCACCCATAAAGGCAAAGATATTGCTTGTGGTACACTCCGTGGCATAACCTTCAGACGTTACATAAAGCGCCTCTATGGCACCTCTTTCCCTCGCTTTCTGCATGGCGTGTATAGCGTGAATATAATTAATGCTTTTCGCCCCGGGCATATATCGGCTGTAGGGAATGGTGATTATCTTGGCGCCGTCCTGGTACCAGGCCCTTGGCATTACCTTCACCGGTGTAACCATGATCAGCAGCCGGGGCTTTCCTTCCGGGGTAAAACCGTCGGCGCTGATCCCACCAGTCAGGACGATTCGTATATTTGATTCATCATTATTATTCTGTTCCAGGGTTTTCAAAACCAGGTCTTCAATGGCTTTAAGAGACAAGGGAACTGGTATGCCGATAAGAGCGGAGGAGCGCTCCAGCCGATTTATGTGGTCTGTAAGATGAAAGGGTTTCCCACCATAGGTCCTTAAAAAATCGAATATACCAAAACCCCGCAGAACGGACAGATCGGTGGCAGGAATAACCGCCTCGTCTGCCGGGAGAAATTTTCCGTCAACATAGAAAATATCCATAACCAATTACCTTTCAATTATGATGTCGATTTCGCAGGTGCTGTGCCACTGTAGATCTTTTTTCTTCTTTTTTGAATAAAATAAACCGTCAAAATCAGGAGGCATGCTATGATGAAGGGCACTGGCGAGCGCATAAAAAAGAGAAGCGCCGCCAGGATGCACATGGCACGCTCCGGCTTGGTTGATATGTCTGCCAGATAGCCGCGTAATCCAGAACCAAGGCAGGTGACACCGATAAAAATCGATATGAATACAGCTCCGAATTGGAGAAAATCGAAAGTAATGTCGGGATTCAGCAACGAAGGCAGCCAAAGAATCACGGGACTGTACACAAAAATAAAAGGCACAATATAGGCCGCCGATGACAGGCCAAAGGCCGTAGTTCCGATCTTGAATGGCTCTCCTCCGGAGATACCGGCAGCCGCATACGCGGCGAGTGCCACGGGGGGTGTTACATCGGCCAGTATGGCATAGAAAAATACGAACATGTGCGAGATCAGAGGGTGTACACCGAATTCAAGCAAGGCCGGAGCGGCAATAATGGCAGCTATAATATACTGCGCCGTAGTCGGCAATCCCATACCGAGAACAAAACAGGCTATGGCGGCATAGACGAGAATAAAGAAGAGCACCGTACCCTCGGCAGGAAGCAGGTGCAGGACATCTGCATGAGATATAAAGCCGGCCGTGGCATCAGCCATCCTGATCGTTAGTTGTCCCACCTTAAGCCCCAGACCGGTCAGCATGGTAGTTCCCACAATCAATCCCACGGATGCCACTGCGGCGCCGATGGCCAGGGCATTCCTCGTTCCCATTTCCAGGGCGTTGACGATCTGAGGAACGCGCATTCTGCTGTCTTTGTAGAAAACACCCAGGGCAATGACAACAAGATTGGTCCACAGTGCGGCAAGGAAAGGCTTTACAGTGAAGGCCAGCATGCATACAAGGAGAACCAGTGGAATCATACCAATCAGCCAGTCCGTCAGTCTGGATCTCTGATATGTCCATACGATGCCGGCAATCATTATTATTAACCAAAGTACTAAAAAGCCCACTGATGTCTGAAAGGGACTGAAATGAGTTAGCACACTTGGAAGAGACATAATAACCGGTACAATAAAGGTCATCATTCGTCTTGTTACCTGGCCCAGGGAACAGGCGATAATAATGGCCCAGAAGGCGGCAAGAAAGGGTGTAAAGCCGGCAATGAGCAGATATACAATAACAAAAAGCGGAAGAAGCATGATTCCCCGTTCCTTGATTATCACTGAGATCTTGGGAAGTTCCTCCCGGGGAAGGCCCGTCATCCCCTGCTTGAGCGCTTCAAAATGTACCATAACGCCAATGGCATAGAAGTGGACGGCGGCGGGAACGACGGCGGCAAAAGCGATCTTTATATAGGGTATGCCCAGAAATTCCGCCATGATAAAGGCCGCTGCACCCATTATGGGTGGCATAATTTGACCTCCTGTGGAGGCGGATGCCTCAACGGCACCGGCAAATTCAGGCCTGTAGCCCACTCGTTTCATAAGCGGGATGGTGAATGATCCCGTCGTGACTGTATTCGCGATGGAACTGCCGCTGATGGACCCAAGAAATCCACTGGCTATTACTGACACCTTGGCAGGCCCTCCCGGTGAACCGCCCGCTATGGCCATGGCAATATCTATGAATAATTGTCCTAAACCTGTATGGGAGATAAAGAGCCCGAAAAGCACGAAGTGAAACACGTAGGTAGCACAGACGCCCAGTGGAATACCATAGATCCCCTCTGTCCCTGTATACATGTGCTCGACGATTCGCATCACCGTGTAGCCCCTGTGGGCAAAAATAGAAAGGACTGGAATCTCAGCCATGTAGGGACCGATATAACAATAAATAATTGCAAGAAGAGAGATAATTGTCAGAGGGAGACCTATACTGCGCCGAGTTCCTTCCAAAACAAGAACAATGGCAAAAATACCCAACAGGAGATCGAGTTTATTAGCCCATCCCGCCCTGAGAAGGAATTGATCGAAATCAACGATAATATACGAAGAGAGGGCAAAGGCAATGATCGCAAAAATGATATCGAAATAGGGTATCTTCAACGGATGGACTTCGAAGGTCTGAAGTCCCGAAATGATCCAGCGGATCGATGATAATGTCTGCAACAGCAAGACCAGAGTAATCAGTCCCAATGTACATGCGGCCCAGACAATAAGCGGCATTCCCGATTTGGCCAGAACCTCTGCGTAGCCGTCAAGGGCAACCCTGCCTATGTAGCCCATAGAAAAGAGACCTATCAGGGAAATAGTAAGGTCAATGTGAGGGACTATTCTTCCAGGTATCCAGACGCGCTCTTTGAAATAAAACATGACAGAACCAGCAATAAGAAAGAGCACAAGCGCTGCCTGAGTAGAGATCTCGAAGATACCCGCCGTCAGTATGGCTGACAACCCGCCGCTGATAACACCATACATCGCGCTGTAAATCAGTGATTTTCTCCGGGCAAGTTCTTTCTTGCGTATATTATAAACGAGATAGATAAGTGTAAGGACAAAGGTCAGATGAAAGGCTCGATGTTTCCATTCCTGAAGGACGCCGAACCCTGCCGTATAGATATGGAAAAGAGATAGAATCAGGCATAATATCAGTACAACGACTCCCGCTTTTTGTGTTAGATTTCTGTATCGTGCTTCAGGTTCGAATTCAGCGATCAGTTCTTCCTGTTTCTTCGATTCAATACCAGTGGATTCTTCCGAACCTTTCGTTATTTCCACAGCATAATCTCCTCATAGAAGTATGTAAGCACATTCAACTTGTGCACTCTCATATCCACTAAGCCGTCACCGATGAGAGCAGAGAGGTTGATTGGGGATTGTTCTTTGAATGTAAATGTATTGTCGTAGGGGCGTCCGACACAAATTAACAGAGATGGAATATGTCTCTTTATATTTGAAATTGAATAATTTCCATCATCTTTTTCAGTGAATTTTTCATTCTCCTTCGTCAGATAGGGCAATCCATAGCCATAGCCTGGAAAGATAGTTTCCTCAAGCATCATTCGATAATATTTGTCTATGAAATAAATGTCCCATACGGGACGATGCTTAACTGAATGAGTGTACCGCGTAGAGAAAATGTCTCCGGGATGGACCCCTTCAAAGAAAAGCCATTTTCCGTCTTCAGTATTTTGCAGGCCAAGGACATAGACCGGATAGAACCACACTCCACACAGGGCAATAAACAATATTGAGGCAATGATAAATTTCTTAGCTTTCAATATCTATTCCTTATCCTGCGATGAGACTACCGGATACCCCCTGCCTCAGGGCTTGGGTATCCGGTAACGCGTTTTCACATAATCGAAGAGTGTTTAAAAGTTACGCAGAAACTGAGAAAAAAGGTCAGCAGCTTACTTCATCAGACCTTTTTCTTTGTAGTATTTTTCGGCTCCTGCATGGAAGGGGATGGTAATCCCGGCCAGGGCGGTATCCAGAGTTATATCCTTGCCCTGCTGATGCACCTGAGCCAGAATTTCTGCCCCACTCATTTTCTCCTTGCCTTTACGGTAGAGAAGAGGGGTCTTTTCATAGAGGACCTTGGTCATTTCATATACCAGTTCTTCCGAGACCTTGTCATGTGTAACCCAGATTGCCATCATTGCAATGGTCTGAACGGGCTCGGTCTGCCCTTTATAGGTATTAGCCGGTATGGTCATGGCGACATAGAATGGAAACTTCGCTGTCAATTTTTTAACGGCTTCCGGAGAAAGAGACACAAAATTTGTCTTCTTTGACATGGTCAAATCGATAATAGCCGACGCGGGAAAACCTGCCGTCTTGAAGAGCATGTCGTCTTGATCATCCTTGAGACGGGATGCAGCCACATCGTAATCCACATAATCGGGCGTTATCATGTCATAGGTAATTCCATGAGAGTCAAGGATATTTTTGGTATCGAATTCGGTTCCACTTCCCTTGTCACCTACGGCAATCCGTTTCCCTTTGACGTCGGCGATGGTCTTGATACCCGTCTCCGCTCTGGCAACTATCTGAATAGTCTCGGGATAGAGTGAGGCAATGGCGCGGAGATTCTTCAGCGCACGGCCTTCCCAAGGACCTTTTCCATTGAAGGCAGAATCGGCGACATTATTCTGTACAAAGGCCGTTTCAGCATCTCCCTTTGCTACTATGTTACAGTTCGCCACAGAGGCGTTGCCGCTCTGAGCGGAGGCTGAAACATCCGGGATTTTATTGGAAATAACCTGAGCCAAGGCACCTCCCAGAGGATAATACACGCCACCAGTGCCACCCGTCACTATGGCAACGAACTCCACCTTCTTGGCAACTGCCGGGCCTCCAAAGAGAAAACTAAAGGATACAACGAGGGTTAAAACAAGTAAGAGCTTTCTGTGTTTCTTCATTATGTTCTCCTTTCAATTTGTAATAGACTCGCAACTTCTTACAATATAATCACAACGCTCTTTCCAGATCTACTACCACCTCCTTACTCAAAACATTTCAGGGACCATACATGACTGATCTCTGTTTGTTGTGATTATCGTAGCATCTTTTTGAATTTAACGGCAAGCATATTTTTTCTAAAATCCCACAGTTATAAGGCAGTGCCAAAGTGTCGTGAAGCTGTCAATCACCGTTCCAAGTCAAGTTCAACAAGCTACTGAACATATTCCAGTAATTCATCGAGATTTCCGGCAACCCTGACACCGGCCCCGGTCAGGCTTTTCACCTTTGATTCCGGTGTGCCAAACCCTTGTGATATGATGGCTCCCGCGTGTCCCATCCTCTTTTCACGAGGCGCAGTCAACCCGGCTATATAGGCCACAACCTCCTTGGGGTAACTGCTTTCCTTGATGTACTGGGCTGCAATCTCCTCTCCAGTACCTCCTATTTCACCAATCATAATAACCTTCGTCGTATCTTCGTCATGACGAAACATTTCCAGCACATCGGTGAAGTCGGTCTTTTTGACTGCGTCTCCGCCTATACCGACGCAGGTTGATTGCCCAATTCCCCTGTAGGTCAAATTTGAAGCAATCTCGTGGGTAAGGGTCCCGCTTCGGGATACAATGCCCACATTGCCGCGGCTATATATAAATCCGGGCATGATGCCCACCTTGCTGCGTTCGGGACTGATGATTCCTATGGTGTTCGGTCCCACCACAACACAGTGATTATTCCTGCCGGCGAGGCTTCTGATCTTGAGGGCGTCATGCAGGGGTACAAATTCCGTTATGATGACAATGAGCGGAATGTTATTTTCCATGGCCTCGATGGCCGCTGCCAATACACCAGCAGCCGGTACGACTATCATGGTCGCATCTATACGATGATACTGCTTAGCCTCAGAAACAGTATCGTAAACGGGAAGACCCTGTGTCTTTTCTCCCCCCTTTCCAGGAGTAACACCTCCAACAACCTTGACATTATATTCCAGCATCTTCAGGGTATGGTATCTGCCCTGCGTGCCCGTTATCCCCTGTATCAATACCTGGGTATCTTCATTTACCAGAATAGCCACAGCTTATAACTCCTTATGCCTTATTTTTTCATTCAATAGAATAACCGCTTCCCCGGTTGTTCCGAATTTTACGATTGGAATATCTCTATCTTCCAGAAGGGCCCATCCTTCATCCTGGGAATGGCCGCGCATTTTCACTACAATTACCTGGTTCGGCTTTTCTTCATCTACCACACGGACAATCCCCTTAGCCATCTTTTCACAGTTGTTTATACCGCCGAAAAGATTCATGAGGACACCCTTAACACCTGGAGTTTTCAATACAATGCTCAAAGCCGCTGCCGTCTTCTCTTCTGTTGCATCACCGCCCAGGTCGAGGAAGTTAGCAGGTTTCCTCCCGTGAGCAGCTATCATGTCCATGGAAGCCATGCCCAGTCCGGCTCCTCCGGCAATTAACCCGATGTCACCACCACCCATGCTGACGTAGGAAACACCACTCTTCCGGGCCTCCCACTCCAGAGGATCAAGCGTTGCATCCTCACGCTTGATAGAATCCATCTGTTTGACGCGAGAAAGCCCAGCGTCGTCTATTTCAACCTTTGAATCGGCGGCTATAACCCTGCCTGATTTATCCAGCACGAGAGGATTGATCTCTGTAGTTATCGCGTGACAGGCGAAATAACAATGAACCAGATTAAACAAAACTTTTGCCAGCGAGAGAACACTCCCGTCGCTTATCCCAGTTTTTTTAATAATGTCAATCATATGGTAGAGATAGTATGCCTTTAAAGGATCAAGGTATTCTTTGGCAAGCCTCTCCGGCATCTCCTTGGAAACCTTCTCAATATCGACGCCTCCCTCGGACGACACAATCAACAAAGGGAGAGATTCCCGGGGGTCCAAAGTTATGCCCATATAAAACTCGCGCGCTATGGCAAGCTTTTCCTCTATCAATATCTGCTTTACCGATTCACCGGAAAAACCTGCCGACAGCAGTTCCTCGACGTGTCTTTCCAGTTCCGTCATCGTTTCGGCAAACTTTATGCCTCCCGACTTTCCGCGTCCTCCGCGGAGAACCTGACTCTTGATAACCAAAGGGAATCCCATCTCCTCCGCCGCCGCGCAGGCTTCTGACACCTTCGTTGCTACCCTGCCTTCAGGTGTGGGTATACCCATCGCGCGGAAAAGAGATTTGCCTTCGAATTCATACAGCTTCATTTACTTCTCCCTTCCGTCTGTACCTTACCGATTGCATATCCCCGTGCCAGGGCCTTCCGATTCGCCTCAAGTGTCTTTTCCGGAACATTACCTTCCAGCGATTTTTCGAGAGACTCAAGCTCTATCATACCACTGATCGCTGAGAGGGCTCCCAGCATTATAATATTCGCAAAGAGGGCCCTGCCAAACTCTTCCTCTGCAATCTTTGTGGCCTCTACGCGATAAACACGTTTCAGGTTTTCCGGGATTTTATTTATTAAGGTGGAATCGGCGATCACAAAGGTCTTTTCAGGATCAACCCTTTCAACATACTTATCCAAAGCAGGCTGAGACATCACTACAAAGGCATCAATATCGAGGGCCTTGACGTAATCTATGGATCCTTCGCTTATAATTACTTCAGAACGGCAGGCGCCGCCTCTGGCCTCTGGACCGTAGCTCTGCGTCTGTGCCACTTCCTTGTCTTCATACAACCCGGCTGCGTGTGTCACGAGCAAGGCCGCCTTGACTACGCCCTGCCCGCCAAATCCGGCAAATATTATCTCATTTCTCATTCTTCGAAGCCTCCACTGTTATTGCCATATCGGGGCAAATCATTTCACACATCATGCAACCAATACAGTCCTCGGGTCGAACCGCATGGGGAATCAGATACCCCTTGGGATTTCTTATTGCAGAGATATCGAGCACATCCTTGGGACATTGATCTATACAGATACGGCATCCCTTACAGCACATTTCATCGATTATTATTCTGTTCATCGCTATCCTTTCCTTACCTTCATCATGGCATATAGACTTTCAGATAATTCGGGCTTCCCCTTTTCTTCGTGGAGTTTACCGACCACTATTCTACCTTTAAGTTCACCGGGAGACATCTTCTCTGCCCTGGATAGCCTGACTGAATCTTCTTTAACCATCTTTACCATTTCGGCAGGGTCTCCCTTGCCGTATATATACCTGCCTGCCTGCGTTGGACACTGGGATATAACCTGAATAAAGGAAAATCCCTTATGCTCGATTCCTTCTTTTATGGCTTTCGCAAGTTCTCTGGGGTGTGCGCTGGTCCAGCGCGCGACGTATGTGGCGCCGGCTGCGATGGCCACCTTGCACGCATCAAAGGGCGCTTCGGGATTTCCATAGGGAGATGTCTGAGTCTTTGACTGAAAAGGAGTAGTCGGCGCCAGCTGTCCTCCAGTCATGCCGTAAATGTGATTATCCAGCATGACAACAGTTATATCGATATTGCGACGGCATGCGTGAATAAAGTGATTACCTCCGATACCTATGCAATCTCCATCTCCGGAAAAGGCCATCACGATGCGCGCGGGATTGGCAAGCTTTAAGCCTGTGGCAGCGGCTATGGCCCTCCCATGCAGGGTATGAATAACATCGGTATTAACAAAAACTGGTACCCAGCTTGAACATCCGATACCACCCACGAGTGACAGGTCGTCTATAATGCCCAGTTCATCGACGACCCGTAAAAAAGAATTAAGCACGGTACCATGCCCGCAGCCTGGACAGAATATGGTTGGTAACGCGCTCTTCCGTAAATATTTTTCAGCAACAGGATGCATTGTATATTATTCTCCTTCTTTTTTTCATGATATCTTGACAGGTGATTATCTGCACTGTCATCAGCCTTTAATTGCTTTAATAATTTCGTCAGGACTGTGTAACACACCACCCAGCCTGGACAGAGAAATAACTTCCTGACCATCGGACGCGAGACGTTCCACTTCATGACAGATCTTTCCTATGTTCATTTCCGGCACGATTACCCGTCTGGCATTTCGAATGGCTTCCCTGATCGCTCTTTCAGGGAAGGGCCATAGTATCTTCATCCTGATGAAACCAACCTTAAGTCCCTGCGCCCTGGCCTTTTTTACGGCGTCCAGAGCCGAACGCGCCACACTTCCATATGCAACAACGACACTATCGGCGTCTTCAAGGAAGGCATCTTCCACATCTTCCAGTTCGGTTGAGTGCCCGGTGATCTTTTCACACAGACGTTTCACCAGTTTCCCGCTGATAGAGGAATTGTTGCCTGCGCGATTCCCCATCTCGTCATGACACTGGCCGTCTATGAGAAGTTTATAGCCCTGACCGAATGCGGGCATTCCATCCAGGAGGCCCGATTCAAGCGGCTCATAAGGTTTATAGGTCTCGGGAGGTTTACTTGGCTTTGTCCGCTCCACAATTTCCACATCAGGCGATATTCGAATCTTTTCCCGCGTATGTCCCACGATCTCGTCGGAAAGAATGATAACGGGAACTCGAAATGTTTCGGCCAGATTGAAGGCCTTTATGGTCAGATCGTAGGCCTCCTGTACCGATGACGGACAAAGGGCAATGATCTCATAGTCTCCGTGAGCTCCATATTTTGCCTGCATTACATCCTGCTGTGAAGAAAGCGTTGGCTGACCAGTAGCGGGACCTCCCCGCATAACATCAATAATAACGCAGGGTGTCTCAGTCATAGCGGCAAAACCTATCCCTTCCTGCATCAGCGAAAATCCGGGGCCTGATGTTGCCGTACACGCCTTCATTCCTCCCCATGTAGCCCCAACCACTCCCACAATCGACGCAATCTCATCTTCCATTTGCATGTAGATACCATCATTGAGGGACAATTTCAGGGCCATCTGCTCGGCAATCTCCGATGCCGGTGTAATGGGATAACCGGCAAAGAAACGGCATCCCGC
>JAFGPZ010000116.1 GCA_016935935.1 Deltaproteobacteria bacterium
CGTTACGATGAGTCCGAACCGCTCGCCCTAAACTGCTACCAGGGCAGGAGTGCCAAGTTCGGGATGGAACACGTATTTACCCAGGATGCTATCCAGGTCCTCGTGAAGCTGTACGATGCCTGGGGCAAGTCGGAAGAGGCACAAAAATGGCGAGCAAAATTGCCTGCTAAGGACGTATCAAAGGAGCAATGACCAATACAAATAAGTTGGCGATGAAGTGGAAAATCTTATGACCGTCGAATAACAAAACAATAAGCTATATTCTGAGTGGGAGAAAGGAGGCCCTTAATGTCTAAAAAGCTGAAGTTTAGAAAAGTCTTAAAATGGGTTGTCGTGTCGATTTGTGCGGTGTTTATCGCGGTTTTTTTATTTCTAATATTTTATGGTGTGCCGAGGCCACCGGCAATCACCACAGAAGGAGTACCGCGAGTACCCTGGAAACCGTTGGTTAAAAGCGCAGGGATGGTAAAGCAGATGACGGCTTCGACAGGTTTCGCTGCCTGGTACCCATCAGAAAGGCGTATGCTGATTTACGCTGCTTCGCGATTTACCCCGCAACTGCACGTTCTTTCCGAGCCAGGAGGACGGCGTAAGAAGCTAATATTCCTTCGCGATATACCGGGGTATATACAGTTTAATCCCGATGTGAACAAAAACTACTTCGTATTCAGCATGGATGTAGATGGGGACGAACGTTACCAGCTCTACCGGTTCAATTTGTCAGACAAGACCTATCATCGATTTACCGATGGTAATTCAAGGAACTATGCTGGTTATTTTACCTCACAAGGCAACCTTTTTGCGTATGTGAGCATGAAACCAGAAGGCGGTGAAACCTCCATATACACTCTCGACCCGGAAGATCCTGAAAGCCAAAAGATAGTCTATCAGGCGAAGGGTAGCTGGGGACTTGGTCGATGGTCGCCGACCGCTGATCAAATACTGGTATGGGAGGCTATCTCTCCAGATGAAAATCACCTTCATATCCTTGATACTGAGACCGGCATAATAAAGAACTGTTTTCCCGAGGAAAAATGCAAGGTCCGTTATGCTTCAGCGGTTTGGAGTAAGGATGGCAAAAGCATCTATTTCGTTAGTAACAAGGATTCTGAATTCCTGACCTTACGACGTCTTGACCTCTTGACAAGAGATGTTAGGATGCTGACAGCCCATATTCCCTGGGACATAGAGTATTTTATCCAATCACCGGACGGCAAGTACCTGGCTATCAGAATCAATGAAGATGCCATTTCAACGTTATATCTATTAGATACCGAAACTGAAAAAACTTGGAAACTTAATGATTTACCCGATGGGTTGGTAGACACAATCGATTTTCACCCCCAGCACAATGAGATCGGATTCACCAACATCTCTCATGAAGGGATGGCCAGTGTATGTTCTTACGATGTGGATGCTAATGAAGTCACCCGATGGACTAACATTGCTTCCGGAGATGCTGATAGACTGCCTGCTCCAAGGCTTATACACTACCCGACATTCGATAAGGTGAATGACAAACCTCGCATGATTCCGGCCTTTGTGTTTGATGCCGCGGTTGGTTTCGAAGGCCCTCGGCCTGTAATAATCGATCTCCATGGAGGCTATGCAGGTCAGAGTGGCCCGATTAGCTCACCACCTGATACCTTCATCAGGAAAGAAGGAGTCACGATCATCCGCCCCAACTTTCGAGGTTCTTCAGGTTATGGCAAGACCTTTGTTGCCCTCGATAATGGTTATTTGAGAGAGAATAGCATAAGAGATATTGGGGCGCTTATCGATTGGATTGCAACTCAACCAGATTTAGATGCACAACGCATCGCAGTATCCGGGGGATCTTACGGCGGATATATGACTTTAGCAAGTCTCGTCCATTATAGCGACAGGTTGAGATGCGGAATTGACATGTTCGGTATCAGCAACCTTGTCACATGGTTGGAGAATAGTGAAGAGTGGTTCCGAGAGCATCGCCGGGCCGAATACGGTGATGAACGCAAGCCAGAGGTGAGGGCTTTCTTGGAGTCAATTTCACCATCCAGCCACGTTGACGAGATTAGAGTTCCGCTTTTTGTCTTTCATGGTAAGAATGATATGCGTGTTCCAGTCTTCGAGGCGCGGCAGATTGTCGGTAAAGTCCGAGCGCAGGGCGGCGAAGTCTGGTACATCGAAGCCGCGAATGAGGGGCACGGCATCATGAGACCCGAGAATGGGTGCTATGTCGGCGCTGCCGCATTCGCATTTTTAGAAAAACATTTGTTAGAGAAAGACTGAGAAGTGAGACATAGACAAGGTTCAGACTTAAGCGCGGTAATCAAGAAATCGTGCCGCTGTCTTGGCAAAGCTCTACAAGGCCTGGGGCAAGCCAGAAAAAGCTGAACAGTGGCGAGCAAAACTGCCACAACCTACTCCTCCCCAATAAGAACATAAATTCCTCTATTAATTCTAAGCTCGTAGTCCTTTTGATTAATCAAAAGGACTACGAACCTTATATAATATACAACTGAAGCGCCAAAACATACAGAATCCAGAATCTGCATCTATCAACGTTAATCTGCGGCTTTTGTCATTTATGATTTGCGATTGATTATTGATTATTTAATTCCTTCTCTGCGTTCTCGGCGTGCTCCGTGGCAGATTTGAAAAACGCTTCTCATGGACATTTTTTTATATTTTAGTTGATATTTAATTTATATTATCGTATAATATATAGTTAACATATAAGTTTATAGTGTAAAGTGTAAAGTTAATAAGTTCATAGTTCGCCCCGTGAGATGGCGGCTTTGCCTATCTCATGGGGTAAATCAGAAACGGAGGTTACCAATGTCAACTCAAAAACAAATCAATGCAAATCGTCAAAATTCCAGGAAATCGACCGAGCCTAAGAGCGACCAGGGCAAGGCGACGGTCTCGCAGAATGCGGTCAAGCACGGCTTGTTTACGGATTCAGTGATAAAAGGCGAAAATCCGGCTGATTATGAAGCTTTTCACGACAAAATGCTCGCTGAGCTTGTTCCCGTCGGGGCGGTGGAA
>JAFGPZ010000117.1 GCA_016935935.1 Deltaproteobacteria bacterium
GTTGAAAAGTAGGCATAAGTTTACATAACATATCTTATCGGACCTTTAATGTTGCCGTAAAAAGGGGCGGTCGAAGGTTTCTGTGTATTACCTTCGCCCCCTCTCTTTATCATCGTAGAAAGGCGTTTAGGGTTTATATGCCGGATTTGGAAAGTTTCTTTACGAGTTCCAGCTGTTCTTCGGTGAGTTTCTTGGGGATGTCGATAATGATTCTGACGTACTGATCTCCTTTTTCGGATTTTTTAAAATACGGGAGACCAAAGCCTTTCATCCTTATCTTTGTGTTATTCTTAGTATGCGGCGGTACTTTGATTTTTTTTGTCGAGCCTGAAAGCGTCGGAATGCTTATAGATGTCCCGAGGACGGCTTCTGTAAAGCTGATACTCTTGTTGAATATAACATCATTTCCCTCTCTTGCAAAGACTATGTGAGGCAGTACATCTATTTGTATGTATAAATCACCGTTGGGTCCACCATAGACTCCCGGATTCCCCTTCCCTGCGAGGCGCAATTTCTGGCCTGGAGTTATTCCTTTAGGTACCTTAAACTGAATTTCTTCGGTTTGTTCACCCTTTCTGAAAGAAAGTCTCTTATCAGCGCCGTTATAAACCTCTTCAAGTGTTATGGAGAGCTTATACTCAAGATCATTTCCCCTCTGGGCCCTTGGTTGTTGTCTGTACTGTTGACGCCCTCCATAGATATCTGAAAAGGGGTCCCTGCCTTGTTGCTGACCTCCTCTGAAAATATGAGTAAAATCTCCACCGCCAAATCCAAGATCTCTGAAAATAGAACTGAAATCAAAATTGCGGAAAATGTCTTCCTGTGAAAATTTCTGACTGAAGGCCTGAGACCCGTATGAGTCGTACTGCTTTTTCTTCTCGGGATCACTTAAAACAGCATATGCCTCACTGATCTTCTTGAAACGCTCTTCGGCCTCTTTGTCACCCGGATTCCGGTCAGGGTGGTATTTTAACGCAAGTTTCCTGTAGGTCTTTTTAATTTCCTCTTTAGACGCAGACTTTTTCAAGCCGAGTATTTTATAATAGTTATCTTCCATAATATACCTAAGTTATTAATAAATTAGTCTCTGTCAAGTGATAATACATCATTTGATGACCACCAGAAATCATTATTAGAAAGGGGATCAAAATACCTGTGTCGGGCTCCCTTCTTTACGATAACAGCATAGTCCATTTCGTTATTTTCATGTATGAGTCTGTCAGCCGTCATCACAATACCGATCAAAAAACCATGTTTTCTAATGGCATCGACGCCGTATGCAGAACAAGTGGGATACATGGGACAACGGTCGCCATCTACCTTTGACACATAATTAATAAAAAAATCCATAGCAAATAACGTTGCTTTTGAGGCGAATGACAACGGTTCTTCAATTTCGGTTATCTCGACAGCAGGTCCTTTTTTTGGTGTGACATTAAATGCCCAGGGCACAAACGGATCATCTTTCCCTTCCCCTGCGAAGCTTTCAAATGCCAGGAAAAATAAAGCGCATATAGTAATAATAAATACTGATTGTAATATTCGTCCCAATAGTTTTTTCCTTAAAATCTCAAATTAAAGGCGAGATAAGTATCAGAACCGTAGCGATCATAAAGCAGTGACATTGAACCCCGCTCTCTCAATCCACTGATAAAGTCATCTTCTGCCCTTTTATTATATTTATGGGCACTGCTAACCGCACTGTAGATATTACCGCTGTACCATCCCAATTCAAAGAAAGTCACAATTCCTCCAGCTATGTATTGTTCATCATTAAAAAGCTCTACTGCGGCAAGAATAAAAACGCTGTTCAGAAGAAAAGCCACCAGGGCATCTCGTGGCCTTTCCGTATACAAGTGACCCGCGCCGGGAATAAGGGCTGCCAGTGACCCCGCTACAGTTGGAGATTTCTGGGGAATATTATGAATATTTTCAAGACCTTGTACAAAGACTGAGGCCGAAGGATAGTTGGTACTCTCTTTGGGTATTTGCAAGAAACTCTCTCTTGCCCTACCCCAATCTCCGCAATCGACAAAAATGAGTGCTCGCTGAAAAATGGCTTTATCCCGGTACTCACCATGATCCGAGTTTATAATGGTTTGAAAAGTGGAAAGTGCCTCATCGAGTTGCTGGAGAAACTTTTCCGCAATTCCTTTATGGTACAGAACATCATTACGGCGTGAGCTTTCCGGATATTTTTCTAAAAAGAACATAAAAGCTACTATGGATTCTTCGTACCTCTTTGCCCTGTGGTAACCCATGCCTATCTTGTAATAGGCGATTTCACACATGTCATAGGCTTCGGGATAAAAAAAAATAAATCTTTTATATTCAGTGATTGCCCTGAAGAAATCTTTTTCTTCGAACAGGCGGTCTGCAAAACTGAACTGCCTTATCATGTCGTCCGAATCGGTTTGTCCCAAGGCGATACTGGAAGGTGCAATAAAGATAATCGTTAAAAAGACCAGAACATAGAAAGAGAACTTCCTCATATTTCTGTTCCCTGGATGTTCCTTCCCATAGAAAAGGCTGAGAGGTTCATTTTCGCCATTCTCCCTGAAAATGTTCTCTTCAATACCTCTTCCCATAAAGCCTGATCTATAGACATATGGACGGATAACGCCCCTAGCATTACTGTATTTGTCATCCTCATATCACCGGCCTTCTCCGCCAGCACTGACGCTTCTACAACGGTGATATCATGAAAATATTTACGAATAGTCTCTACCACATCGGAAGGATATTCCCCTTCACCCATATTGACCGACGGAGGGTAGATTTCTTCATTATTTATGATAATTTTGCCATTAGAGATCAGATAGTCCAGATAACGGAGAGTTTCCAGCTTTTCGAAGGAAATAAGCAGATCGACGCCACCTTTCATTGCAAGGGGAGAAAAGACCTTGTCTGCATATCTTACGTGGCTTGATACACAACCTCCCCTTTGTGCCATTCCGTGCACTTCACTCTTTTTAACGTCATATCCGGCGTCCATTATTACAGATGACAAAATATCACTGGCCCTTATGATGCCCTGCCCTCCAACTCCAACGAGCATTATGCTTTTCCCTATATCATTCATTATCCTTCATCTCCTCTATCGCACCGGGCTTACACAGCTGCCGGCATAGTGTACAACCCGTACAGAGAGAGTCATTTATCGATGAAACCCCTTCCTGTCTCTTTGTCTTTTTAAAAGACTTTATATCATCCGCATCTTTAAATCCCTTCCAGGAAATAGCGGGGCATCCAAGACCGAGACACATTTTACAACCGATACACTTGTAAGGATCAACGGTAAA
>JAFGPZ010000118.1 GCA_016935935.1 Deltaproteobacteria bacterium
ACAATATACGGGCCCTTAGCTCAGCTGGTAGCAGCAACTGACTCTTAATCAGTAGGTCGTCGGTTCGAACCCGACAGGGCCCACCAGTAATTTGGAAGGGTTAGCCAAACCGGTTAACCCTTTTTCTTTTACTATGTGTGACTCTGTGTGTGAATCCCCGCTAACCTTTTAGTAAATTGCCATGGCATCCCGGTCTGCTGATCCTATACTATGCAAGTAAATCTCCGTAGTCGTCCTATTCTCATGCCCTAAAATCCTCTGGATAGCTCCTATCGGGACATTATTATTTTCCATCAGAGAAGCGCGAGCATGTCTGAGGGAATGAAACTGAAACGGTTTGACGCCGGCTTTTTCACACAACGAATGTAGAATCCCTTTCCGATACTGATAAGGACCAATTTTCCACTTCTTCGTTTTCCAACTCCAGTATCTATGCCAAAACACCCACGAAACAGTATTATCTCTTACTGAATATCTCTTTGAAAGAATGTCGAAAAGCCTCTGCGTCATGGGCACTTTTCTCGGAGATGAATCTCCACGCCCTTACGGACGTGGTATCTTCTGATGCAAGTTTCACTTGTCCAGCCTGTCTTTCACGAATGCGAAAGCCAGGTTGGATATTGCTCTCATCCCCACCCTTACGGGCGGAGAATTCCCGCTGGGATTAAAGACTGCCCGCAGACATCGAAGATCAACGTTTGCTGTATTAGCTGACACGGTGCTCCTCTCAATTATAAACTTCTCCACCTTTTCTCCATCTATGCTAACACACATTAGCATTTCCCATTTTCCTACCCATCTTTGCCCCATATAACAATGATCACGATAGTAACCATCTAAGAGAGAGTCTTTACCCCTCCTCAAACAGTGACTTCAGATAGGAGATGGAGAACCATGAAAAATTACAATGCAGCTAATGAACGGATGAAGCGACAATACTTTGCTTTCTTGAAGGAGGCCAGGCGGTATAGCGAGGCAACAATCGATGCGACCGCCAAGGCGCTGATCTGTTTCGAAGAGTATATCAAATATCGCGATTTCAAGGCATTTCATTTTCAGCAGGCCATTGCCTTCAAGAAGTATCTTGCCGATCAGAAAGGACTTCAGTCCGGTCAGAACCTGAGCAAGGCAACACTGCATGCGACTCTGACCCAACTGAAGAGATTCTTTCAGTGGCTGGCCCGTGAACCAGGGTATAAATCCCGCATTCAGTATGCCGATGCCGAGTATTTTAATCTGTCTAGCAAGGACATCCGGGTTGCTACGGCACATCGGCAACAAAAAGTACCGACTCTGGAACAGATCAAACATGTCATCAATAATATGCCAGCCACGACTGAGATAGAGCGCCGGAATCGTGCTCTGGTGTCCTTCACGCTGCTGACAGGGGCGCGAGACAGTGCCATTGCGTCGTTGAAACTCAAGCATGTGGATCTGATTGCCGGGTGTGTCAACTAGGATGCCAGAGAGATACAAACAAAATTCAGTAAAACGTTTAGCACATTCTTTTTCCCGGTGGGCGAGGAAATCCGAACAATTGTAGCCGAGTGGGTGTCATATCACCGGGAAGAAAAGATGTGGGGAAATGACGATCCGTTGTTCCCGGCAACGCGGGTCGCGCCCAGTCCTGACAGACAGTTTGCAACGGCAGGTGCGAAACGGGAGCACTGGTCCTCCGCCGCTCCTATTCGAACGATCCTTCACGACGCTTTTTTCAATGTCGGACTTCCGTATTTCAATCCCCATAGTTTCAGAAACACGCTTGTCCAACTCGGCGAAGAGGTCTGCAGTACGCCGGAGGATTTCAAGGCATGGAGCCAGAACCTGGGACATGAAAAAGTTTTAACGACCTTCCTGAGTTATGGAGTTGTGGCACATCAGCGTCAGGGGGAAATTATCAAGAGCCTGACATCATCGAAAAGATCAACTTCACCGGAGGCAGATAAAATAGTTGAAACCCTCTTCAAAAGATTGAACACGTCAGATTTTAATGTTAAAAAGAAGCCAGGTCCATAACCTTTTTATCGAGATGGCATATGTTGGTCTCGTAAACTTGACAGATAGTTGGAAAGCATAGGGAGTGAGTGACCTTACCCCATTATATAGGCCAAGGGTAAATTGAGTTCCTTGCTAATGGTTTTCATATCATGTTCTTTTATAAACTCATAGGGAGTCAGGTTATTCAATGAGCTATGGGGTCGTTCTTTGTTGTACTCATTTCTCCACTGTTCAATCCTGGACTGAGCATCAGGGATAGAAAGAAACCAATGTTCGTTAAGGCTTTCATCTCTGATCTTCCCGTTAAAACTCTCAATGAAGGCATTGTCAGAGGGTTTCCCAGGACGGGTATGCTCAACGGTGATGTTTTGTTTCTCCGACCAAGCATGAAACCAGGCGCTGGCGAACTCGGGACCGTTGTCCACCCTGATGCGGTTGGGATAACCACGATATAAAGCAATCTGATCAATGAAGCTAGTGACTCTTCTCGAAGGGATGGATCGTGCAACCAGGATTCCGGGAGACTCTCGGGTAAAATCATCGATGATTGTCAATATCCGAAATCTCCTTCCATCCGAAAGAGAATCAGACACGAAGTCTACGGACCATACATCCTGTGGCCCCGATGCACAGTGCATGGCACCGCGCACAGGCATCACCCGTTTCTTCTTTGTGCGCACCCATAGTGATAATCCTTCTTGCCGGGAGATTCGTTCGGTCCTCTTGTGGTTGACAACGAGTCCTTCTTTCTTCAACAATACATACAGCCGGGGGCTTCCGTAGCGTTTATGTTTATATGCCAGAGTTTTCATTCGCGTCGTGAGTTTCTCCTCTTTGCTCGCTACCGGTTAGTACTGGCTCGCGGATCGATTGAGCCCTGTCAGTCTACAGGCCTTCCTCATGCTCAGCCCAAAGTGGGAGATGTTATAATCTCTCGCTCCTCTCTTCGCTTTGGGCGTTAGAAGTTTTTTTCAAGGAGGTCCTTTAATACCTGATTGTCGAGGCTCAGATCGGCTACCAGGCGTTTGAGGCGGCGGTTCTCATCTTCGATGAGCTTCAGGCGTTTTGCCTCGCTTATATCCATGCCGCCGTACTTGTTCCGCCAGTTGTAAAAGGTTTGTTTGGATATGCCATGCTTTCTACACAGTTCCGTAATCTTGATACCCGGCTCAGCCTCTTTGAGAATTTTGATAATCTGTTCCGTTGCAAACCGTTTGCGCTTCACTCCTGAGCCCTCCTATTATGCCTTTTATCAGGATAGACTCAATTTGAACATGGCCTAGTTTATAGGGGAAAGGTCATGCGTACATAAAATCTCCAAAGAGATGGTGAGCAACTCAACAAACATCACAATCAAGCGTCGCCGATAACATCCTTTCAGTAATCAAACGTAGCGGCATCGATGGCACTTTCGCGCATTGGCAGATTGCCTCAGCGGATGTAAAATGTTTTATTGCCCTGTCTAAATTCCCTAAATATGGGCTTGCATCTTGTCAAGGGTGATGGTAACTTGCGCACCTAGAAAATGGCGGTAATTTTTAATTTTGGGGGTATTGGGGGGGCATCGAAAAAATGTACATCGAATTAATTTTTTTGATATTAACTAGTTAGATTGTTAATTCGAGTCCTGCTCCCGCAGGCGATTAGCGCGGCTGCGGTTTGGTTTTTTAAGTAAGAACCGGATAGCAAAAAATCGATCACGGAAGCGGAGAGATGGCTGAGTGGCCGAAAGCGATCGCCTGCTAAGCGATTGTACGCCCCAAAAGGTGTACCGGGGGT
>JAFGPZ010000119.1 GCA_016935935.1 Deltaproteobacteria bacterium
CACGGTGTTTCAGCCATGACTGCAAACCCGAGCGCCTCCTGCTTCAGAGAAAAACCAGGCCCAGAGGTCGCCGTCATAACCTTCTTCCCCGTCAGCGACGCCCCAATTATGGCGCACATGGAAGATATTTCGTCTTCCATTTGTATAAATTTCCCTCCCCTTCCGGGCAGGTGGCGCGCAAGAAGCTCAGCAATCTCTGTAGAGGGGGTTATGGGGTAACCGGCAAAAAAATCGACACCGGCGTAAAGGGCACCTCTTACACATGCCTCGTTCCCTTGAACAAATATGACATCTTTATCCACTTCGAAAATTGCCTCCTTACTAAACTGTTACGCAGTTTAGCCCTGTCTTACTTTTCACCGGTACCCTTCCCCTTTCCTGGTCTTCCAAAGATGGATATGAAAAAGGCACTGATCAAAGATCAATGAGACATTCTATTCCAGTTCAATTGCGAGATCGGGGCATCGCATTTCGCACATGCCACAACTGTTGCATTTGTCCGGATAGGCAAGAACAGCCTTCTCCCTGTCATCCATTGACAGAGCGTCCTGCGGACAAAACTCAACGCAAATCCCGCATCCCTTGCACCAGTCTCTTCTTATAACAGGTATTTTTTTATTTTCTGCTTCTTTCTTCATGAGGCGCCTTCTATCATATTAGAGAGCATTGTCAATAACTTTTTTGCCTGTATCATTATTTGTTTCAATATCTTTCCCAATAATATACCTTGTGTAATACATAGAAGATTTTTCATGTTTATAAGTCATACAGAGGAAGGTCCGATTGACAAGTGATATGTTTATTTTGTATTTGATCGCTAACCCTGCCACAGACATGTCTGGTTGTTTCGCACAGCCAGTGGAAAATACGCCCGCTGTTCAGTTCGGTCTATATGTGGTACAGTTTCAGTAAGAGAAAATACACCGGGCACAGGAGTCCTTTGGTCACAGGGACAACCACTGTAGTCAGATGAAAGAGAAACATGAACAATGAAACGAGATGTAACGGAAATCCGAAAACTCGCTGAAGAATGCGTCTCGCAGGGAAAATACGAAGAGGGAATAGCAATCTATAAAGAATTAATAGAACAACATCAAGGTGATGACTCTCTGGCAATGTCTCTGGCATGGGCATACCAGGATAACGGAGAAACTGACATGGCAATAGAGTGCCTGGAAGGGCTCCTCGAAAAAGAGTTGGCTGGAAGTATCTTCATCGGTTTTGCCTTCGATGAGCTTGTAAGAATATATAGAAACGAGGGTCAATATGAAAAACTTTTATCCATTTGTGAACGGTCGGTTGCCCTCTACCCGAATGAGGTCTCACTCCTGACTACCCTTGGCGATGCATGCCTTCGATTCGGAAATACGGACAGGGCAATCCGGGTTTTTGAAATGTTGACAGAGATGGAGCCGGATTCACCCGTTCATTTATGCTCCCTCGGAAATGCCCATATCGCAAATGGAAATATAAAAAAAGGCAAGAAAGCTTACGAGAAAGCCTCCCGAATCGATCCGTCAGAAGCTCCTGTCTTTTTCAGCAGGTTGGGGCATTTTCTGTCTCGTTGCGGTCACTTGGCCGAGGCGGAAGAAGCCGTGAGAAAGTCGATTAAAATTAACGGCAGTGACCCGGCAACTTACTGCAGTCTGGGAGATATCTTAATAACACAGAATAAAGTGGATGAGGGTATGGCATCTTATGAGAAGGCCATACAAATCGACGCCGCATCCAAAGATAGCTACTACAACAGACTGGGTAACGTGCTTAGTGAAAACAGTCATCATCTTGAGGCGGTAGGGGCTTACGAAAAAGCCGTTGCAGCCGAACCTGCAAATCCCTTTTATCGTGCAAGGCTGGTCGAGTCACATAAGCAGTACAAATGTAGAGAAGAAATAAATACTTGACACAAACTTCCGCTATGCGATATGCAGCGAAAAAGTTGTTAAGATTATCGGGGATGTAGCTCAGCTGGGAGAGCGCGGCGTTCGCAATGCCGAGGTCAGGGGTTCGATCCCCCTCATCTCCACCAAGATTTACCAGAGCAGAGCGCGCTTATGACATGTAACGCATTCCAAAAGTATTACCTTTTGAGCCAGGCAGGAATACGTCAACAAGCGATTCCCTTGAACTTTTCAAACCCAACGAGTGAAGGAAACAAGGATCATGGAAACAACCTATGACGTTGCAGTAGGTATACCCTCATATAATGAAGCAGACACAATAGGACATGTTGTTGAAGTTGCAGGGAGAGGTCTTCGAAAGTATTTCCCTGATTTACGGTGCATTATCGTTAATTGCGACAACAGCAGTCCAGATGGGACAAAGGATGTCTTTCTGTCGACGAACATTCCTGCTCAGATTGACAAACAATATATATCAACACCGGAGGGAGTAAAGGGAAAGGGGAATAATTTTTTTAATCTTTTCAACTTTTGCAGGGAAAAGGAAGTGAAGATTACCATAGTTGTCGACGCAGATCTGCGGTCTATCACTCCCGAATGGATACGTTACCTGGGCAAACCCATTGGAAGGGGATATGATTTTGTCGCTCCCCTGTATTCAAGGCATCAGTTTGACGGAACAATCACAAACCACCTGTGCTACCCTCTGGGATATTCTCTTACGGGACTGGATATTCGCCAACCCATTGGAGGAGATTTCGCATTTTCTTCTGCCCTCTGTGATCACTGGCTAAAGCAGGAATGGAACGAAATGGCCCGGCAGTATGGCATCGATATATTCATGTCGCTGAACGCCCAGTTTAATAAATTCCGCATCTGTGAAAGCGGCCTGGGTACGAAGGTCCACAAGGCAAGTTCACCGAAATTGGGTCAGATGTTCGAGGAGGTAGTCTATACGCTCTTTTCGATCCTTATAGAAAATCGATCCAAGTGGCTCAGTTCCTGGTCAAAGAAGTGGGGGCAGGGGATATGTCATCCCGGTGGGAGTTGCTCAGTCAGCTCTTTCGGACTGGAAAAGATGGGGGAACCTCAGGAACTGAAAGTCGATATCGCCAAGCTTAAGCAGGATTGCCGTAAAGAGTACTATGCCTACAAAGACCTCGTGGAAAAGTATCTCAGTCCTTACGCATTCAATCAGATTAAAGATATGGTTGACATGGATTATTATTCAGTGGACATCATGCTCTGGTCTCAGATTGTGTACAGCCTGCTCTACACATTTGACGGATCACCGGAGGAAGTGAAACGGGATATCATCAATGTCCTGAAACCCCTCTACTTTGCCCGCAGTATTACCTTTGACTATAAGACTTCTCACTTCAGCGTTCCCTACTCGGAGAGGGAAGTAAGAAGTCAGGCTATGGCCTTTCTATCTCAGAAACCTTATCTCCTCGGGCTTTATCTGGGAAACGGAAAGTACCATTTGTAGGCAGATTGTAACTCCATACATCCGTTAGCGCCTGTCCCACAAATCCGCAGTAATTTCACCAATATCCAGATTCTTCAGAGTTTCGGGGAGGGGTCTTCCTTCTTCATCCCAGCCCATCAAGTCATAGTAGGTTTTCACCATTTTTGCGAAATGCGGCGCTATGTCCTTCCCCTTTGCCGGACCATCTTTGGGAACAGAACCGTAGCGTGGAGACGGCCTGTCGAGATCGCCTCCTAACCCGCTCCTTATGTTGTATGCCCGCATGATATTTATTGCCCTGCGCCCAACCTTCATTCCTTCATCAAAATCAAAATCCCACCCCGTGACTGCAGATATGGCTGCCGATAACAGACGGACATCTGTTCTGGTGTGAAATCGGCATGTCACCGCTGAGTCCTCCAGCTGCATGGAGCCTTTGGACTTTGCCTCGGCTTTTGCCACGAAATCAGGATCAAAGAAGTCCATCTTGGGGGGAAGTCCGAACTGTGTCTTATCGGTTCGCTTATTTATCAAATCATTCTCCAGGTTGCCCGATTCTGACAGGCATGTGTTAAACATCTCTGTCCACCGGCCACGGTGATCATGTCCTCTCGGAGTATTTCCCTTAAGGGTATAGATGCCTATCTCTTCAGCTCCTCTGCCGATTTTCTTCACCATCTCCTTAACGCCATGTGCAAGCAGTTCGCCCACGCCTTCTTTTGCCGCTGTCTTTATGAGCAGTGTCCGGACTGCCTCAACATTGCCCCACGTCAGATCAATACCATCCAGTTCTTCCGATGTGACAATCCCTCTCTCAAATAATTCCATCATACAGGCAAATGTCCACCCTGTTTCATTAACATCCAGCCC
>JAFGPZ010000120.1 GCA_016935935.1 Deltaproteobacteria bacterium
AAAGAAACTCGGCAAGGTATGAACCGTCCTGACCAGTGATGCCCGTTATAAAAGCTTTCTTCATGTTATCGTCCCTTAAAAAGTAACAGCGACTACTTTCAATACAATTTTAAATTTTTGATCTCGAATGGAAAGTCACTGACACTGCAATTTTAAGTTTTGGCTGTTTCATTGAGAACCGGATGAAGATATGTAACTCCGTCCCCTAACTTACATATGGGCACAAAACTAAAAATAGTGAAAGCCTATTTTTACAAGCACAGAAAGCAGAAAACTGGCAGAAAAGTAAACTACCACCGACCTTGTCGGTGGCGTTCTAAAGAACGATAACTCCTGACAATGTCATTCGCTGTCATCCTTCCATAGCCTAAACTGCTCTTCTCGAATTTGTTCCTCATTTCGTATTACGGTGTTGTCGATGCCCACTGTACTGACAAAATACCCACGTGCCCAAATACGCAGCCCCCAGTACCGCTTGCATAATTCCAGAAATTCCTTACGTAAATACCCTGCACTTTTACCCTTTAGCCATTTTCATCACAAAAGATGGCGAATGCTTCGGCGGTACCGATAAATACATATGCACATGATCCGGACATATTGCACCCTCTATAATCTTGATGTCCAGCCACTCCCATAATTCCGTTTCAGATTACAACAAAATCCCTGTGCTCATCAACTACGTTGATCCGCTAACGGTGTGGGGCCTCCGCCCCCATACCCCAACACTGACTACGTCAGTGGATTAGCTTAAGATTTAAAAAATGTCGCTGTTGCACTAGATTAATAATTTACCTTATTCACTCTTTGAACATGCAATAGATAAAGGGACGGCTAACGAAAGTCAAGGAGGAAGTGAGAAATGATCTTCGGACGTAACCGAAAGTATTTCTAGCCTTCCCCATCATCGTTGAAATCCAGCAAACTATTCAATGCTGTTATCTGAACCATGGGTTGAACAGCCTATAAAACGAATGGGAAGCCTTGGCTTTTTCTTAAAGTCTGCGCGGTGTGAATATCTAAAAAGAGGCTTGTTTATTGTTGCTTTTTTAAGGGCATTACCTTGACAAGCTTACCAGCTAAATCCCCTGTGGGGTGTATTCCGGCACAATTTCCTGGAGCTTTTTCTTTATGGCGGTGGCGTCGTAGCTGCCTGCAACAGCAAGGAGGCCGTCAATCTGTGTATTCAAGACCTCACAGTTATACTCTTCTCCCCGGAGTATGAGGATCTTTTTGTGGTTTGTGGAAATAAGCCCCTCCCCTTTGGTGATCAGCTCCTCAAACAGTTTTTCCCCGGGACGGAGACCAATAAACTGTATGGCAATGTCACGCTCCGGCTCAAGACCATTGAGACGGATCAGATCCAGCGCCAAGTCGGCGATACGTACCGGTTTCCCCATATCCAGTATGAATATCTCCTTTCCATTCCCCATGGCGCCGGCTTGTAGTATCAACTGCGCGGCCTCATGGATACTCATGAAATACCGTGTCACATCCGGGTGGGTAACAGTCAAGGGGCTGCCCCGGGAAATCTGTTCCTGAAACAGGGGGATCACCGAACCGGAGCTCCCGATAACGTTGCCGAACCGTACGGCCATAAAACGGTTTTCAGAATCACCATTCACACACGCCGTGAGCATCTCGGCCACCCGTTTTGTGGCGCCCATGACATTGGTCGGCCGCACCGCCTTATCCGTTGAAACAAGGACAAATCGTTTGACCCCCGTTTCCAGAGATACGTCTACCATGTTACGCGTGCCGAGGATATTGTTGTATACCGCCTCCCACGGGTTCATCTCCTGCATGGGCACATGTTTGTAAGCCGCCGCATGCAAAACCACATCGGGATTGAATTCACGGAGCGCCTGTCTTACCGCATCCTTCTTCTTGATGTCCGCAAGGAATACCGAGGCCGGGATGTGTCCAAAGCGTTGTCTGAGTTCTATCTCCAATCGAAACAGGTTGTATTCACTAAAGTCCAAAAGCGCCACGGCCTGAGGATTAAAACGGCTCACCTGTCTTACCAGTTCAGATCCTATGGATCCCCCGGCCCCCGTTACCAGAACACGCCTACCCTCCAGATATTGTTTGATTTCCTCTTCATTCAGATGTACTTCCCCCCTGTTCAGAATATCTTCCAGGGTGACATCACGCACTGTCTTGATCGAGACCTTTCCCTCGACAAGTTCCCATATTCCGGGTATCGTTCGAAACCTCTTTCCAGTCTTCTCGCACAGTGCGACAATCCTCCGAACCGCCTCACCCTTCACCGAAGGGATAGCAATGAGGATCTCGTCAAAGGCCACCGGGATCCGGTCAATCTCGTCTACCATTCCGAGGACCGGAACGCCATGAATTTCCTTCCCATGCTTTTCCTGATCATCATCAAGGAAACCGACGGGCCTGAACCGGCTCCAAGGTGTTTCCTTAATCTCCCTGAGCACCTTTTCACCCGCATCCCCGGCCCCAATAATAAGCAGCTTCTTGATCGGCAAATCACTGAGGTGGGGTGCCCGCCTCCAGAAAGATAGAAGAGGACTTCCCAGCAGGATCCTTAGGAAAAACCGGACCCCACTCGTCAGCATAAAGGTGAGCCCCCAGTCGATAAGATATACGGAGCGGGAATATCCTAGAAACCGATACTGGTAAAGGATAAAAAGAACAATGGCACCTGAGGATAAGCTGGCGGCTTTGAAAATATTTTTCACATCCGAAATACTTGTGTATCGCCACATACCTCGATAAAGCCCGAACGCATAGAAGCAGGCCAGTTTAAAGGGCACAAGATACGGAAGGGCATGTTGTATTTTTGCCCAGTCAGTCGGAGAGATACTCCCCTCAAAACGGAGCCAGTATGCCGTCATATAGGCCACCATTACGAAAATCGCATCTATGAGCAACATCAAATAGAAGTTTCTGCTACGTACAACCGCCTTCATAAACATTCCCAATTTTTATCAGTTCTTCATGGATCGTTGTTGTACGATGATCCCCTTACACCTTTCCGCAGGTTATAACACATTCGGGGAGCCTATCATATTCTTTGTTTCAGAGATACAAACTGTGTTCAAACATGGAAACCTTAATGAAGGTTGCACGCGCCGGTCGATACAATCCTCTGATCTCCCTCTCTCTGTCTCCTAACTTCAGTGACTGACCCCTTCTCTTTTCACAACCTTTATAAATGTCATCAGCAATATTTTGAGGTCAAAAAGGAACGACCTGTTTTTCAGATAATATTCATCGAACTCGATCTTTACCGAAATCGGCAACTCATCTCTTCCGTTTACCTGTGCCCAGCCGGTAATGCCAGGAATGATTGTATGTATCCCTTTCTCGGTCCTCAGATCAATCAGATCATCCTGGTTATACAAAGCCGGACGGGGGCCCACAAAGCTTATGTCTCCTCTTAAGATACTATACAGCTGCGGCAATTCATCCAAACTGAACCTGCGTAATAATGACCCGGCCCGCGTGAGATAATCATCGGGATTTTTCATGAGATGGGTCGCGACAGCAGGAGTACCTGTAACCATCGTCCGAAACTTGGGCATCCTGAATATCCCGTTATTGATCCCCACCCGGTCCGACCAGTACAAGATCGGACCTTTCGAAGTCATCTTCACGATGAACCCGACAAAAAGGATCGGGATACTCAAAAAACATAATAAAAAAAAAGCCATGGCAAGATCAAAAATACGCTTCATTAGAATTTACTGCCTTACGTAAAGGCGCCTCAGTATGATCTTACTGACCTGCGGGACAGGTTTCGTATACAGTTTTCAAAAGCCCAAGCCCCAGCTTTTTATAGACACAAAGCGCCGCACTAACAGCTATCTTCATAATTTCGTTTTCAGTTATAATCTTCTTGTATATTGTTTTCTTGGCGCTTTTGTGTGAGATATTTTATCTGTGTAACCAAAAAATTCACCGCACCTTTTTTTGTCCTTTTCATAACCAGGTGCTCGCTTTCACCGTTTCCTTCCATCCCGCCGCCAGATCGTACCGGGGCACAAAACCGAGCTCATTTTGAATGCGCTGGCTATCCACAGCTATGTCTTCCATATACGTGTCTACGATTCCCCGTGTAACAGGCGACCGGAAACCAAAGAGTTTGAAACTTTCTTCCAGTAATCCTGCCGCCCAGCGTGCCAGTGAAACCGGCAGCGCAAAACCTGGAGGGGGGCGCCCAAGGGCATCACAGATAGTACGAATTATTTCATCCATAGTATGGAAGCGGCCATCTGAAACATTGAAAATCCTGCCTGCCGCACTATCGTGTCCCACAGCCAAAACAGCAGCGCGCGCTACATCTGTATCGTAAACCAAGGTGCGCCGGTTGAAACCATTACCGACAGGTATGAAGCGGCCCCTCGCCAGGGATTGCACAAGACGCTGATAATTTCCCTTAATTCTGAAACCATACACTGCACCCAGGCGTAAGGCAACCCCAATCTGTCCACCATCCACACCTCTGGCTTCCAGTACGATTTTTTCCGCCGCAAGCTTGGTACGGGCATAAACTGTATTCGGGTACGGTGGCGTATCTTCCGTCAAGATCCGCCCACCGGAAGGCCCATAAACGGCAATCGTGCTGAAGAGCACAACACGTCCCACGCCAGCCCGAATAGCCGCCGCAATCACGTTCGAAGTTCCCCCCACATTAATCCGTTCATATTGGTCCTGCAGAGCAGGGGCCGGGTTTGCAATATGCAGCAAAGCGGCCAGGTGAACAACCGATTCAGCACCCTGCATGGCAGCGCGTACGGCCGATACATCGGTTACATCACCAATGAGTGTTTCTACATCATCAGGCCACGTACCTGCTGGCGGAGAATCGATTGACAGGGTGCGGATGGAATACCCCGCAGCATGGAAGGCTTCAACAACAGCCGGCCCAACGGCGCCAGTGGCCCCTGTAACAAGGATAAGAGGGCGGCGCTTCGCTATAACCACGTCCACCCCCACTTGCTGAAATAACGGCACATATTGACAACGAATATCATTGCCATTCTTATCTTCTTATGAGATTCACGTGTCCAATAGTGAATCGCGGTAGCTTTGGGGTAATAAACGGTCCTGAATCCGTTCTGTTGAAATTTACGGCTTAGATCAAAGTCTTCAAAGTATAAGAAATAGCGCGGATCAAAACCGGCCACTGTTTTCAGCACATTTGTACGGCAAAGCATAAATGCGCCGGTCATAACCTCCACATCACACATTTTCTCGTATCCAACATCTCTCATCTCATAGTAATTCAAACGTCGCTTGAATAGAGGATGAAAGATGTGTGGTACAAAACGTCGAATAAAAAAATCCATAACACTGGGATAGCGCTTATTCAGGTATTGATCTGAACCATCCTCATTCAATATCCGCGGGCAGACCATTCCTACCTCCGGATTGTTTTCCATGAATTGGATCAAAGAACGAATCGTTCCTGATGAAATAATGATATCAGGGTTGAGCACAAGATGGTATTTTGACGGTTCGGCGTGGAAAATGGCCCAGTTATGCGCCCTGCCATAACCAACGTTTTCACCATAAAAATGGTACGATACCGGAAGCCCATCGAATGCGAGACGCAAATCAGACGTGGGTGAGTTATCAACGACAGTGAGTTGTACAGAACATTCGGTGTTCAAAAAACTAACTGCGGCGTCCCTGATAATTGCTGGAGAGTTTTGATAGATTACCATTGACGCAGTGCAGTCGTACAAGATACCCCCATTTCTAGCATCTTCTGACATTTAACTATTTCTTCTTTGAATTGAAAAGCGGTGAGGCGAATTCCCACTCTCACTGCCGCTACACGCAGCGTTTAGAGTCTCTCGTTTCATCCGTTCACTACAGATCGCTTTTATTTCATGCATCCCGCCGGTAGTCATCACACGGATCGTTATCCCTGCGACCTCTTAAGCGGTGCGTCAGCGCCGGTCGATCCAGCAGTCCCCAGACATACGAATCGTCTACTGTCCTGTTGTCCTGAATCTGTCGGCGCTTCTTTAAGACCCGCTTTAACCCTTTCAGGGCATCTTTTTTCGCCCTGAAATAATCAATTCCCCGTCCACGTACGACGAAGTAACACAGAGCGATGATATCGTAGATAATGTGAAAAAAGATCGTCCGGGGAATCAGTCGCGCCGGCATATTCTTGATATAGACCCATTCTAGATTTCGATGGCCATAGTACACCGAAATAGACGAATCATGAACAAGGCTTCCACTCCCCCTGTGGTAAACAAGGGCTTCTGGAACATAAAGGCACGTGTAACCCTTTAACTGTGACCGGAAGCTGAGGTCAACATCCTCATAGAGGAGAAAGAAATCCCCGTCAAAAAACCCGACATCCTTCAGCATGGATGTGCGGTAGAGCGCTGCTCCGGCGCAGGCACCGAAGGTCAATTCCCGCCGATTGTAATGCCCGGACGGCTCACCGCGGCCACGCAGGAGGCCAACACCAGCCCTTGTATATCCGTCACCGCAGCGATCGATCAGCCCCGGGCGATCGTAATAGAGCATCTTGGAGGCGGCAAAACCGGCCTCTTTCGTTTGCTCTAGGGTCTCGACAAGAGACTCCAGCCAGTATGGGTCCGCTACGGCATCGTTATTCAGAAGCGCCACATAGGGTGTCGTCGAATCTCTCAAAGCACAATTGTTGGCTTCGGCAAACCCCCGGTTCTCCGTCAGTGCAATCACCTGAACTTCCGGGAAGCGTTCAGACACAAGCTCCAGAGAGCCGTCGGTTGAGGCGTTGTCAACCAGAGTGACAGAGAAGGACCGGTAGGACTGTCTCCTGAGGCTCTGGAGACAGTCCTCCAGAAACGCCCTCCCGTTCCAATTGACGATAATAATTTGAACCTGTTCAGACATAGGGAAAATGATCAGGAAGTTTTTATAGAATTGTGAACATAGAGCGCTTCGCCATCCTTGCCGGACCTTCCGGCCAGGCCATGGCCGATGCCTCGCAGTATCTGAGCCAGACTTCGCAAGTATCCATCATCATAGAGGAAAATAAGAATCAAGATCTTCATCAGAATGATCCGGTCTTTTCGGCACCAGGATCGCTGAGATTCCCTGTACTGGCGGTGAAGAAGAATGGCATTACGAAACTGGTAGTACCGCCGCAGGGGCGGGTGATGGGTGGGATGGACCTTCTCTCCCAGAATAAGACGCTCCTCGAGCCGTCCCATCTGATGCAGGATTTCGGTGTCAAGAATTTCGATGACCTGATAGCCGAGGGTCCTCAGGCGCAGGCAATACTCGATATCGACATAGTCGATGAAGAGGCCTTCGTTGTAGTATCCCGCCAACTCGAAAGCCCGCCGGGGGACAAGACTTCCCGATGTAATTACATACGTCACCTCCCGCCAGGAACGACCTGCAGCCGGATCAGGCCGAGAGGTACTACCCACAAAGGTTGTCCGGGAACCGGCGACCATTACCTTCTCCGGATGGGGATGGGATTCCCAGATCGTCAGCATCTTTTTCACCATGTCCCTGGGCGGCAGACTATCCTGATCAAAGGTGACGACCCAGGAACATCCCTCATCACCAGAGAGGGCCTGGCGGATTCCCTGGTTCAGAGCGATGGCGATTCCGAGATTCTCACTGTTGCGGATACAGGTTACATTCTTCCTTACGTCTAACGCTCTTTCAAGATTCACGGTAGCTTTCCCCGTTGTGCCGTTATCCACGACGATTACCCGGGAGACCTGTGCGGCGATCATCTCCACCCGCTCCGGGAAGCCTGCATCGGGGAAAAAGGAGATCACGACAGCACAGACTCGACCTGAGGTTTCGGCATCGAAGGATGGAGTTGGTAACATCATATTCTGAGATCCCCTGAGCGTTACGGTGGCCAAGGATTCGTTTGACAGATTGGAATCAACTTACCAAGCCGCAATCAGATCGTCAAGAAAGGGAAATTGGCAAGAACTATCAGCATAGTATGGCATCGAACTTTTTCCTCTAGGCCCAACAGTTGGATCGGCAACAAACTTTTTGGTCAACGCGAGTAGTCCCTCGGCAATCGTTTCGGGAGTAAGCACTTGAAGAGAAGTGATATTTTCATGAAGCTTCGAAAGGTTTTTATTAGCATAAGAATTAGTAAGCGTGAGTAGTCCAGAATGCGCCATTTCCAACGGAGGGTAACTGGGATGCGGAGAAACCATGAAAGAAACCCCGATAGCGCTTTCGGACAGCAATTCAGCATATTCTGATAAAGATAGTTTTCCCAATGATTTCAGAGTAATTCTATTTCCTAAATCAACTGACGGGTGTTTTTCCCCCACAGAGAGTAACTGCCAGTCGCTGGGAATCGGCTGCAATAAAACCCATTCTCTCAATGCCTCGATGATCAACGGGAAACAATTTCTGTCCACGGAAGGGCGACCGTATATGATGATCTTTTTCTTTCGCTGATTATTGTTTTGGGGAATATATCGTTTTAAATATTCGTGGAATTGTGGCTCGAAAAAATAGTCTTTAAAAAAAACATACTCTCTTTCCTTAAAAAAATCCTTAAGCAGGGAAGAGTTAAAGACCGCTATGGTTGGTATTTTTGATTGATAGGTTGACTCCGCCAAAGCAAAGTGACTTGACCAATTATAAAAACCGGGCTCAAAATCTTGTACAATATAAATCATCTTGTAATCATCTTGCCCGTATAGCTTTATTTGTTGTTCTATTATTTTTTGTGAGCGATAAGCCGTCCACCAGGCAGACGCAATAAATTTGTCATTTTTTGTCACAAAAATACTTTGCTTCCCATAGTTGTCCAAAAAAAGAAGCTGCCTTTTAGAATTGCTCTCTCCTGTTGTCGACAGGTGATAGTGGTGAAATTTTTCTAATGCCTCTTTATCGGGCGAGGCATCGGTAATGATGAGCCGAATTTTACAGTCCGCAGCAACCTTTTGAGTGATCTCATCAAATAATTTTAGGGCGGTGTAGGAACCCCCAAAAAAATGCTCTCTATTGATTGATGGCAACAAAAGGTTGATCCTTTCAAAATCATATTTACTCTTTTTGACTGTAATCGGCTTAATATCCGGTATTGAAAATACCTTTTGCCGCCGTGCCCTCGCATAAACCCCATAAATTTTTCGGGCGGCTTTGTTCTGAGATAAAGAAGCTACAATCATCGATGTTCGATGTTTCTTTAAAGCTTCAATAATTTGATCTATAATTTTTATCATCTCAAAGTTGGCCTTGTATTGCTTAATGACAAATTGATATTAAAGAAAGGATCGCCTGTTTCCAAGTATTTCTTATAATATATTTTGGACATTTCAAAATCGCAATTTGGTATATCGTCCGGGATTCTCGTCTTTGATTCAAAATGGTATAATTTCACAAAAGGGTCATAAATGTTATAAAGTCCCATTTCATACGCGCGTATGCAAAGCGCCACATCACTACCGCACACCATAAACCTTTCATCAAATCCACCGACGATATTCATCGTTTCTCTTGACACGGCCATACAAGATCCTGTTACGGCCAATACGTTTCTCTTTACCATTGGCGACACAAAAGGCGATGTGGTGTGATTCGGCTTCATCCCTCTAAATAGATGGTCAGCCCATCCTCCAAGTCCTACCACCACACCTGCATGCTGAATGGTGCCGTCTTCATAGAGCATGAGCGGACCGACCACTCCGACATCCTTACGAATCGCCTGTCCAGCCAGTCTTTCGATCCAATCATTGGAAATGATTCGAGTATCATTATTTAAAAAAATAAAGACATCACCCTTTGATTCGGACACACCTTGATTGTTCAGCCGTGACCAGCAAAAAGGATATGAAGCATCAACAACCCTAATATTGGAATGCCCCGTTGTGATTTCCTTAAAGTAATTCTGAGTCTCCTGTTTTTCAGAGTTATTATTCAAAATTAATATCTCATAATTTTTATAACTCGATTTTGTTAATATGCTACTGATACAATCCTTTAAGTATCGTATCCCATCCTTTGTCGGAATGATAATACTGACCAATGAACTACCGTTAAAACAGGTGTTTGCATCATATACGAATTTATATTGACTTTCTTTTACATATGCTTCTCCCCCAAAATATCTCTCCATATGCTCATCAACTGCCTTTAATCCAGATGATTGAGCAAGTGGCTTTGCATTAGAGTGAGCAGCAGTTGAGGTTTCGATCTCCCGCCAACTATATAAGACTTTTGGAATGTGGTGTATCCTATTTGATCTTTCTACTGCCCTAAGGATCAAATCATGGTCTTGGGCCGCCTCAACTCCTTTTCGAAAGCCATTTATGCTTATATATATCGCTTTCTTGATCACCGTAAAATGACAGATATAGTTTTGAGCCCTTAAAAGATCCGGAGACCAATCAGGCTTAAAAAAAGGTTTGGCACGAACTCCTCGATGATCTATTCTATCTTCATCAGAATAAATCAAATCAGGATCAATCGTGTTGATTACTTTGACAACTTCATATAAGGTGTCTTTTGTAATGACATCATCGTCATCCAGTAAGGCAATATATTCACCCGTCATCATTTGTATTGCTTCGCTCGATGCTCCCGAAATTCCTTGATTCCGATCTAAAAATTTTATTTTGATTTTTGGATGGTGTACTGATCTCAAATAGTTTATCGTTTCCGGGTTTGATGAACAATCATCCACAATGCACAGTTCCCACTCCTCGTAAATTTGTTGCGTTACAGACTCAATTGCCAGCTCCAGCCACTGAGGCGCTACGTTAAAAACCGGCATAATGACACTAATCTTTGGTTGATACTTGAATCCAGAAATCTCATCTTTTATTTTGTCTATTTTTTTTGGAGTCAGACTTTGCTTCTTCAACCAGCGACTATAATGATTTGCTGCGCATCCAAAAGGCCCAAGAATCTCGTCAAAAACCCTCCTACTCATGGATCGCGTGAATGGGCGAAGATAAAGCAGTTTTCTCAATTTCTTGATAAAAGTAAGATTCTGTAAATTCTTGATAAGTTGTTTCATGTTGGTTTTGGTTTCCAAAGAATAAACTAAAAATAGGTGGCCTGTATCATTAGTCTCTAAGGTATAAGGTTCGCGTAAAGATGGCAAAAGAAATCTTTGCCATGTCCTCAAGATCTTTCATATAAAATCTTCTCAACGGTTTTCAGAAAATTCAAATTTTTAAAAATTTTTGATCCCGGCTTGTCTGGATTAGGAGAGGAGGCAGGAATTTATAGAAACTACCATTCATGATTATGCTACAGCACGTTTCTGCTGTTGGCCAACGGAGTAAGCCATAGCCAGGTTTTTCCTATCACAATGATTTTTCGCCGTCTTTTTATTATAGAACGTGAAACAGGCAGACATCTCATACTTCACCGCAAGGGCCTCCCAGATATCCCCCTCAATGGGCAAAATGGTTTTTTCATCACTCTCAACCTCGAAATAGCTTCGTCAATATGCGTAGCGGTTTCAGGATACACCGTGACCAGGAATGATAAATTCCTGCGAGCATGTTATTTTTATAATTCAAGACGTCCTGAATCACCTCATAGCCAACTGAAACAAAATTCAACCGGACAAGCAGCTTCAGCGGACGCTCTATCCCTACAGAGGAAAATAATATCTGGGGATCTGCCGTTTCAAAGATGAGGTTGTTCTCCTTTGCATAGAGGGCATTGCTCTGAAAATCTTCAATTTTACGTGATGTTCCGTCCTCAGCAATCAATGTGATCTCGTTGATGTGCATCGTCACCGGCGCATTGATGGGGTCGAAGCGGTATTGTTTCACCCCCTGGACACCGCTGAGATCAAACTCTATGACCGTTTGATCGGTAAAAATAACTTGTCTCTGGATCTGATGTGGGTTGAAACCCATCCCGGTGTCCAAATATAGCTCTGCCACCTTCAAGTTGATCTCGATATCGGCAATATTCCGATAGAGATCCTGATGATTGAGGTAAGCGTGGAGCCGCATGAAGAAACGTTGCTCCTCGTCCATGGTATGGACCATGGAATCCTCCCGCAAACGGTAGTAAAAATAAATCTTCGGGATTCTATAAACCTTCAGGCCCCGGTGGATAAGGGAAAGCCAGAAATCCCAGTCCTCCCAACCATAGACCATGTTCACGTTGTAGCCGCCGACTGCCGCCCAGTCAGCTTTCCGGAACAGAGCTGTACAGAAGATAACATTGTGATTCATGATCTTATCCAGAGAATATTCCGGCAGATCCCATCGCCCCTCTTGCACGCCGAAATAGGACGCCTCGCAGTAGACGATTCCTATCTCCGGATATTGGGCAAGGATATGGACCGCATCTTCAAGATAACCCTCTCCGATCTTGTCATCGGCATCCAGAGGCAGGATGTAGGTGCCCTGCGCCTCACGGACCCCATTATTGCGGGCGGCCGCAAGCCCCTGATTGTTGGTATGGATGACCCGGGTTTTTGATCTTGCATAATCCTTGAGTATTTTGACAGTTTCCGCATCCGTAGAACCGTCATCGACCACCAAAATCTCAAAATCCTGGAATGTCTGGGCTAGAACAGAATCGACGGCTTCGTCGAGGTAAAGACCCTGATTGAAGCAGGGAATGATCACACTGACTTTCGGCATATGTCCCCCATCAAAATCCGTTTACCCGGTTGATGAAATACGCATCTTTATATCCAGTGCCACAATGGGAACGAGGAAGTATAGCGATAGGAGCAGAAAATAGTAATATCGCCAGTTATAATTCTCCGGCCCAAGAACGAGCAGCAACACAAACACCTGTGTAAGGACAACATAACCGAATCCGGCAGTCCTAGGAAGGTAGGTCCCTAAACCACACAGAAGGAATAGAAAAAGCATATAGAAGGGGTCCCATGTAATGTATACCCAGGGTTTCTCGTAGGAATAACGAGTGATCCGATCGATAAATGCAAATAGTCTCCCGTTCTTTGGTTCACATGGAACATAACGGAAAAATTCGTTGTATCCTTTCAGCTTGGCAAAGTTGTAGTGCCATGCCGTTGTCGCCTTATTCCTACACCAGACATCATACCAGATATGCCGTTTTTGATATATATTAACATCGAGAATCGTCGGATATTGTTTCACCATTCTAGTCACTGTCTTGAAGGCACCCACACCGAGCATCTTCTTGATAAAAAACTGGGTTTGCCCGGTGATAAAGTTCGTTTTATCTTTGTGAACAGAGATGCCGACAATCACAGATGAAGTGATCAAAACAAATACGAGTCCAAACAGAAATTTTCTCCACGAAATGATTTTAAGCAGCATCATTCCTGCCGGTATAAAAAAGATATAGACTATGCCATTATAGCGGAATAAGCTCAGAGCAAGAAGAAGCAATGCCAGCGCCACCACGTCATGACCAGAAAATAGTTTCTTCCCCTGTTTTCTGTCATGCACTGCCTTCACAAAATAGAAGGCCCAGAAAAGCACGAGGAGGGCGAAAGGGATGTCCTTCCATAAGGAAATATTATACAGCCCAACGGGAACGGAGGTTATAAATGCAAGATAGAAAGGGAAGATGATCCAAAAAGAAACCCCCTGTTTATATAGATAATAAAATATGTAAGAGCTGAGTAAAGAGACCATGAAGATCTGAACAAGTCCCACAACCGCCATATGATCCCAGAACTGCTGCAGAAAACGGTAGAAGATGACATTCATGATGGGATGCTGAAACAGGAAAAAACCGGGGGATCTGGCTGCCCACCACACATGCACCGAGTCCGATGTAAAATGCCCTGGCCAATATGCAAGGAGCCAGGTCGAGAAAACCACGATGCTTCCAATAAACATGAACCAGAAGAAGGGGCGTTTAGACTGAAAGAAAAATGCAGCGATCCCTCCTTTGATATGTATAAACCGCATCAGAAACCAGAGAACATAAGCGCAGAATGCAGCAAAAAAAACCTGCTGCACAAATCGAACTGTCTGAAGATATTGTTTCGTGTTTCCATGGAAACCAGAAAAGTGATGAAGGGAAGAAAACCCATTTTCAGGTACAACGAGGGCTTTCGTCTCTCGCTGCGATACAATGGAGGCAGACCCCACGTGGAAGTGTTGAGACGATTCTATGGAAGAAATCATGAGACGATGTGTCTTGTAGCGTGGCAGATCCACGGTTGCCGTGAAGACGCCACCCTGCCAGGGGTTCGAATCCCTTTTAACATATTTTTCTCCATCAACCGGTGTGTATAGATCATAAGATCGCCTGTCACCACCCACATCGATTTCCGCAAAACCGGAATCGCTGTTTGTCAAAAAGATAATCGTCGTGGAGTCCCGTCCCGGCGGGACGGCAAGGGTCACTTCATCTTTCATAAGGTGCAGGACATCCCCCTGACATTCAATCGTGCCGGAAACTACGAGGGTATCCAAATATATTCCATGGTCGTCTTCACTTCGGTGGATGACCTTTATCCAGACTCCCGTCCCTGTTGAGGAAGGATGCTTATTCCCGGTGCGTTTGATCTTCAGAACGGTTGACTTCTCAAAACCCGGTACAGGACGACCAAGGACAATGTGTGCGGCCTCGATATCGTTGAAACCCGAGCCAGAGTCCCATTGGACAAAAGCATCAACGGCGCTATCGACTTCCCCTGTTATTACCAGCCGGGATGGGATGTGCCAAGCCCCATTGACGACAAAAAATAACAGGAGCAGGAAAAACAAAACCAGCGGAGCCTTGTAGGTCCGTACTGAACGGAACAGGACACCCTTTGCGTAAAAAACCCGGTTCATCGATGAGGTCCGAAGCATAGGCGTATTTTCAATACGGTGGGGGCATCCGTTACAGGACAGTCTATCAGTATCTGGGGATCGCTGTTCTTCGCGGCTAGGGCAAGCGACCGACCGAGCATGGACCGATCCACATTACCATGCACGGCAAGGCAACGGAAGGCATCAGGTCCTTCACAATGCCAGATCTCAACATCATCGCGAATGAGAGAAATCGAATCCACGAGGATCAGACCTGTTTCGTCCGCGGGATCCACGCGCAGGGGACTTTCAACAATGCCTGCAGGCAGGCCCAGACGCAGAGTGATCCACCGAAATGCCGGATAGGCTAAAGAGAGGGAGTGGTCCTCGGAATAGGTGCCATCTTGCCTGAAATACACTGTTAAACGTGTGTGTGCGATCGGGGCGATCTGCTGCAGCTCGTCCACAGGCATCAACACCTGCCGGATATCCGCGAAAAAATCTCCGGGCACAGGGTAAGTTCCTTGCGTACGGTATTTTTCGCCGCACCCTTCTAGGAACGTCACCCATTCCCTCTCCGCTTCATGGAGAATGTGTCTTGCCCGTTGCCTGAGCTGCGCCGGCAGGTCCGGCTTTGAAGGCCGGGTGGCCATGAGCTTGCGGATTGCCTCTGCCAGGCCTTTCGGTCCGGCATCGACATCAAACAGGAGTTCAGGGAAAGCGGGTCCGACAACATCGGCAAGTCCCGTGTTCCTGGAGACGAGGACGGGACAGCCTGTCTGCATGGCCTCAAGGCACACAATTCCGTAAGCTTCCCAACGCGAGGGGAATACGCACAGCATGGCACGGCGCAAGTAATTACGGACCTCCTCGTGATTAATCTGGCCGGCAAAGACAATGCGATCCTGCAAGGCCGGCGGAATGAAAGGCTTCCAGTGGTCGATAAAGGTTGATCCGTATGCTTTCCAGAGGCAGTCCCTCCCAACGAAAACGAGTCGAGGCAGAAAAGCCAGCCTCTGCTCCGCCAGGTGGAGATACGCATCGAGGAGAATGTCCGCACCTTTCGTCCGGTCCAGGCGACCTACGAACAAAATCAGTGGATCCGACAGGGCGACCGGGTCCATCTCCGAAGTGGTTTCGAAGAGATCCGCATCGCTGAGATTGGGAATGATGCGCGCTTCGCGCTCAATGCCGGTGCGGTCCCTGACCTGATTCCAGACCCATAACGTGGGAGCGACAATGCGGTCGGCAAGGGAAACGGTGAGTTTTTCCATGGCTTCCGCCAGACGCAGTTGGGGATCCCACAGCCACCGCTCCCAGAAGCCCTGCTCCCCCCCCTCGAACACGGCATTGATATCGCTAGTCATACCATTGATTGTGAGAACGAAGGTCGTTTCGGGGTACTGGCCAGACTGCGCATCCAGGAAAAGCAGCAAACATTCGCCTCCGAAATCGGCCCCGACTACCACATCCGGACGGAAGAGCGGTTGAATCTCGCGGAAGGTTCGCCAGACCTCTCTCGCGCCGTCGAGAAGAGATGTCCCATCGCAACAGGAAACTCTTTCGTGGAGAAAATAAGTAATATCTCCATAGTACCGTCGAAATACTTCCTCATCGAAATCAGCCGGTCGTTCGCCGAGAAGGGCCACTTCGTACCCACGGCGACGTAAGGTCTTGGCGAGGACCTTGAAGAGCGTGCCGATACCACCGTAATGAAAAGGGACGATTTCGCTTGTGATGAGGAGGATGCGTTTACTCATCGTTTCTTTAGACGATTGAGGATACCCTGTCTACCTCTTGTTCGATTTGATTTTTCATCGGTTTCGAGCAATAGTTTCAGGCGGGCCAGTTCGGCCTCGACGCATAATCCGCCGACAATGGTGCAGGAAAGTTCGAACATCCGGCATCCATGAGAGGACATTTCCGGCAGCAGGACCTGAGGGTCCCCCGCCTGTGACTGAACGAGGAGGGCACCTCGGAATACAACGCAGTTGGTATCACCGGCGCCACAGCAACTGCCCCCCATCCCGGAGCAGGCCCAGAGAATTCTCCGGGTACCCGCATCACACACAACTAGGTTCGAAATGAAGTAGGACCCCTGTTGTTCTCCCGGATCGAAACGGAGCCGTAGGATATCCGCCTTGGACTCGAAGCGGAGACAGATTTGCGCTCGTTTCCCGAGGGGATAAATCTGTTTGGTAGATGCCAGCTCGGTGTAGTCGGAATTGGTAGTCCAGTAAACTTTTGCCACGTCACTCTCCGCTCGCATTTCCTGTTCCTTCCAGAGCCTCGCAAGGACGATGGCAAGGAGGGGCGCATGCGGCGTAAAAATGGCCCGATGCTTGGTCATCATGTACTGAATCAGATCGGCCCGCAAGGGGTTCGCCGTTTGATACACCATAGAATCGTCGTGTCGTCGATAGAAAAAGAACTCGTCGGGAAGCACATCGCCTTCGATACCGGAGGCATGAAGCTGAATGAGAAATTCCCAGTCTTCGTAAGAAACCATGGTCTCGTCGTAACGGCGTCTTCGGGTGTGTAGTTCGCGCCGAAAGAGATTGGCGCATTTCCCGTCCGTATTTATCGCTACCATTAAGGGGGGCACATAGCCAATAGGGATGTAGGCTGCATCGGAATCGCCAAAATTCTGGGCATGGCAGCTCACATAGCCGAGGTAAGGGTTGTTTTCGAGGGCGGCAACCGCCGCTCGGATGTAATCGGGGTGAATCCTGTCATCCGCATCGAGGGGGAGAAAGTATTCGCCCTGCGCCACATCGATCCCAGCGTTCCTGGCGGAGCTTAAACCTCCATTGGGCTTCCGGATTTTTGTGACCCCAGGGAGTTGCTCAAAGATCTGCCGGGAATGGTCATCCGTCGAACCGTCGTCCACAACAATGGTTTCAATATTGGCGTAGGTTGACACCCGCACCGATTCGACTGCCTCCTGAAGATATTTCCCTTGGTTGTAATGAGGAATAATGACCGAGACAAGAGGTAAACCCTCGACAGGCCTCCAAGCTCTCTTTTGGGGAACAGCCGCGTAGTTTGCCTCGATGGCCTCACAGGCCTTTATGGGGTCACAGATGGCTTTGCTCCTTTCTATGGCTACCCTTGATATTGTCTCGAGGCGGTGCGGATCATCTGTTAGTGCGAGGATATGCTCAGCCAATTGCTCCGGATCCAGTGGGTCGATGAGAATTCCGTGGATACCGTCATCAATCATTTCGGCCATACCGCCCAATCGTGACGCGAAAACCACGCACCCCTGAGATATGGCTTCGAGACAGACATTCGCCCAGTTCTCCCAGCGGGAAGGGAAAGCAACTATGCAGGAATCGAGAAAGAGATCGTTTATCTTATCGTAGGGAATATCTCCACGGAAAATGATCCGATCACGGAGGGAATTGGGGATCTGTCTTTCTAGTATTTTTCTGTAATCATTTCCGAAATAGGTGGCGTTGCGAACCTTACCCCATAGTTCGAAGAGAAAATCAGGGTGTTTCTCCAAAACGATCTTGGCCGCCTCAATGAAGACATCGATCCCTTTTCGAACCTGAATTGAGCCAACGAAGCGCACACGCCGTATCTGCTCATGGGAAAATGTTCGCGGTTGGTGAGAGGCGGGAAGGCGCATGGGGTAGGGACAGATTCGGATGTCTTTTCGACCAACCCGCTCGGAAAAATAATCCGCCAAGGAACGGGACGGTGAGGTCACGAGGTCCGCATTCCGGATACAGTAATCTTCCAGAGAGATGTCACACACAGTCTCTACAAAAAGGCGCCTGTCTTCGTTGATCTCAAAGAGCAGAGACAAGGGGGTATGACATTTTACAACCAGGGCGGTATGGGCAAAACGGTTCATGAGCCTTTTGGACCGTATGGCAGCGAAGCCCTCTCCGCCATACTCCGCAAATTCGATGATGTCGAGGGTGGTTTCTCTGGCAAGCCCGCAGAGGGTATCAAGAACCTGGTAAGAATATTCTTGATTACTAGTGAAAAAATTTCCGCTCCGGGGTGGCGACGTGGGGACAACGGGAATGACACGCACGCCAGGAGGTACCAAATGGCTGTTGAAATCGGACACACAGTCTGTAACCAGAAATATCTCATGCCCTCTCTGGGACATCTCGCGAACAACATTACCAATGTACGTACCGATACCTCCACCTGTGATGGGGCCATACTCACGACTAACATACGCAATCTTCATGAAACCTTATTCCTCCTGTTGTTTATCCATCCGACAGGGAAGTCCTCGAGGGGAAAACTCTTCTCCCCCGTGTGTTGCCCACATCACTTTTCTTTACCCAGTTGCACATGTACGTATTAAATTTTTGCTTTTCGATCATCTAAGGAGGGCGGCTTGCTGGCCAAGAAGTAAATCGCACCAGCCATGGCGAGTCGTCGCATTTTTTGCATGTCGCCCTGTTTCATGAAAACCAAGACCACATCAAGTGAAGCCGGTACAATGGCATTATGAGGTAACAGGAGAGCTTCGGCGGCATTATGGGAAACAGTACCCCATATGCGCCTGCGCAACAAGCACGGGCCATTTGTCATTGGGTGCTATTTTTTGTGCCTCAAACCCGGCGGCAAGGAGTGTATTCAGCGTGCCGAGATGCGAATGATGATAGTAACTGTCTCTCTGGAAAGGTTCCTGAAATGCGACCGTTCCGAAAAACGGACAACCAGCCTTGAGAATTCTCTGTACTTCCCGCATGGCAACAAAAGGGTACTGCAGGTGCTTCAAAACGGCCATGGACATAGTGAAGGAGGGACTATTGGTCCGAAAGGGCAACGCAAGCGCATCGGCCAAAAAAGTGACATCCGGGGAATTATAATCAATTCCGATGTATTCGTATCTCTGCGAGGCACCGAGGGTTCGGTAGTCGACTCTGCCACAACCGAGGTCTAGGAACAGTGGGCGCGGTTCAGGGGCTGGCGGAAGAACCCTCTCTCCCCAGAGGGGGGAGAGAAATCGTAATCGACCATGTCCAGAGAGAACTCCTGAGCTCGTGGCACCGGGGTCGCAAGAACGAAGTCAACTGATCGTTTTAGTCAGCGTCTCAGGCGGAAATAAAGTTGCGAATCCTTTGTTTCAGAATACGTATCTCCGCATATCGTGCAACGCACCTCTCCATCCGTTTGTTCCAGTTCTCCATGGCAAGCTGGGCAAACTATAGCCGCACGAATCTGTGGTGAGATCTGGCCCAGCTTTGCCATAGACCCTCAACCCTACTTGGTCATGTCACTGGGATTTGATGACAGCATTCACGGTTTATTATTTGTAACCATTCAAATAGTAAAGGTATCTAACGATCCTCGCAATGAATCGGTAGATACGATAGTTTTGCATTTTCCTTGTCAATTTCCAGAGCAATGATCGATTAATGGATTCAATCTGACTATTCACTGTTTCAAGTTCAGCCTGAGCCGTACTTAATTGCTGTTTAAGGTAAACAACTTCCCTAACCGAATTTTCTCTTTTGAGTTCCTGAACATATTTACGTTGCTCATTCCTTTGTAATACAATTGGATTGTTGCATTTCTGGATAATAAGATCGAGGCTTGGACATATAAAACCCTTCGGAATATGTGGCAAATATTTATCAAATATTTCGAGAAGCACCTCGTCAAACATCGGGTGACTCGAAGAAACTCGTTGCTTCAAATACGAAGAAAAACCGTCATTAATCACAGATAATTCGCTAAAATTTAAAGATAGTTCAAATTCATGATAACTGACCCCTCTACCAAACCGGTACAGCTCTTCTACGTCGCCCTTGAGATGATCAGTAAAGAATTCCCGAGGGGTTTTATGTGCATAGAGTAATGCTAGTTGATCTGGCAGCGAATCGAAAAATGGCAACAAGAAACTGTGCCAATCAAAAAAACTGAGCCTGTTGGGTGTTTCATAAATGATGATAATATTGCCTTCCTCTAATATATCCCAAGTCCCTTTTAATAGATTGATTCGCTCATCAATTGTCAAATGTTCCAGCACGGCCATTAACAATATAACATCTGCTTTTGGCGCATTGGCAAAAAAATCTTTAACCTTACTTGATGATTGTGCCCAGCAAGAATCAAGCAGATGAAAATCTATATTATCGACACCTAATAGAGCAGCTCTCTTCATAGCTACCTCCAGTGCATTACTGGAAATATCATAGGCATCTACCCTATCAGCCTTAAGAGCAAATGGAGCCGTTGCAGATCCCGTCCCACAACCAATTTCCAAAATAGATTTTCCTTTTATATCATACGCTTCTTCTAGCCAGGGTAGTACTGTATTTTGGACATCGATCATTCTTCCAGAAATGTGATCATCTATATCGGCCTTTCCAACATCAGATGACACGTATGCTTCATCATGAAAAATAGTACTGAGTAGAGTATTTTTAATAATATTTTTATACTCTTCAGTAATGATTATATTTCGCTCATTAGGTATATTTGCCATATATCGCTCACAGGATAGTGTAATTAAACTGAAATGGATAATAGATTAAATAATAGGTCTGATTATTTTCATCTCTCAGGGACTCAAAATATGCAGCTAGTTCTATCAGATCCATAATCTCCGTCGTTTCAATTTGCTCTGTATTATTAACTGTATAGTGAATGGTATATGTTTCTCCCCCTTTGTAAATATTCTGAAATCGTATATCGACTACAATCCGTTCACCTGCCTTCAATGCAGGAAACTCAAATTTCGAGGTAAAGGATGTGGCATGTGTGATCTCGATACCGCTCCGGTTGCGAATCAGGATACAGCAACTGAGAAAATCTATCTCCTTATAGCATTCGATATAGGCCCGCACTGTGATCCATTCGTTGAGGCGGAATGCCGCCGCCAACTCCCCTTGTTGATTGATCAGTTCCATGGCCGTGACACGGGCACCACCCGTGCCGTAGCGGTAGGGTTGCACACGTTCCGTAAAGGCGGGATCCACTTTGAATGCCGTAACGGCATAGGTTCTATCAGGTAATTCCACCTTTTCTTTAGGGGGCGTGGTGCCCCGGCTTTGCATGGAGATCTCTTCTCCTACATGCAGCAGCCCCCGGGAAGGGGATTCACCTTCCGGAGATGCCCGATAGATGAGTTGCCTCATGTCCTTCAGGTACTGATCGGTGACGCTGATGGCTTCGCCCATCGTCTTGACCGCGCCGTTCTCAAGGTAGATGGCCCTTCTGCAGAGATTCGTCACGGACGAGGTATCATGACTGACGAATAGCAACGTCATCCCCCTGTCGATCATCTTTTTCATCATCAACATGCACTTGGATTGGAAAAACATGTCACCAACAGCAAGGGCCTCGTCGACGACAAGGATTTCGGGATCCACCTTTGTGGCCACGGCGAACGCCAATCTCACAAACATCCCGCTTGAGTAGGTCTTCATGGGTTGGTGGACAAATTCGCCGATATCGGCAAAGGCCAGGATGTCATCCACCTTCGCGTCTATCTCTTCCGGAGAATAGCCCATGATGGTACCGCTGAAATAGATATTCTCGATCCCCGTCATATCGGGATTGAAACCGATCCCCAGCTCCAAAAGTGCCGAGACTTTTCCTCGAACCTCCAGAGTACCGTGGGACGGCGTCAGGACCCCAGCGATGATTTTGAGCAAGGTGGATTTTCCTGACCCGTTTTTCCCGATGATACCGAATGTCTCCCCCTTCCCGATCTGAAAACTCACATCCTTCAGGGCATGAAAATCATGATGGTAGTTTCTGCGAAAAGGGTGAAGAGATTCCTTGAGGCGGTCTATGGGGCGGTCGTAAAGTCTGTAGACTTTGGAGAGATTATGGACGCGAATAGCAACGCCGTTACCGCCGGGAGAGCTCTCGCAACCCAGTTCCGAATCCATGATATCAGACTGCTCTTGCATGATCACTCGGCAATCCTTCCGTCAAAGCACATCGGCAAAGTGCGGCCTCAGCTTGAGAAAAATAATCGCCCCCAAGACAAAAATGCCGCCGGTAAGAATCCAGAACTCGAGGCTCCAACGGGGATATTCCCAGAACCAGACCCCGGAAATGAAGCTGTTGCGGTACCCCTCGGTTATGTAATAGACGGGGTTGAGCTTCATCATAGTCTGATACTTTTCCGGCACCTTCCCGATATTCCAGAGGATGGGGGTGAACCAGAAGCCACACTGGAGAAACATGGCTACCACCTGTCCAACATCCTTCGCGAAGATGACCAGAGAGGAGGTAATCCAGGACAGCCCTACCACCAGGACAATCGTGGCAAAAAGATAGTAAAAGATCTGGAGATTGCACAATCTCGGCCGGTAGCCATAAGCGAAAAAGGCAAGAAAAATGATGGCAATAAAGAAGAAATGAACGAAGAGCGCCGAGAGAATCTTGATAACAGGAATCACACTCACTTTGAAGACGACTTTTTTTACCAGATAACTGTACTCCAGAATAGAGCTGGTGGCACTGCCCAGACTCTCGGCAAAAAAGAACCAGGGAATGATGCCGGTAATTAGCCAGAGGATGAAGGGATATTCGCCAACCGGAGGTACCCTAAACCCGACATCAAAGACAAACCAGAGCAAGAGGATCGTGATCATCGGCTGTATAAAGGCCCAGAAAAAGCTGAGATAGGAACCCAAATATCTGGATCGAATGTCACGGCGTGCCAGGCTATAGACAAGACTCCTGCTTTTAAATAAGGTTACGACAAACCGCAGGATCAGAAGACTCTGACCAGCTATTCTTTCTATGCATGTTTTCCTTGCTGCCATCTCACCGGGCATTATAATCGTTTTCGATCCACCTGTCTCATGCAATCCAGAACCGCAAAGACTGCGAATTTTTTTATATCGCTTTATCAACCATCCCTGCCATGAAAGAGTCCAAGGTCTCCTGCCAGAAGCGAATCTGGACGCCATACACCTTCGTGATCTTTACCTTTGACAGGTGAGAGTTGGCAGGTCGCAGTGCCTTCGTAGGGTATTGATCGGTCGTAATCGGCAAGAGTTGGACATCTCGATCAATAAGATGGTAGTCCCGTGCTCGTTCATAGATCAAACTGGCAAATTCCAACCAGTTTGTTCTTCCTTCGTTTGTAAAGTGGAAGGTCCCATATTGCGGCGTTTCCCGAGTAATGACCTGCAGGATGACATCGGCCAGATCACCGGCAAGGGTGGGGCTTCCCCGCTGGTCGGCTACGATCTTTACCTCATCCCGTCTCCCGAAACAGATGGAGCATGGTCCGGACAAAATTATTACCATTAGGGCCATAGAGCCAGGCTGTCCTCAGAATGACATGGCTATCGACATTTTCCCGTACATACAGCTCTCCCCGTAACTTGCTGCGGCCGTAGATTCCCAGAGGGTTCGGGGTGTCCGTCTCCGGATACGCCCCCTTCTTACGTCCATCGAAAACATAATCCGTGGAAATATGAAGAAATCTGGCCCCCTTTTCCCTGGCTAGAAGCGCGAGGTTCCTGACTCCATCTCCGCTGATCAGAAAGGCCTGTTCGGGCTCATTCTCGGCCCGGTCCACGGCCGTGTAGGCGGAGCAGTTCACAATCCAGGAAAGGGCTAATGGGTTCGAAAACGTGCTCAACGCCTGTCTGTCTAAAATATCCACGTCCAGGTCGGTGGCGACATGCTCCAGGCTGAACACCTGTAAACGGCGGTGTACCTCTGTGCCCAGCATGCCCTGGTTGCCGACCAGCCAGATCACAATCAGCGCTCCAGAAAACCCATCAGATACTCATCATACTAATTCTTCAACAGAGGAGTAGCCAGTTGAACAAGCTGATCTCGATTGATATAGCCTTTTTTGTAGGCAATTTCTTCGAGACAGGCTACTTTGAGACGATGCTCAATCGTGGCAATGAAATTACTCGCCTCATGATGTGCTGTTCCGATATGCCCAAACGACAACACAAGCTACCCCCAAAGCAATGAAAGCGCCCGCCACGATAAAGAGAAGCATCCTTACCGTTGACGCTTGAGGCGCCGGACCAATCCGGCTCAAGTACAAACCGGGGTCTTGTGCCGCCTCTGCTGTTTCCACGGTCACTGTTTGTCCATCATAATGAAGCGATTTGATATCCTTTACTACCGTCAAAGAATCAAGGGGTACAGTAAAGGGTTTTTCTTTCTGATATTGTAGAATTATTTCGTGGATTTTTATCTTTGCTGGAGATCGGCTGGGATCAAAACGTAAACCAAGAAGCTCTCGGCCAGAAAGAGAAAAATTCAATATAACCGGCACATTCGCCTGATAAATAACATTCTTTATAGAATCATTTTCATTAAATCCCTTGCCCGTATCATAAAACAATTGTGTCTCCACGGGTTTTGAAGATTCGATTGTCATCATGACCTGGCAAGACGAATAATCAGAATGACTTATAGAATATCCATATCCCAGGACACCTCCCACCAAACAGAATATGGCAAAAAGAAGATACGATGAGGCATTAAATTTCATGCTTTAGCTTCTCTTGAAGCTTCGATAGGCACATAAAGACCTGTGCATAAGGTCTCACCCTGAGGGGACTCCTCGTGAAACATATAGTCAAATACTTGTAAAATCCATCCATGTGGCTAAGGGTGCAATAATCTAAGGTGTGAATGTATCATGGCTTTGGAACGCGATATATTACCACGTCTCTATTTTCGAAGAGTTTTCGAAACCGCCCATCCTTTTCCAGATCGCGAACAAAATAAGTGGGATAAACCCCCAGATTGGTAATGGCCTCATCCACATGGGCAATCAGGTGCTTCTTGATTACCACCGCACCAATATCGAATTGCCGCAGCATCCTGATCCGCGCATCGTTATCCCCTTTCCAGAGTTCCCTGAGTCGATATTTCAGATACCAGTCATGCACGTAGGGAAAAAGCCGGTAATTCCCTTCGGGATACATGAAGATCTTCGGGGGCATAATGGGATTCTCCTGCAAATAGGATATGGCCTCTTGTAATCCCGTTGACACATTTCTGAGATCATAGGTTTTTTTCAGCACCTGACCGCCCTGAAGAATCGCTATTGCGGCAACGATAGAAATGATGATCTTGGGCCGAGGTAATCTGACGACACCCTCGACGAAAGGCAGCAGGACAAAGGGAAGTCCGGGTAAAAAGAACCGCGCATCCGGTGCTGTCCGTAGAAAATAAGCCGCTGCGATAATATACGAGATACCCACGGTAAAAAGCCACCAGTGCGACTCTGAATCCCCATTTGGGTCTTTCTTCCTATAACGGTAATAGATCATGGCCGCACCCCCCGCCATGATCACCAGCCATAGGATCCCTCCACCGTAAACGAAGAAGTTTTCAGGAATGCGCAGGTCGCCCGGGTGATTTGCAATGATCTTTGCTTCATAGGGCGTGACGGTCTTGATCTCCTGAGTCTGTGCCTTTCCGGATGAAGATATGGCCGCCTTCTCATCGCCGAGGTTTCCACTGCGCGAATTCGCTGCAGGGAGTTGTTCTCTAACAGGACTGCTGACCGTATCCTTTATAATAGAGGCAATCTTCTGTAATTGTTCCAACGGGTAGAAACCGTCGCCGCCATATTTCTTCAGCATCCCTCCCATGCCCCAGATAAAAGACCCCAGAATGATCGTGGAAATTATAAGTGCCGCCACTGCACGCCGCCACGTACTGGCTTTATATTCCCAGAATCCCATCAAAACGAAAAAAACCGGCAGGAAAAGCAGTGCTGAAATCTTCAAACCGATCGCCACGGCCATGAAGAGCGAAGCCCAGAACCAGCGCCGTTTCCAGAGCAGATAAAACGCTGTTAATATCTGCGCCGCCATGGGAATATCCTGATAGAAAGCCACAGAAAAGATAAGGCTTATCGGTAAGGATGCCAGAACAAGAAGATACAGCACCGGCACATAGGAATCCTTTCTGCCATGCTGTCTGGCCAGAAGGAACGCCATCCAGAGAAACTGTAGCCAGAAAAGAGACTGGTAAACCTGTACGGCATAGAATGATCCACCGGTGATACGAAAAACCATGCCCCCCAGGTAATGCCAGAGGCAGGAATGGGGGTAACGACGGAGGTCTTCACCCCCCCATGCTGTGGGGATGTGTGCATAGAAATTCGGTTGTGAAAGGTTTTTAGACTGGTCAACGAGCATGTAATAATGTGTGACCTCATCGCCGATCATGGCCTGCGGCGTAATGATTCCCACCATGAGCACGGCCAGAAAAGATATACCAATGATGACGAATGAAGCGATCTGGGGCCCGGTAAGATGCCTGGGCAAATAAGATTTTCTCTCGATATCATCGTGGGATTGTGAAGGCGATATTGCCGGTATCGCAATAGGCGCTTCATCAGCAATTCTAACCTTTTCGGATTGTAAACCTGGATTCAGGCCCGCAACCTTATTGGACAGTTCCGCAAGTTTCGCTTCCAGAATAGCACATCGCTGGGCAATCTCCGTCTGCCTTTTTCGCATACCGGAAAGAGCAATAGAAAAATGAAAAGCAATCAGGAGTAGAAATGTAAAAACGATACCCACGACCGAGGTAACATACTGGGTTCCCAGCAGCAAACTGAAGAAGTCGAGGATCTGGGGAAAGAAAGCCGCTATCAGAATGATCAGTCCCGTCGTAATCCACATAATGGCATAACGTTCCTGGAGGTGGGACCTCCGTATCGCTTCAATAGTGATAACGACAACCAGAAAACTCATAACAATCATGATAATGCGGATCCGCGTTAGGAAACTCGTATCTGCCAGAAAACGGAGAATCCGGGGATCAATAGCTATCAGAACCATGGAGATCCCCGCGATCAGGCCCAGAGTAGTCCAAACAATTCTGATCCTCTTTCCCCAGAGGGCAGTGCCAACCCAGACGCAGATCAGAATGCCGAGGAAAGCCACGACAACGCGCGGCGCCGTTGTTCCCGCCCATTGCGCGATGAAGATCTCAACATTATTGATGAGTTGCTGAAGATTCATACAATATGATCCCTATTATCTTGTCTGAAACGGGGGTTTATAGGGCGGATTCGATCCACTACCAGGGCAAGACCGACCTTCACCATATAATAAACAGTTCCCCATGCACCAATGGATGAACGGCCGGACATGCGCGGGCGGAAGTCGACCGCCTCTTCCTTAAAGCTGAATCCATAGCGTCTGAGCAGGGCTATGGCCTCAGGTTCAGGATATTCCGTGGGGTAATCATGGGCAAAATAGTACAGCAGTTTACGATTGACGAGCCAGAAACCGGAGGTTGGATCTGTGATACGGCTTCTGCATATCCGGGACAGGAAGAAGGCAAGTATCTTGATTCCCAGAAAGCGGAAGAGTGAACTGACATAGAAACCTCTGCCCGCAAAGCGGGAGCCGATGATCAGGTCCGCATTCCCCTCCTCCATGGCCGAAAGCAACTTGGGTATTGCAGCGGGCGGATGTTGGCCATCGCCGTCAATGCGTATGACATACCGATAACCCCTTTCATAGGCATATCTAAACCCGGTCTGGACTGCGCCTCCCACGCCAAGGTTGCAGGGCAGATCAAGGACAGTGACTCCCCTTTTCCTGGCCAGAAAGGCGGTGGAATCTGTAGACCCGTCACTGATAACGATCACATCCAGATCAGGAACATCCTGCGCCAGTTCATTGAGGAGGTTGTCAATGGCGCCTTCCTCATTATAGGCAGGAATAATGACAACATCTTTAGTCATTTTCTCACCGAAAACTTATTCAAGGAGCTTTCACTGTTCTTCTCGCACCGAAGCATTCTGATGGTCTGTATATAGATTATTTCAGGAGTGATCTTTTTTGCTCCACATAGCAACAGGACAAACAGGTAACGGAAAAGGTAATATGCGTGATAATATAGATTGTTCCTGTGATATTTACAGATAACGCACCAATGCTCGAATACGGATCGGATCATTTTTCCATTATTGGACACACCGGTCGTGTCAACGAGTGATACATACAGAGGAATATGCCTAAAAAGTCCTTGATTCATGTAAAGAGCGTACAAATAATAAAAATCGGCAGCTACTTTATACCGAAGATCAAACTGATATCTCTCCATGATTTTCCTTCTTAGAAAAAACGATTGGTGGGAAGTCATCAGCCCCTTCCAGAAATACCTAAGATCTCCCGCTTTTCTGAATTCCTTATATCTCATTTCACCGTAAAAATAAACGGCATCCCCATAGATAACATCGATATTTGCCGGCACAGCCTTCGAATAGATATCCTCAAGGACATGGTCATTAAAGAATACATCTCCGGAATTAAGAAATATGATCCATTCACCGGTTGCCTTTTGGGACCCCTTGTTCATGGCGTGAAAAATTCCCTCATCAGGCTCCGATACCCAATTGTCGATTACACTATCATACTTCGTCAGAAGCTCACGTGTCCCATCCCCAGACCCACCATCGATAACGATATATTCCTTATTTTTGTAGGTTTGAGAAACAACGCTGTCGATTGTCTTCAGGAGATTGCCGGCATCATTGTAAGTCACCGTTATAATGGTCACTTTATCTTGCATGGTTATGGCCCGGAAGATCCGTTGGTTGCCAATGCTTCTTTGTAAACGTGGCTTGTCTCTGCCGCTGTTTTTTCCCAGGTAAATTTTCTGGCCTGCACAAATCCCCTTTCAATCAATGCCTGCCTATAGCTTGTATCAGACACGATTCGGTCAACCGCCTCCTCCATGGAATCCTTATCATGGGGAACGAAATACGAAGCAGCGTCGCCACCAACTTCCATCAACGAGCTGACATTGCTCGAAACGACGGGGCATCCGCAGGACATGGCTTCTAAAACCGGAATTCCAAAGCCCTCATAGCGGGAGGGGCATATATATGCGATGGCGCTGCGATACAGATAGGCCAGCACCTGATCATTGCCCGACAGAAATATCACTCTATCGGCAATATCGAGCTCCCTCAATGTCATCATTTCTTTCCGTGTGAAACTTCCGCCCCCGAAACAGATCAAAAATAAATTGTTCCGAATCAGAATTTTTCGGATCGATTCAGCCAAAGTCAGGAAATTTTTATATTCATACCTCTGACCTACAAACAAGAGAAAGTTTCCAGGAATAGAAATATTCATATCGCGGACAGGCGAAAACGGGGAAACGCCAAGGTATATCACCCTGATTTTATCGGCCTTGATGCCAAAGATTTTTATGATATCCTTTTTCGTATTTTCCGAAATGGCAATGATCAAAGAGGCCGCCTGCGCGAGTCTTTTTTTCTTCTCTGATGTCTTGGAAGAGGGAGAGAAATAATCAGGGAATATTTCATGAATCATATCATAAATGGTCAGAACATACGGCTTGCCGGAGAGGTAGGGTAAAAAATAAGGGTCATAATAGGTGGGGTGAAACACATCGAAAGGAATTGAGCTATCGGTAAACTTTTGGACGGTATGGTAACGATTGATATAAGCCACCAGCCAATTGAACCCTTTCGCGATATATTCCAATTGCCTGTACTGAATAGTGTTCAGGTCTTTCAGATACGAATTCGCGGACAGGACAATGGGAAGGTGGATTTCAAAGCCCTGCTTTTTTTGCACACCCCTGATGACTTCAAAAAAATAGCGCGATATGCCGCCATATTTCTGCATGCTGAACGCTTGATGATCATATAAGATTTTCATGGGTGGATTCTTGATGGTTTCGTAAAAAGTCTCCTCAGCTTTTCATTTCGAGTGAAACGAAAAATCTTTAAACCGTAACGCACTGAAAAGATAAGATTTCTCCCTCTGCTCGAAATGACATATTCGCTAAGCCCGACTTTTTACGACCTCATTATTCTTAGATGATTAAACTTTAGAAATTGTCTATCTGTCCCTCGTTAATAGGACAGGTAGAAGTGTTTTTCATGCTGGTGTCTCTGGAGTTATTGGGGTTTGTCTGGACATGCTACCAGAATCGTTTTGTGTTTAAAACATAGCCAAGTAACTCGCCCATTAATCGCATTCGTATATACAGGTATCCTCGCATACCCCTCGCTCCCACTTTTTTATCCAATCTCACAAGGAAAAAAAGGGGGAGGGCTAAGATTTTTTTTAAGTAATTTATTGAAATTATCTTGCTTTTCTCTATTTCAGCCAAGGCCTTGCCGTTCTGATAACATCTTCGGAATATGAATCTGAAATCGAAATTGTTCTCGGAAATGAGATGTTTCACAATGATATCATTATCATACCAGAGTATCGGCGAAAGCCTTGAGAGCCTTCGAAAAAATTCCGTTTCTTCGGCCACGCCGACCGCATGACCCCGCATGCCGTATTGAACTGAAAACCCGTTGTTCTCCAAAAGGATGGCCTTTTTGAAGACCATGTTGGAACCGAAAAAACCATATTGAAGTTCATCGCCCGTTAAAAAGCGCTTTTCCTCACCCCACGACAGAATTTCAACATCGACTGGATACCATCCAGGAACCGGTCTCGCAGCGAAAGGAATGATTTTCCCGCCTACGACATCGGGTTCCGGTTTTATATTTTCAAATGCGTCAACAACCCGTCTCGCCCAATCGCTGTGGGCCTTTGCGTCATCATCGATATAGCCGACATACTTGCCATTCGCTTCTTGCCAGCCGCGATTACGGGCATGACTCAACCCTTGTTTCAATTCATTGACAACTGTGATGTTCCCATGGCCCTCGGCGTACCTTTCCGCAATCGCCTGTGTATCGTCCGTAGAGTTGTTGTTGACCAGAACAATCTCAAAGTCCGCCACCGGCAGGGTTTGATTCACCAGAGAATCGAGGCAAGAAACCAACAGAGGTGAACGATTATAGGTGCAGACAATGACGGATAATTTTACCATGATGTCCACGCTGGTGTAATCAGCAAGGGAATTGAGCACCTAAAGCCCACAGATCTATAAGCGGAGAGCAGATCTCTCCGCCTGTGTCCAGTCCAGCACATGAGAGCTTTTAGTGATCGGGCCATCCCAGCAGATGGCGTTTCCACAACAGCCGCATTCGGGAACTTGCGGATAAGCCCCCTTCAGATTTGAACGCCTTAGCGTCTGCCAGAAGGCATTATTCCAAAAAGCCGAGTAATGCTGGGTCAAGAGGTTTCCAGAATCGTATTGTCGGTTGTCGATCTTTGGCCTGAAAAGGATCTCGCTTGCCGGGCACGGATAGACATCCCCGTTGAAATTGACGTAAAGCGATTTCCAAGGATGGATGCACTCACGCGGTCGCTGTACCGCATTCGTGAAGAGTGGATCATGTTCAATGGAAATGCCCCGCTTCAACGCCTCCCGCTCCGCGGCCAGCACCATCCGATCCGAAAGTTCCTGGTCATAGTAGAGAGAATCTTCAGGATGAATAGTTTCCGAGCGTCCGGCCCTCAGGCGCTGCGATTCAGGATACACGCGCACATAAGCCATTCTCACACCATCAACACCCAGATCGGTCGCCAAGCGAACAAAATCGGTCAGTTCATAAATGTTCTGACGCATCAGCACAAAAGAAAGCAGGATCTGAACAGGCGCATGCAGGACATGTCGCAGATGAACCAGCAGCTTCAGGTTTTCCATCACGGCCACGAATGCATCCCGCCCTGATACGGAGTGGAAGGTCTCTCGAGTGGCCGCGTTGATCGAAACCAGGAAGTGGACGCCGTTTATCAGCATCCGCCTGAGCATTTCTTCCCTGACGGCAATGAAGTTGGATATGACCATATGCCGGACAACCGGATAGTTTTCACGAGTGAATTCAGTAATATCAGACAGTTCAGGATTCAGAAAAGGCTCCCCGCCGCCTCCGTAGGTGATATCGACCACCCACTTCATGTCCAGATGGTTGCATAGCGTTCGCATCCGCTTAAGCGTCAGCATTTCACTACTCCCGCAGCTCAGGTAATCGTGCCCGCACATGATGCACTGGGAATTGCATATATCCGCCATCATGAGGTTCAGCGATGTCGGCGGAAAATCGAGTCCTGCCTTCCCGAAACGAACGGCAGCAGCAATCTTCCGCTTTGCCCGTTTCAGCCGAATATACGAGGCGACACGCAGATATTGAGTCCTGATCACGCTGATCTCTCCTTCACACTCCGCTGCAATCCAATAATGGAATGAAACATCAGGCTGGCAAGAAAACTGCTCATCTCCCCCGTTGTCGGTTGATAGGCCGGCGCAAGTTCACCACTTCGATAGGCATGAAAAACCCGATAGCCGAGGCGCGTCGAGTTCCTACAGAAACGGAACCACGCCTGGCCGGCAACCTCGCGGAAAGTATCTATCGGATACGCCTTGTTCGCCTGATTGCTCCCAATCAAGCGAACAACCCATTGCTTTATTGCCTTCAGTTCATGAAGTGAACCGGCAGGTATGGCCCACCCCAGGTGATAGTGCCGCTCCAGTTCGGAATCGGATGGCTCAATACCCAGTTTTCCCAATTGCCTCCTCAGAATCTCCCATGTCTGATGAAGCATGACGGGTTTCATATTCGCCGTGATATTAGCGCCATGCACCCGCAGATTGAGCACTACTCGCAACTGATTATCCACTGCCGCCACATCTGCGGCTCTCGTCCATAATTCATAATCTTCCGTACAACTGTATGACGGGTCATAGCGCAAGTTGTGTCGCTCCAAAAGCGACCGTCGAAACATGACCGTCGGGTGAACCAGTGCATTGCCGAATAAGAGAAATGCCCTCACAGTTTCTACACCGTGAGGCTGCGGGACTATCACTGGTTTCCGATCCCCAAACAGTCGGACTAATCCACCGGCCACCACCAGATTAGGGTGAGCCCGCATAAACGCCACTTGCGTTGCAAGGCGATCGGGTTCACAAATGTCGTCGGCGTCCATTCGGGCAATCCATTCCGTCCGGACAAGATCAAGCGCACGGTTCAGCGTGGGCGCGATGCCGAGATTGCGTTCGTTGCGAATCACGCGAATGCGCGGATCTTTGAACTGCGCAATTCGGGATAAGGTGTCATCCGTGCAACCGTCATCCATAACCACCAATTCAAAATCCGTAAAGGTTTGCTGCAGAACGCTGCGAACCGCCTCCTCAACAAACAGGCCAGCGTTGTGAACCGGCATCAGAACCGATACTTCAGACATATGTCCGATACCTCGTGAAAAACATCAAATCAGCCGGGCCCATCTGGCCCATTGTTCCGTAATCGACATGGCTTCTTCCAGGGGACAGTGTGGACCAAAGCCCAAAATCTCTTTCGCCTTATCATTGGAGAAACGCGTCCGGCCCGCGTAAACTTCCAGAAGCCCCGGTTGCGGCAGCGGTAAGGGCAAGCACATGGGAGCAGGCTGTTCTTGATCCTGCATGATATTGGCCTGTTTCCCGAGCAGCCGTGCCTTGAACTCCGAAGAGAAAGGCGCGGCCATTTTTGATACCCATTTCCCTAGAGATGGCGATAGGACCGCTTGCAGCAAGCCAAAACGAACTGTCGGCAGCAGAACCTCAGCCCATGATGCGCGGCAGGTCGACATGAGACGCGCGCCCCATGTGGGGTGTACATACTGATCTACGATTTTCTGTGGAATTGAAGAAAGTTTACTCTCCCCCAACCATCGGGCATAGTATCCATAAAAGTCTTGCCAGTTGACCGGGTCATCCGTAATAAAGAACGCCTGCCCCACGGCACAATCCTCGCGAATGGCCAGCAGGATGGCTTCTACAGCGTTATCGACGAAGACCATATTGCCATCGTGAGAGCCCTCATCGACAAGACAGACAATTCCATCACGGATGTGCTGCAGGGGACGGATTGTCCAGGGGCCTGAAAAAGGACCATAGATATTGCCCATGCGAAGCACCACACCCGGGAGCCCACGCCGGTGCACCTGCTCCCAGATGATGTTTTCCGCTTCCACCTTGTCCCGACAGTATTCATCGCGACTTTGAACCAATGGCGTTGATTCCGTTACATTCGGAGGAGGTGTATATGAATAAACCGCGACACTGCTGATGTGGATGAACCGCCGAACCCCTTGTGCCACTGCAGCATCGGCCAGGATTCGGGTTCCATCGACGGTAACCTGCCGGTTCTCTACGGGCATCCCGGAGGCGCCATAGGCACAGTGGACAACGACATCACATCCCTCCATGGCGGATGCCACCTGTTCGGGACAGGTCAGAT
>JAFGPZ010000121.1 GCA_016935935.1 Deltaproteobacteria bacterium
CTGCCTTTGCCACTGAAAGGGTGTATGGGGCTTTGGAACAAATGTGGAGAGACTGACGGTAACCTGCCTTTTCTTTCCACCTTCCTTTAGCACTTTGTAGGCCAAATCGACGATTCCTTCGAGATCCTCTGATTTCTCTGTGGGGAGCCCCAGCATGAAATAGAGTTTTACCGATCGCCATCCCGCGGCAAACACCCGCTGTGCCGTCACGAGGATATCCTCCTCTGAGATTCCCTTGTTGATAACATTCCTCAATCGCTGGGTTCCAGCCTCCGGCGCAATTGTAAAACTCGTTTTCCTTACTCGCCTTACCTGTGCTATCAGGTTTTCCGTAAGTGTCTCCGCTCTCATGGAAGGAAGTGCCAGGGCGATTTTGCGTTCACAGTATCGGTTCATCAGAGATGTCAGGAGAGGTTCAATAAGAGAGTAGTCACCTGAACTGAGGGAGAGCAGAGATAGTTCGTCATATCCCGTAGAGGATATCATATCGTCTGCCATTTTCTTAAGCGTTCCAGCGGCACGCTCCCTTACAGGCCTCCAAACCATCCCAGCCTGGCAGAATCGACATCCCCTTGTGCATCCCCTTGCTATTTCCAGCGTTATCCTGTCGTGAATGCTATTCATCAGGGGAATCACGGGCTCCAGTGGTAGGCGCCAGTTATTCATGTCTCTGATGATCCTTTTTTTTACTCGGGTGTCACGGCCCTGAATGGAGGGAACATAGACCCCCTCTATCTCGGAAAGGAGAGTAATGACCATTTTTCTGTCGTATCCTTTTCCCCTTCCCTGCATGACGGCATGTGAAATTTCAAGGACAACCTCTTCTCCTTCGCCTATAACGTAGGCATCAAAAAAGGGTACTGTCGGCCCCGGGTTAAAGGCGCAGGGTCCGCCTGCAATGACAATGGGTGATTCGTCCCCCCTGTCAGCGGCATGTATAGGCACTCTACCGAGATCGAGCATATTCAGCACATTTGTGTAGGACAGCTCGTACTGGAGAGAAAAGCCCACTATATCAAAACGATTCAGGGGCGTCCCTGACTCAAGAGACGTAAGCTCCATATTGCTGCCCCTCATCAGAGATTCCATATCAGGCCAGGGAGCAAAAAATCGCTCCGCCAAGATATGTTCTTCCCCATTGAGAATGGCATAGAGGATTTGAATGCCAAGGTGAGACATCCCCACTTCGTAGGTGTCCGGAAATGCCAGGGCAAAGGAGAGTCTGCATCTTTCCCGGTCCTTTTTTATTGAATTGACCTCACCTCCGATATATCGGCTCGGTCTCTGGGTCAGTGGCAATATATCTCGTAATTCCAGACAATTCATGTGGCTTCCACCTCGACAAAATATTTGCGATGCCTTAGCATTTACAGTTGCGCTTACATATCATAAATGCTTTCCCCTGGGAAGAAACGCCGGTGAAGGCAGATTCGAAACCTCAAGATTGTGAAGAGATTTCCTTGAGAGTACTAAAATGCAGGTAGGCTTCTCTTGACAGGCAAATCGTTGAATTACTTTGCAGACAGGCATGCATTGTTTTGATGAAAATGCAAAAATTACAGAACCTTGCGTATTCCTCCTGACTCCTTCTAATGAGGATTGCAGTCGATGATTTTACGTTGGTGATAATGGTCTAACTGTTGCTCACGGAGGGCAAGGGGTTTTGATATCGTGAAAGTCGACCCATCACCGATATAGGCGATGAGTCGACTGATAAAACTTACCGCTGGGCATGGTGATTTCTTATCTTTTTATAAGAAATCGCGGTCATACTTTGTTCCCTTGAGTTTCTTCATATCGTCCTTGCCCAGATAATCCTCCAAGTTTACATCGTTCCACTTACTCAGAGTAAAGAAGTTAATGTCATCTCCCTTTTGCTGAATCTTGTATTTCCAGGGCATCGTGGCATCGATGACGAGTTTTCCTCTGGTGATGGGATCACCTTCCGTTTCCCTCACACCGGCAATAGGGTTGTTTCTATGAGAAGGTGATTCAGGCAATACATGGACTTGCTTGGTCGGATTACACCTGGTAGCAATGGCCCAGTTGACATGTCCGTAATTATAAATGTCTATGTCTTCATCCACCAGCGTCACGTTGTCCACAGTGATGGCACCCCACGTCAGTGCCGCCATTGCTACGTCTATCTGGAATCCCTCGTGGGTTAACTCTGTTTTCTTAACTTTAATGATGGCGTGGTGTCTCTGCGCCGTTAGTCTGGCATCGACGACAAACTCACCGGCCAGGTTCCGCAGGTGCTTGAGGAATCTCGCGGCGTTGCCTAATCCGATCGCCTCGTAGGGAGGTGCTTTGGGAATAAGCATATTCTCGATGGGATTGTCACGGTAAGTGACTGCCGTAATATCCATGAGTGGAGGTTCAATTTCCATGCCCAGATAACCTAGATATTCGGGCCACGGACCCTCCTTACCCAGTTTGTAGGGTGGATTGACTCTTCCCTCTATTACTATCTCCGATGAAGCGGGGACGAACATGTCCAGTGTCTCACATTTGACCACCGAAATAGGTTGTCCTATAATTGCACCGGCAAAACCGTATTCATCCTCGTCGTAGGTCATTTTCGTCACAGCGGCGATGTAAAGTGCTGGATGACAGCCGATACACAATGCTATTTCCAGAGGGATGCCCTTCTCTTTTGCAGCGAGCAGATGCATTCCGCCATGTCTTACCCATCGGATATTGGCAGTGACTTTGTCTTTTCCCTGGACTGTCGAACGATAGACGCCCAGATTATACTCACCCGTTTCAGGATGCCTTGTCACTATTACTGGCTGATAATAAAGGTGATGCGTTTGGACGGCGCCCCGTGTGGGATATATCAATTTCTGGATGTCGATATCTTTGGTAATAATGTTTTCCTTGCAGGGTCCCGTTGAAACCAGATTAGGTTTTATGGGGTTTTCTATGGCGTGCATAAAATGCTGCTTTACGGCCGTCCTGTCACCAGATAGACCGAAATAGTCAATCACCCTGTCATATTCGGAAAATATGGCAGAACAACCTCGCATATGAGGATAACCTTTTATTTTTTCGAACATTATGACGGGGATACAGTCTGGCGATTTTTCTCCTATGGCACGGCTGACCGAGGGAAGTTCAATCAGCGGTTCCACCTCCCGTTTGACGCGTACCAACTCCCCTCTTTTCTCGGCAAGCGCGATGGCCTCTCTATAATCCATAACCGGCTTTCCTGTCTGAATGGATTTTCCCATTTTAAAAACCTCCTTCTATAAAACAATGAATATAGCTTCTTGATGTCGAATTGACGTAATGAATGGCAGATAAAATCTGCTTCCGACGACTCCACATACCACTCGTTCCATATAGATATACATATATATAAATGTCAAGTTTTTTTGTTGGCGATGTCACCAGCAAGTAATATGTCCGGTCTTGTAGCACATAATCTGTCCGGTTTAAAGAGGGGTTACCAGGAGGTGATCCATGAGACGGACAGAGCTAAGGCAGGAGATAACGATCATGCGATTTGAAGAGGTATTCAGTATATGGACAGAGAGGAGAGTCACACAGGAACAAGCGGCGCAGATACTGGGTGTTTGCGGTCGTACATTTCGTCGTTACATCAATCGATATGAAGAAGATGGTATACATGGATTGTATGACAAAAGATTGACACAGTCATCATCACGTCGTGCCCCTGTGGATGAGGTATTTGATGTTGTTAATCGATACAAGGAACATCATCAAGGTTGGAAGGTGAACCACTTTTATGCGTGGTATCGCCGTGATGGAGGTACTCGGAGTTACACCTGGGTAAAGAACGCACTTCAGGGAAGTGGTGTAGTTTCCAGGGGAATCAGGAAAGGGGCACACCGGAAGCGACGTCTCCCCTCACCGATCCCGGGTATGATGCTCCATCAGGACGGCAGTACCCATGAGTGGGTTCCGGGAAAACACTGGGATCTGATCGTCACCATGGATGATTCCACCAACGAGCACTACTCCATGTTCTTTGTGCATGAAGAAGGTACGGTAAGCAGCTTTCAGGGTATGCGTGATGTAATTGTTAAACGTGGGCTCTGCAGTTCTCTTTATACAGATCGGGGGAGTCATTACTGGTTTACTCCCAAGGAAGGAGGAAGAGTGAGTAAGACTAATTACACCCAGTTTGGAAGGGCGATGCGTCAGTTAGGGATTATGATGATTCCCGCCTATTCTCCTCAAGCGCGGGGGCGGAGTGAGCGTTCCTTTGAAACTCACCAGAATCGTCTGCCGAAGGAGTTGGCATTATACGGCATTACCACCATGGATGCAGCTAATAAGTATCTTTCAGATGTTTATCGTCCCGCATTCAATGCCGAATTCATGAAACCGGCAGCAGAGGAAGGAACAGCATTCGTTCCCTGGAATGGAACAAACCTTGATGAGATACTTTGTGAACAGTATGACCGAAGCGTTTCTTCAGATAACTGCATCCGTTTTAAAGGAATGTCACTGCAGATTCCTCCTAATCGGTATCGGTGTCATTATGTGAGGGCAAAGGTTCGTCTCCACCGGTACACAAACGGTTCAATGGCCATTTTTCATGGACCGCGGAAGCTTGCCGATTATGATGCACAAGGAAAGTTGAAAAATGAAGATTGGAGTGCAACAAAAGCAGTTCACCAAGTGTCACTGAAGCATGGAAGGCAGCTCCAGGCTCCGCCTTTCGCTGCCTTCCATAACCAGTACAATGTGGACAATTCATTTGCTATAAAACCGGACATTTCTATTTGTTGACAACAGCTTTTAGTGTGCTTTTAGTGTGCATCTGTTTACATTACTGGTTTGACGGTCGAACGCTTTTAGTATAGTATGATGGCAAAACGCA
>JAFGPZ010000122.1 GCA_016935935.1 Deltaproteobacteria bacterium
CACAACCTCGTCCATGAGATCACCAATGCCGAGGCCATGCTCTGCAGAAATGCTATAGATATTATCTATGCCCAGGCGATAGAAGTCGAATGAGAGTGCTTCCTGCTTAAGTCCATCGATCTTGTTGACAGCATAAATGACCTTCTTTCTGGTTCTTCGCATGATTTCCGCGGTATCGATGTCTGCCGGGGTAAGCCCCTCCTTGCCGTCCATGAGAAATATAATGGCATCGGCTTCTTTGATGGCAAGCTCCGTCTGTTGACGCATCTGTGTTAGCATCCTGTCTGCAGAAACAGGTTCAAAACCACCGGTATCAATGATTGTAAAGGTTTTGTCTTTCCATGAAGAATCGGCATAATTCCTGTCTCTTGTTGCGCCGGGCTGATTTATTACAATGACCTTCTTTCCTCTGGCAAGACGGTTGAAGAGAGTCGATTTTCCTACATTTGGTCTTCCAATTATCGCAATGATCGGTTTCACTGTGCCGGCTCCTAAGTCTTCCGGTATCCGAACTCCAGAAGCATCTTTGAATCTCTGGTCCAGTCTTTTCTAACCTTCACAAAGAGTTTCAAATATATGCGTGCTGCAAAAAATCTTTCCATTTCCAGCCGTGCCTGAGTTCCTATTCGTTTTAACATGCTTCCCTTTACTCCGATGACGATGCCCTTCTGTGAATTCTTTTCAACATTTATTGTTGCCTGAATATGGATTAGATTTTTTCTCTCTTCTTCCCTGAAGGAATCAACCACCACAGCCGATGAATAGGGGATCTCCTGGCTTGTGAGTAGAGTTATCTTTTCCCTGATTATTTCAGCCGCGAGGAATCTTTCTGAGGATTCGGTTATAATATCTTCAGGGAAATAGCGCGGTCCTTCCGGAAGTAAGTTCCATATAACATCGAGGAGTGTGCCTACATTGAATCCCCTGAGAGCAGAAACAGGCACGATGTCAGCAAATGAAAGCATGTGGCGAATCGCGTCTATCCTCAGTAGGAGAGAGTTCTTTTCAATTAGATCTATCTTGTTTATGGCGAGTATGACGGGTATCTTCGCCCCTTCCAACGTTTTTATAATGAAGTGATCGTCATCGTTTAGATCCGAATTGGCCTCTGTCATGAAAAGTATGATGTCGACTTCTTCTATGGTGCTGACGGAAGTGGCAACCATCAGCCGGTTCAATGGTGTTCTTGTATGATGTATCCCCGGTGTGTCGAGAAAAATGAACTGACCCTTCTCGGTAGTCTTTACCCCGGTGATCCTGTTTCTTGTTGTCTGGGGTTTGCGGGTAGCAATGGCGATCTTTTCGCCTATGATCTCATTCAGAAGGGTGGATTTGCCGACATTAGGCTTTCCCAGTATTCCAATAAATCCGGATTTATGCAAGTCGAGTTCCCCTTTTTTTTATTGTCTCTCACAAATGCAATTTATTGTGAGCGGCAGGAGTTACAGTTTCGATATTACTTCTAAATTATTATCAATGGAGGGAATTAAGGAAAATCTCCTCTCTTTTGACAGGGCACGATTTTATGTCTGTTCTATACCTTACCCCGTCGGCTTTTAAAATAATAGATTCTCTTTCCTGAAAAGGATCTTCTGTAATATCAATTTTCGTTATTTGGTAGATGTTCTTTAGCCTCTGCAGATTATCGTTTTTCAGCCCTCTGAGCCGTGAGACGTCTTTAGGGGAGACAGAAAAAGTAACATCCTTGCCGTATATTTTTGGCAATTTCAGTAGATGCGAAGCCATCCCAAGGAAAACAGATCCCTCCACAAGGGCGCCGAAGGCAGCGTGAAGGGGGCCAGCAACAATAGACCCGTTTGTGCCCATTTCTGACGTTATGTGGAGACCGAGCCGTATGACAGAAATGTCGGCACCTCTCAGGAGTGACAATGCAAAGCCACAGAGAGAAACAGCCTCCTCAAGAGACAGCGGTTGGTAGTCTCCCTTGAGGTAAAGATCTTCAAGAGCGGTGTTCTTCAGGACAATAGTTGGGTGAATTCTTACAGTGTCCGGTTTCAGCTTTATAATCTCCTCGACGGTATAGATGAATCCTTTCATTGTGTCTCCAGGAAGGCCGGCCATTAGGTGTACTCCAGTTTCAAATCCAGATTTTTTCAAGTGTTCGACAGAATTCCTTACATCATCGGAAGAATGACCCCTTCGTGAACGGTTCAGGACATCGTCCACCATGGATTGCGCCCCTATTTCCACCGTTTTGACTCCGTGCTTTTTAAGAAGTTCTATACCTCTACCGTCTATATAATCGGGCCTTGTCGATATTCTTATGGATTGAATAAATCCAGCTTTTATGTATGATTCTGCAAGGCTCAGTAGTTCGATCTGATAGCTCATGTCCATGCCTGTAAAGTTTCCGCCGTAAAAGGCTATCTCTATCCTGTCCCTGTTATTCTTAGCGGTTTTCAGATAACCGTTGACGATATTTCTGAATTGCAGTTCCGTTATCCTGCCGGAATTATTGCCGGCAGTAATACGCTCATTGCAGTAAAGACACCTATTAGGACAACCTTTGTATACGACAAATATGGGGATGATGAGCGGTTTCAACTTTTATTTCCTACGGTTTTGTTGTTTCCAATTTTTGTAGCGCCGAACCCGCAGCCCTTTGTTCGGCTTCTTTTTTGTTCTTCCCCTTACCAATTTCCGATATTATGGTTCCGGCAGATACTCTTATTTCGAAGGTCTTGTCATGATCAGGCCCAAACTCGGCCATCAATTCATATTTTGGTATGGTTTTGAGTCTGCTCTGACACAGTTCCTGAAGTCGTGATTTGTAGTCCTGATATACCGGTTCCTTCCCCCATGTTTCTATGCGAGGTTTAAAAATATTGTTAATAAATGAAAAGGCTTTTTTATATCCCTTGTCCAGGTATATGGCAGCTGTAACTGCCTCGAAGGCATCAGCCAGGATTGAGCTTTTTGACCTTCCGCCCGACGTCTCTTCTCCTTTGCCGAGGAGAATGAAATCCCCGATGTGAAAATCGAGGGCCACCATGGCCAGGGGTTGTTCGTTTACCAATGATGCCCTGAGCTTTGAAAGTCGACCTTCCGAATGATAGGGAAATTGTCTTATCAATATGTCACTTACGCACAGCTGGAGCACTGCGTCACCTAAAAATTCCAGCCTCTCATTGTCTTCACATTTCATATCCTGATTTTCATTGATAAAGGATCTGTGTGTAAGTGCTCCGTCGAGGAGGGCTATATCAGTGAATTCATAACACAAGAATTCTTCCAGTGTCTTCAGTTTTTTAAACCTGTCCTCAAACATTGGCTTTAATCCTTCCCGTCAAGGCATTACAAACGGCGCCATTAGCCCTTATATCCACTATACGATTCACTATCGAACTGTGGCCACCTTCTATAATAAAGGGAATGTAGTTGTCTGAGTATCCCTTCAAAAGTCTGGGATCATTGCCTTTTTCTGCAAGTACCGGCAGAGTCTCTCCAATAAATCTTTTGTTGAAGATGTTCCTCTTTTCCATTCCCAGAATTCGGAGTTCCTTTGCCCTTGCTTTTTTTACAATCATCTGAACCTGGCCCGGAAGCTCTGCTGCATCTGTTCCGAGCCTTCTTGAATAAGGGAAAACGTGCAGGTAGGCAAGTGGAATACTATTCAGAAAATCTCTCGTATTGTTAAACTCCTTCTCACCTTCGCCGGGAAATCCTACCATAACATCGATGCCGATGGCAATCTTTGGGATGGCAATGCAGATTTTTTCGATTATATTTCGAAACTGCCGTGATGTATAATTTCTCTTCATTGCTTTGAGTATCTTGTCATCACCACTCTGAAGAGGTACATGAAGGTGCCTGCACATAATTTCTGAATCACTGATATGGCTGATAATATCATCGGTTATCTCTGCTGGCTCAATGGAACTTATACGTAATCTGCCTGTGATTCCGAGATTCTCTATCCTCTTCAGGAGTTTTATGAGACTGGTTTGAGGCTCAAAATCGTGTCCGTATAAACCCAGGTGAATCCCTGTCAGGACTATTTCGAGGTAGTTTGACGCGGTGAATCTCTTTATCTGTGAAATAACGGCATCTTCGGGAAGGCTTCTGCTCCTTCCTCGAGCATAGGGAATGATACAGTAACTGCAAAATGAATCGCATCCATCCTGTATCTTGAGAAATGCCCGAGTGTGTCCAGGGAAGTGTGATAAGGAAACTGGTAAGAGACTTTCCTTTAGTGATGCCACGTCGCTGACGATGGTTTTCCGCCCGTATCCTGAGATATTTTCAAGCAGACGTGGAATCTCATTTTTTTCCGCTGTTCCTACCACCATTTTCATGCCCGGAAGTGATGCGAGTTTCTCAGGGGCAGTCTGGGCGTAGCAGCCTGTAGCAACAATCATGGCAGAAGGGTTTCCCCGATGCGCCCTCCTTACAAGCTGCCTCGATTGGTAATCTGTTTTCTCCGTTACTGTGCATGTGTTTATAATGTAGATATCGGCTTCGCTGTCGAAGGGGACAATAGAAAACCCCCTATTTTTAAGACCTTCTATAATTTCTGCCGATTCATACTGATTTACCTTGCAGCCCAGCGTTGTCAAAGCCACCCTAGTCAACTTTAATTCCCCTTTCTATCCATCCTCCTCCGATGACTGTCTCTCCCTGATAGAAGACCGCCGCCTGACCGGGGGCAACCGCTTTCTGTGGATCTTCGAAGGTGACAAGCGCTGAGTTATCTGTGTTGTCCTTGCTATCCTGTACTAATGTGGAGTTAACACCACGGTGACGATATCTGATATGTACCCTTGCTTTGATATCTTTTAAAGATGCATAGGCAGGTGAACACCACGATATGTTTCTGGCGATGAGTCCGCCGAATAACTGATCTTCTTCTCTTCCTACAACGACTTCATCGGTTTCCCCACGTATTTCAATCACATAATAGGGGTGAGACGAGGAGATGCTTAGTCCTTTCCTTTGCCCAATAGTCAAGGTGTGAATCCCCTTATGCTTTCCCACTATCTCACCCTGTGTGGTTACTATATTGCCGGGCCGGGGCAGTTGCTCTTCAGAAAAGTTTTTGAGGAAATCCCTGTAGCTGCCCTGTATAAAACAGATTTCCTGGCTTTCATTTTTTGCGAAGGAAACAAAACCAATCGCGGAGGCCTTCTCTTTCACCTTCTCCTTTGTGCTATTACCAAGTGGGAATATGATCCGCTTCAGCTCTCTCTGTCTCAGACGGTGGAGAAAGTAGGATTGATCCTTTTTTATATCGGCACCCTTTTGTATTCTGTAACCATTTTCTCCGCCAAGATTTACGATGCGCGCATAGTGGCCTGTAGCTATATAATAAAAACCACACTGTTTTGCCATTTTCATCAGTGAAAAGAACTTGATTTTCTTGTTACAGATTACGCAGGGATTAGGCGTTCTACCTGTTACATATTCCCTGAAAAAATAACTCACGATCTCTCTTCTGAAGAGGTTGGTCATGTCCTCTATATGAAGGGGGATATTCAATTTATCTGCAGCGTTGCGTGCTGCATTTTCCGACTTTCCGGGGAACCCGTTTTTCATGTAGAAGCCCTCTACATGAAAACCTTCTTCTTTCAAAATGGCCGCCGCGACCGCGCTGTCTACACCACCGCTTAGGCCTATCAGCACATTTTTCTTGTCCATTTATATGTAGTCCTATCTACTCATTGCGAGAGCCAGTGTTTTTAGAGGCTATTTTCATTCTTGTCAACAATAAAGAAATAGTCTATTACACAACAGAAGGACAATTGTATGTTCAATCAAGCAGCACCCAATCGTCTAATAAATGAGAGCAGCCCCTATCTGCTCCAACATGCCTATAACCCCGTGGATTGGTACCCTTGGGGTGATGAAGCTCTCGCCCGTGCCATAAAGGAAGACAAACCCATACTTTTGAGTATTGGATATTCAGCCTGTCACTGGTGCCATGTTATGGCTCATGAGTCTTTCGAAAATCCGGAAATTGCCAGCTTGATGAATGCAAACTTCGTAAACATCAAGGTTGACAGGGAAGAACGTCCGGATTTGGATACTATCTACATGGAAGCGGTCCAGTCAATTTCCGGCAGCGGCGGTTGGCCGCTCACTGTCTTTTTAACACCCGAAGGAAAACCTTTCTATGGTGGGACCTATTTCCCACCTGAAGAAGGCCGAGGCCTGCCTGGATTTCCCAGAGTTCTTGAGACCGTTGCCGATACATATCGTAACCGCCGCTTGGTGGTTGACCAGGCTGCTCAAGAAATTATTGATACCCTTAATCGAAAAGCTGATAATCCCGAAGGCTCCGGATCTTTTGACCTGGATGTCCTTGACAAAGCCTATTCAAATCTCAGAAAAGAGTTTGATGATGTAAATGGCGGTCTTGGTCGAGCGCCCAAATTTCCTCAGCCCGTGGTGCTGGAATTTATCCTTAGATGTTATTGCCGCACTCATCATAAAGATGCTCTTGACATGCTTACTTTAACCCTTGAAAAAATGGCATGGGGCGGTATTTTTGATCAGATTGGCGGCGGTTTTCATCGCTATTCAACCGATGAAAGCTGGCTGGTGCCGCATTTTGAGAAAATGCTCTATGATAATGCACTGCTTAGCCGTTTGTATTTACATGCCTATCTGGTGACGGGCAGGCCGCTCTTTCGTGCTACCGCTGAGTCTATCCTGGATTATGTATTAAGAGAAATGACCGGGCCCGAGGGGGGCTTTTTCAGCGCACAGGACGCCGACAGTGAAGGCCGCGAAGGTCTTTACTACCTGTGGACATACGCTGAATTAAGAAGGGTGTTAGGCTCGGAAACGGCCGCTAAAATTGCTGAATATTATGGAGTAACTGAGGACGGTAATTTTGAGGGCGCTAACATTCTGCATGTAGCAAGTCAATTTTCTCAGACTGAATTTGAAAAGTTAAATCAAGCCAGGGCCTTGTTGCTTGAAGAACGTGAAAAGCGGGTTAAGCCTGCCCGGGACGAAAAAATCTTGGCCTCTTGGAATGGATTGATGCTGGCTTCTCTCGCTGAGGCCGCTTTGGTCTTTCAACGCGATGACTACCTTAAGGCGGCTGCAGCCTGTGGTTCTTTTCTGCTCGAATCTCTGTTTTCTGAAGGCCGTCTCAAACATACTTTCATGGGTGGTATGGCCCGGATCGATGCCTATCTGGACGATTATGCCTTGGTTATTGATGGTTTATTGTCTCTTCATCAGGTCACTTTTGAGGGACGTTGGCTTAAGTCCGCGATAGAGATGACCCATTTTATGCTCGAAAACTTCCGGGATGAATCGACAGGGTTGTTTTACGACACTGATCAATGCCATCAGGCGCTCTTTAAACGTCCCCGGAATATCTATGATGGAGCAATGCCTTCCGGACTTTCCTCAGCTGCTGTGGCTCTTCTCAAGATTTCACGTATCACCACAGATGAACATTTGACCGTAACAGCCGTGCGGTCTTTACAGACAGTGAGTCAGTATTTGTCCGGCTATCCTCCTTCGTTCGGAAACTGGCTCTGTGCTCTTGATATGTATCTTGAGCCTCCCCGGGAAATCGCCTTTATAGGGCCTCGCCATAGTCCGGTCGTGGACGAATTCCTGCAAACAATCTGGCAAAATTGGAAACCAAACTGTTTGACGGTTGCCCTCGATCCTGACGATCCGTTTGCTTTGTCCGGACTGGCTCTTCTTAAGGATAAAAACATGGTGGACGGAAGGCCGACTGTTTATCTGTGCCAGGGGCATGCCTGCCGGGCTCCCCTGACCGACCCTGATTTGCTGCGCAAGCAATTGGGGAAAGATGTCGAATCGAGAATGTTGAATGTCACCGAAGATGTTGAATAAAAAGAATCGTTGACTCATAAGTGATGCCCTCGTATAAAGTAAAAAACAGCGTCATTACTGCGAAGGCAGGAATCCATAACTGGTTGAAAAGACTGGATTCCGGGTCAAGCCCGGAATGACGAAGTAGCACAAACCCGACTTTTTGCGAGGCCATTATAAGTGACGAATTCGTAATAGGTCGAAAAATTCCTCTCTCTTGATTGAGGAGCGTTAGGGTGATGAAGTTGCTTGGAGTGGGGGTGCAAATAGTGTAAACCACAACAGATGTCGCTATATGTAGGTAAGCAGGTAATTATGAGAATCAGGACACACTGGAGGAAAAAAGGATGGTAAAGGCGAGAGATGGAGAAATAAGGGACTCTGCAAAATGGGTTGAGGAAATTATACATGATTTTATTAATAGATCCCCCGAAAATACTCTGAAGAACAGGAGCAATGACCGTGCTTGGGATAATCCTCTGGTAGGCTTTTCACGGGGAGATGATCCCCTTTTCGAGAAATACAGAGAGTATGTTGCTTCATTTCACCTCACACCGCTTGAGATATTCAATAGGACCTTTCCTTCCATTGAGGTAAAACCTTCGGAACTTACGGTTATCAGCTGGATTTTACCTCAGACGAAAGATACCAAGGCGGACAACAGGAATGAAACCCATTATCCTTCGGAGAGGTGGGCCCGGGCCAGGATCTTTGGTGAAGAGGCAAACGAAAAGCTCCGTTCCCATGTCGTGAATGTCCTGAAAGATGCCGGAGTCGAAGCGGTGGCGCCCATGCTCGCCCCTTTCTGGGAGAGGAGGACATCGGAGAAATACGGCCACGCGTCTAACTGGTCGGAACGCCATGCCGCCTATGCTTCCGGGCTGGGAACCTTCGGCCTCTGTGATGGTTTGATTACTCCCTTGGGGAAAGCCATGCGTTGCGGTTCAGTGATTGCGCGTATAAATATTACTCCCACGGAACGTCCCTACCAGAATCATCATGCCTACTGTCTCTTCTATGTGGACGGAACCTGCAGAGAATGCATAAAACGCTGCCCTGCAGGAGCCATAACAGAGGCGGGCCACGACAAGGAGAAATGCCAAGCCTACATTCATCCGGGGATCGAGAAATACGTGGAGAAACAATACGGATTCATGGGATACGGATGTGGTCTCTGCCAGACAGGTGTTCCCTGCGAATCGAGGAATCCAGTAGAGAAAGCAGAATCGAAAAGAGGGCATACATCTTATGGAAAGTCGCGTTTTTGATTTGATACCCTGAGGAGATTAAGGGGATGGGGGTGTATTTCTGACTTTTTACGACCGAATTTTATCTGACATGATTGAAAGTTCATATAATATTATTGCTGCCGCAGCGGCCAGGTTCAGTG
>JAFGPZ010000123.1 GCA_016935935.1 Deltaproteobacteria bacterium
AAGTCAAAGGGATACTCGACTTGATCTTGACTTTTTTACAAGCCTATTGTTTTGTATTGATAAAATAAAAATATAGTGATAGGGATTTACTGCCTATAAAAATCGAAGTCCTTGTTGCCCTTTTTGTTTCAAAGAACAATCTGCAGGAATGCTTTATGGTTGCTTGTGTTGTCTAAAAGTCGCAATGTTAAAATAAAACAATATGGAGGGAATAAGATGAATGTATGCAAAAGTTTTTTAGCAGCGTTGATTGCAGCGATTGTAGTACTGGGGATGACTGTGAATGTCATTGGTGCAAAATGGGATATGCCTACCCCCTACCCGGACAAGACTTTTCACACTCAGAATATTGCCATATTCGCTGACGAGGTGAGTAAGGCAACTGATGGAAAGATGGAAATAAAAATACATTCCGCAGGTTCGCTATTCAAGCATCCTGAGATAAAAAATGCCGTCCGTGCCGGACAGGTACCCATAGGAGAGTTCTTTGTCTCCCTCCTCTCCAATGAGCACCAGGTTTTCGGTGCCGATTCTCAGCCCTTTCTTGCTACCAACTACGATGATGCCAGAAAGCTCTGGAATGCTCAGCGACCTGTCGTTACAGCGCTTCTTGACAAGCAGGACCTAATGCCGCTTTTTTCCGTAGCTTGGCCACCTCAGGGACTCTATACGAAAAAGGAGATAAAAACTGTTAATGATCTTAAGGGGATAAAATTCAGGACGTACAATGCCACATTGGAACTCTTTGCAAATCTGATCGGTGCAGCGCCGACTCAGGTTGAGGTCCCCGATATTCCACAGGCTTTTTCCACCGGCCGCGTTGACGCGATGATCACCTCTCCTTCCACGGGGGCCAATTCTAAAGCCTGGGATTTTGTTACGCATTACACAGACATTCAGGCCTGGCTTCCGAAAAATATCGTCGTCGTGAATAAGAAAGCCTTCAGAAAACTGGATAAAAAGACTCAGGATGCAATTCTCACCGCCGCGAAGGCTGCTGAGATCAGAGGCTGGAAAATGAGCATGAAAGAAACGATCGAAAAGACCCAGATCCTCAGAGATAATGGAGTTATTGTTGTAACTCCCAGCGCGGAACTCATGACCGGTCTAAAGAAGATTGGTGCATCCATGCTCGAAAAATGGAAAGAGAGCGCCGGCAGTGAAGGTGAAATGTTGCTGAAGGCATACCAGGCAAAATAGAAATACCCGCTATTAATGAGATAGTTGAACAACCCCGGCTGCGACTTATCCTGGAGTTGCAGCCGGGCAAAAAGGAGAGGGATGCGTAGGTACTTGGATTTCCTATACAAGGCCAGCGGGTGTTTTGGTGCGTGCTGCATCGCCGCTATCTGCTTGCTGGTCGTCTGTCAGGTTATGCTCAACCTGATTGACCGAATCAGCGCATTATTGACAGGAAGTGCAATAGGCCTGACAATCCCCTCATATGCAGATTTTACTGGTTTCCTTCTTGCTGCAGCCTCTTTTATTGTGCTTGCCTACAGCCTACGGGAAGGCGCCCATATTCGAGTCAGTCTTATTATAAGTCACCTACCGGAAAAACTTCACCGCCCCGTTGAAATATGGTGCATCCTCTTTGGCCTGTCGATTTCCCTTTATTTTACATGGTATATGGCAAAACTAACTCACGAATCCTTTACCTACAATGATCTCTCCCCGGGAATGATTGCCGTGCCCATCTGGATTCCGCAGACGGCATTGCTCCTGGGCCTGATTATTCTCTCCATTGCGCTTATGGATGAGTTGATAACCGTCCTTCGCGGCAAAGTGCCATCCTATGTGGAAAAGGGAGAGATGCTCCTGGCAAAAGACAATCAACCAGTTGCCAGGGTATCGGGAGGAGACGATGTCTGAGATAACCCTCACTGTCATATTGCTTTTTCTTCTGTTTTTCCTATTGGGTAGCGGAATCTGGGTGGCATTTTCCCTTCTGGCCGTAGGAATGGCTGGGATGGCTCTTTTTTCCGAAGCACCGCTTGGGGAGGTAATGGCTACGACTATCTGGGGGGCAAGCAATAGCTGGGCCCTTGCTGCCCTGCCGCTGTTTATATGGATGGGAGAGATCCTTTTCCGTTCGCGGCTATCTGAGGATATGTTTACGGGGCTATCTCCATGGCTGACAAGGTTACCCGGACGGTTGCTTCATGTCAATATCCTCGGGAGTGCCATATTTGCGGCGGTATCTGGTTCCTCAGCTGCAACGGCAGCAACCATCGGCAAGATGACTATCCCGGAACTTTCCAGACGTGGTTATCCTGAGAGGATGATTGTTGGAACCCTGGCTGGCTCTGCAACCCTTGGCCTGCTCATACCCCCATCTATAATCCTTATCGTTTATGGAGTAGCAACGGAGCAGTCGATTGCCAGACTATTCATAGCCGGCGTGCTTCCGGGCTGTATGCTCGTTGCGCTCTTTGGCGGTTATGTTGTTCTGTGGGCTTTTTTACATTCTCGGGCCATTCCACCTGGAGGCGCCTCGCTGCCTCTGAAGCAGCGGCTGTCCCGGGCAAAGAGACTGATACCGGTAATGCTGCTGATTGTTGGGGTCATAGGGTCGATTTATTCCGGTATCGCCTCACCAACAGATGCCGCTGCCATCGGCGTCCTGCTGGCTCTGTTTCTCTCCTGGTACACAGGATCACTTACTAAAGAGAGTTTTCTTCAAGGACTGATGGGAGCGACAAAAACATCCTGTATGATTGCTTTTATCCTGGCCGGCGCCGCATTTCTGACGGTTGCAATGGGGTTTACCGGGATTCCGAGAATGCTGGCAATCTGGATAGGTAAGCTGCAGTTGTCACCCTATGAATTACTTCTTGCCCTGACCTTCTTTTTTATCGTAATGGGCTGTTTTCTTGACGGAATATCTGTGGTGGTCTTGACCGCTTCGGTGATCATGCCGATGATCGAACAGGCAGGTATAGATCGGCTCTGGTTCGGAATTTTCCTGGTTATAGTCGTGGAAATGGCTCAGATTACACCTCCGGTGGGATTCAACCTCTTCGTCATTCAGGGTCTGACCGGCATTGATATCCTGAGAGTAGCCTATGCGGCCATACCTTTTTTTATATTGCTGGTCGTTGGTCTTGCGGCGATTGTGGTATTCCCCGAAATTGTAACAGTTTTGCCAAATATGATGGGGGGATAAGTCTCAGATCTTATAATAATACATTTCTGGTAAGCTATAGGAATTGATCCATACTAATGTTGCATTGCAAGGCCTGACCACATTTTTTGCCATTTTTTTAGAAAGGAGTCATCGTGAAAAAAATAGACCTTAACTGTGACATGGGCGAGAGTTTTGGTGCCTATACGATAGGTATGGATGATGAGGTTATCAAGTATATCACATCGGCCAACGTCGCCTGTGGTTTTCATGCCGGAGATCCACTGGTACTGGACAGGACAGTAAAACTGGCGGTTGAAAATAATGTCGCTGTTGGCGCACATCCAGGATATCCAGATCTGCTGGGATTTGGACGCAGAAATATGGACTGTACCGCGGAGGAAATCCGTAACTATGTAGTTTATCAGATCGGCGCTATTCAGGCATTTTGTGCCATTCACGGGACCAGTCTGCGTCATGTGAAACCTCACGGGAATCTCTATAATACGGCTGCTGAGAATGAGGGAGTTGCTCGGGCGATTGCAGAAGCCATCGCAAGTGTGAATTCCGAACTCATCTGGGTAGCTTTGGCCAGTGCAAAAGAAAAATTTATGAGTAAAATTGCCCGTGATGTGGGCCTCAAAGTCGTTTATGAAGCCTTTCCTGACCGGGCTTACACGCCTGAGGGTACACTGCTGTCTCGTCGCCTGCCAGGTGCGGTTGTAAGGAACGCCCTGGAGGTTGCCGAACGCGCTTTGATGATGGCGAAAGAGGGCAAAGTGATTGCCGTGGATGGAACTACAGTCCAGTTAGACATTCAAACCCTTTGTGTTCATGGTGATACTCCAATGGCGGTGGAACTGGTTAAGGCTATTAGGAAAAAGCTGGAGGCCGATGGAATGGTCCTGACGCCTGTGGGAGAGATGTGATTGATTTTAACAAATTGATAGAAATCCGGAGTAAAGAAGCCAGAATGAGCAACGGTTTGTACGAAACTCCCAGGCTTAGCGTTGTGGGTGACCGGGGTCTCTTGGTGGAATACGGCGACACGATAGATCCCATTATTAATAAAAAAGTTATATCCATGGCCATGGGCCTGGAACAGGACACTCCGCCAGGTGTGATAGAGATCATTCCCTCTTACCGGTGTCTCCTGATCGTTTATGATCCTTCAGTAACAAACGCTTCTGCCTTACAGGAATCTTTGAGCTCTTTGGAGAAGCTACTTACGGAAATCGAAATTCCGCCTCCGCAAAGGGTTGAGATTCCTGTTTGTTACGGAGGAGAGTTTGGCCCCGACATAAAGTTCGTTGCCAAGCATAACGGTCTGACAGTGGATAATGTTATCCGTCTTCATTCGGAAACTGAATACCAGATATTCATGATCGGGTTCTCGCCAGGATTTCCCTACCTTGGCGTACTTCCCAAAGAGCTTCACACTCCAAGACAGAAAACACCACGCACGCAAGTTCTTGCGGGATCGGTGGGAATTGCCAACGAGCAAACGGGGATCTATCCCGTAACCAGCCCAGGAGGCTGGCAGTTGATCGGTCGTACCCCATTAAAGTTGTTCGATCTGGAACGCTCCAATCCTTTCCTTTACAAAGCCGGGGACCGGATAAAATTCAAATCCATATCACCGGAAGAATACCGTCGGTTGGCGAAAAAGGGGATAAAATAATGGATGCTTTCTTAGTGAATACCCCGGGTTCGTACACCACGGTTCAAGATACAGGGCGGTTCGGCTATCAAAAAATGGGCATCCCCGTGTCAGGGGTTCTTGATTCCCTTGCCGGCAGTGTGGCCAACCTGCTGGTGGGAAATCCTGAAGAAAAAGCCGTTTTGGAAATTACCGTTACCGGTCCCCGTCTTACATTTCTAAGAGAAATAGATGTCGCTCTCACTGGTGCTGAAATGGGGGCAACGCTGAACAGTCAGCCCGTTAATTGCTGGAAGTCCTTCAGGGTTTCGCCCGGCGACATCTTGAAAATACAGCAGGTGAAGAGTGGCTGCCGCGCTTACATGGCCATAAGCGGAGGCATCGAGGTTCCTGAAGTACTGGGCAGTCGTTCTACCTATGTGGGCGGCACACTGGGGGGCTACCACGGCCGTCCGCTCAAGAAAGGGGACATCCTGTGCTGCAGCGAAGGCACCCTGCTGGATGTGCCACGATGTCTTCCTTCAGCGTTGATTCCCCGTTATCTTTCGAAAATCCTTCTCCGAGCCATTCCGGGACCCCAGGACGACTTTTTCCATGAGGAAGGGCTCGCTACGTTCTTCCAATCAGAGTTTACGATCGGTACCAGTGCGAACCGCATGGGCTACAGGCTCCAGGGACCTTCAATTAGGCAAAAAGAGAATATGCCCGCGAGCATCATTTCCGATCCGAGTATTTCCGGCAGCGTTCAAATTCCAGCCGACGGGCAACCGATCATCCTGCTGGTCGAACAGACCATGGGAGGTTATACTAAAATTGCCACCGTTATTTCCACGGATATTCCCAAGGTTGCCCAGGCCATCCCCGGAAATGTTATACGATTCGAGGAAATAACCTTGGAAAAAGCTCATTCTCTTTATATGGAACAAAGAAAGTTGATGCGAGAGATAGAGCGTAGAATTACATAAATTCAGGACCTTTTCCCTTAGAGGAGGCTAAATCCAGGGAAGTTCCGGACAGTGGTCCCGGGGTCACTTTCGGGGAAAGACTCGAGTTGTTCTCATATCTTCATTATTGAACTTATGGTGATTTGTTATTTTTTAGTCAAATCTAGCCCCCTATTTCCTTTCAACTATTCCGCAGATTCCCAGTCCGCCGGAGGATCAGTTCCACCCCCTCAAGGCATAATACTCTGATCTCATCTTCATGAATTCGTCCTCTGTAATACCCTTACCGCTATCCTCCAGCTTCTCGTTGAAAAATCTCTCTGGAAGAGTGTCTGCAGCGGTGGTCATCCCCTCGCGAATGTTGAATTCCCTGGTCTTGTTGGCGATATTCGATGCAATCTCCTGCAACTGCGTTTTGTTAAGATCCATCCCCGTTGTGGCATGAATAATTCGTCCGATGTGCTCCCAATGATAGAGCCCTCGGAAAAACCGGCAGAGAATCAAGGCATCGAAGAGGGCATGCTGATCCTCGAGATCAAAAACCTCCCTTGCCTTTCCTTCAATCGCCTCAGGTGCTATCTTACCCGCAAGTTCTGGAGCATACACAGTCGCCCTCAGGTTGCAGGCGCCTCTGTCTGAAATTGCATAGGCAAGAGCCATCCCCTTCAATACTCGAGGCTCGTAATCAGACACCTCAAGCCCTTTCACATGTATGGCCAGCTCCTCAAGTCCCCATTCTTTTGCTGCGTATCGTACTCCTTCGGCGAGAACGGCTCCGATACCCTCTCTGCGTGCTATTTTATGCAAGAGTTCGACGATGCCGTCAACGTCACCATATTCAAGGGTTAATCCTATCGGCTTCCGCTTCGCTGCCTCAATGGCAAAGGCAACGACATTGCCGGCGCTCACCGTGTCCATTCCCAGACGATCGCATATATCGTTGATATAGATGATTTCAGTTATATCATCAATGAGACACTGGCCGCCAAAGGCATTGACGGTTGCAAATTCAGGACCTTCTATTTTCAACCCCTTGTGTCTCCCCGTTACCACCTCCGAGAGGTTCGCACAGGCAATAAAGCACTTCGGGCATGCTGCAGCCTTTACATTGCACTTTGCCCTCAGACCGTCGATATTGAGATTCTTCCACTTATCATAGGTACCCGTGGTCCAATACTTCGAAGGGAAGGCCCCGGCCTCGTTGGTAAGCGTCACCGACTGCAATGTTCCCTCTTTGACATACCTGGGAATCCTTGGGTCCTCCTTACTCCTGCCCTTTGTCTCCTTACAAAATTCATCCAGGAGTTCAGGATGAGCCACCTTCCTCACTTTATCACCATAGAATGCGATCCCCTTAATCTTTTTCGATCCCATCACCGTTCCCGGTCCGGTGCGGGACAGCGATCGCCAGTAGTTGTTAGCAATGATTCCGAACTTTACCAGATTTTCCGCCGCCGGACCTATCACCACAACTTCGGCGCCCTTTACCCCCACCTCACTTCGAATTATATCTTCGGCATCATAGGTATCCTTACCCCATATGTGCGCAGCATCGTGAAAGAGCACCTTGTTGTTGGTGATTTCCAGGTAAACCGGATCTGCAGAAATCCCCTTGATTACAATGGCATCATAGCCGGTTCTGCTGAGTGGTCCGGCCACCTTGCCTCCGGCATAAGCCTCACCATAGATGCCTGTAAGAGGCGACTTGGTAACCACTGCGAATCTGGATGATCCGAAGAGCTTCGTATCCATAACCGGACCCGTAGGAAAAATTATGACATTACCCTCGGACAAAGGGTCGACACCAGCCTTTGTATTGTTAAGCAGGAGATAAGTTGCCAGTCCTTTCCCCCCCAGATATTTTCTGAAGATCTCATCATCGATGGTCTCTTCCCTGAACGACCTCTCGGTAACATCGACGTGGAGTACTGTGTTGAAAAATCCATCCATATCCTCAATCCTTTCAAATTTTATCCCACCAGTTGTCACGTAGGTGGTTCCGCTCCCCCACGCAGCATACTGGTGAACCTTCGCACTATCCAGTAATTATAACTTGTCAGCGAACTATCAGAACAATATACAAAGCGTCAAGATAAAAAAGATGTTTTTTATGCGGAACACTGCGCAGATTCTTTGATTTGAGAGGGACTTCCCTGCATTCCAATCGTAGCGTAAGTTACATAATATCTGAAATAACATATATCATAACATTAAAATATTTTTTACTTGACAAAAAGAAATGAATGCTATTGACTGTGTGGCCAGCATGTTATGGAGGTAATGTTAAAGGGTTGACTTTGTATCATCCTCGCATTTTACAGAATGAATAGCGGTTACAAAATCATTTCTCCTTTAGTCCATTCGGATATGGGAGGTAGTAATGCCCCGAAATAGGCAGCTCTTTCAACGCTTCAGTTATTTATATATAGTCAAAAAATGAAAGGAGAAAGAAATATGAGGAAAAGAAGGTATGGAAAAATCACAGTAATTGGAATCATCGCATTTATCTTCGTTATTTGTCCACAGGTGATACCGGCACAGTGCAAGGCACCGGCAGGGTACCCCTCAAAGCCGCTCGAGATAATAGTCCCCTGGGGCACCGGCGGAGGCGCAGATCAGTTCAGCAGAGCAATCGCTCAGCCCCTCGAAAAGGTGCTGGGCAAACAAATTAAGATTACCTGTATGCCAGGCGCCGCAACTATTACCGGACTCACTCACTATATGAGTCTTCCGGCTGACGGCTACTCCATATTTTTCTTAACGAACGATACACTGATCGGCATGGTAGGCGGACGTACCGACTATCGCTACAAAGATCTTGTCTACCTGATGCGTGGCCAGTATGCAACGGAGATGCTCTTTGCTCACAAACAGGATAAACGTTTCAAATCCTTCAAGGATGTAATTTCCTATGTAAAGGCACATCCCGAGGAAACTATTACCTGTGGCATGGCAGGAGCAGGGGGAATCGATGAGGTTATGCTGTCAATTATCTTGGAACAGGCAGGAATTAAGCTCAAGCTCATGCCTTACACAAACCCGGGAGAAAGGTATGCCGCTCTGGCCGGTCGCCATATAGATATCCTGCTGGAAGAACCAGGTGATGTCCGCTCCTTTATCACGGGAGGGATCTACCAGCCCCTGATCGCCTTTGCTGACAAGCGATTGGAAGGATTCGAAGATGTCATTACCTCAAAAGAACTGAATATAGACCTTCCAATGGCACGCTGGCGTGGACTTGCAATCAAGGCGGGCACCCCTCCTGAAATAGTCAAATACCTGGAGTGTGCCACCAGAGAGGCCTTTAAAAGTAAAGCTTACCAGGATTATCAGAAAAAGGTATGGATGCATTTCATCGATGGATGGATGGGTACTGATCAATTTTCATCCTACGCGAAGAAGGAATATGACATCTATGGTGAGGTGTTGCAGCAACTGGGATACAAGGTGGTTAAATAATTTATACTAATTGATATAGCGTCAACAATAAGTGGGGAGGCTTCGGTAAAGCTGTTGCCTTCCCATTCATTGTCTGTAATCAAAAACGGAGGGGTAATCCTTTGAAAAAGGTGGACTTATCCATATCGGGTGTACTTTTTATTGCCTCGATCTATCTCTATTATGTTGCCGACTGTATCCCTACATCGGCTCAATTTAAGGACGTCGGCGCCGGTATCTGGCCCAAGATCATACTTACCTGCATGATCCTTGCGTGCATAGTCCTCTTCTTCACGACACTCCGGGAGAAAGAAGGAAAGGTAACGAAATCATCAAGTGATGAAGTGTTGCGGCTGCTCATGCCGGTTTCACTTTGCGCCGCCTACGTTATTACAATGAAATGGTTAGGATTTCTAGTCAGTTCAATGATTTTCTCCATCTCCTATATGTATCTCGTCGGATACAGAAAAAAAATTCTGATATTCTCAATATCCTTGGCTGTTCCC
>JAFGPZ010000124.1 GCA_016935935.1 Deltaproteobacteria bacterium
AAGACGGCGGCTTTGTCCCTTGCGCTCCTCTACTCCGCCGGCATATGGGCCAGCCCCCTCGGCGGCTACCTCTCGGACCGTCTGGGGAGCGTAAGAGTGGTTGTAACCACCTGCTTCCTCGCGGGACCGGTTATCATTCTTTTTGCACTGATGCCTTACGGGTTTTTTCTTGCCCTTTTTCTTCTCATCCTGGGAACAATTGTTTTTGTCAGAGCGCCAGCGTCGGTTGATTACATTGTTGTCACAGCGCCCGAGAAAAAACGTTCCACAGTCCTGGGACTTTACCACTTCAGTGGACAGGAAAGTGGTGGTCTATTGACACCTGTCATGGGTTATCTGATCGGTAAATTAGGTTTTTTCTCAAGTTTCGCCATCGCGGGAATCTTTCTGTTAGCGGGTACCTTTATCTGCTACCTTTTATTGTTGCGTATTCGATAAGGATTAGACCATCAGATATAACCCTATTGCCTGCTGAAAAATATATCGTAGACGTAGCTTTCCGCTTCGCTTTCCGTGTGCTGTGAATTGATGTATATCGATATCCCCTCTATTTTCCTCAATCTGCCGTCATCGATATCGGAAAAAAGTTTCTTGTAGTCCTCGCCTACGTTTCTTTTTTCACAATGCCATTCGTTAGGATCATCGCTCTTGTCCCTCAGAACAATATATCTTACTTTGTCTGCGAGGATCTGCTGGCTCTTAGTAACGGTATCCCTGGGGGCTTCATTATCCCAGATGTAGCCGATAACTGGCGTGTTAAGCTTCGCGGGCCATCCCGTGGCTTCAAAGGCAACATAGATCTGAATTGCCTGGTCATCCCTGTTTTTGTCTCTTACATCTCCTCCAAGGGGAAGTTTAACTGCCTTCCATTTCCAGTTCAGGAAGGGATGTTTCGCCGGATCGATCTTTAATTCTTTCCTTATACCGAAGGACGATGATTTGTCGCTTTTTAGATGGAGCGCGAATCTGTCTCCCTCTTTTTCCAGCTTCAGATAGGGGATCCCTTTGTTCTCTTCTAATTTCCAGCCTTCGGGGGCCCCCGATTTCATTGTGTCCGTTTTAAATCCCGCGACAGAAATTATTTCCAGATCCTCCGCGCAGGAAAGTCCCCATATCCCCAAAAGGATACCAAGGATCAAACTCAAAGAAAAAAACACCCTTATATTGTTTCTCATTTTATGTATCCTCCATGAATCTTCATTATGTCCGTCCGGGTAAAGATGGGATCTATTCTGTCTATGTGCTTTTCGATATTTTCCCTTCCACCCTCTTCTCGATCCACGAGCACAATAACACGATCCACATCGAGACCGATTTCACAGGCCCTTTCTATCGCCGTTATTGTTGAACCCCCGGTTGTAATGACATCGTCAAGTATCGCCACCTTCTCACCAGGTATCACATTGCCCTCTACGGCACTTTTCGTGCCATGAACCTTTACGTCTTTTCTTACGATAAATGCCTTTACCGCCCTGCCTTTCTGAAAGGAAATGAGAGATGTAGCATAGGCCAGCGGATCCGCGCCAAGGGTAAGCCCGCCGATGGCGGTGATTTCGGAATCTTTTATCATATCGAAAATTATATTGCCGATCAGATTCATCCCTTCAGGATCGAGCATGGTAGGCTTGCAGTTAAAATAAAAATTGCTCTTCCTGCCCGATACCAGGGTGAAGGGCGGATCATCACTGTACTTGAATGATTTTTCAAGAATGATTTCGGCAAGCCTCGTCTTCATTTTGGAAATTTCCATATCAGTATTTCCCCTCCATTACCAATAAATGCTTCTTTTTAAAATCAGCATCAATACCGGGCACAGTCACAGCAAAGATGAAAGGATTTTACTACACATATGTACCATCGGTCAATGCGTCTCTTCCTTACCTGATCTCAAATCTTATTGGAACCTCAACCCACATGGAAATGGGGTTATCTCCGTAATATCCAGGCTTAAACCTCCATTCTCTAACAGTTTTTACGGCGGCATCATCAAGTATGGAATAGCCGGAAGTTTTTTTAATGCTCAGACCGCCCACAGTACCATCTTCCAGAATCTCGACGGATAGTGTCACCAGCCCTTCGTATCCTCTCCTGCGGGCAATGGATGGATAAGAGGGCGGCGGGTTCTCGCTGTATCTTGGCATTGCCGGCGATGTATTTCTTATTTCCCCTCCCGGCTCTGACACGACGGGTGTTTCTTCCTTTTTTTCGACAGCATCTTCGGTCTGTTCAGACTCCCCTCTCACCTCCATCTTCACGGTTTTTTTAGATTCCTGAAGCTCGACAACTGGTGCGGAAGTCGACTTTCTATCCCCCGTTGTGTCGACAGGCCGCTTGTATGCGGCTTTCTTCTTGACTGGCTGTACGCTTTTTTTCACTGGAAAATTGTTCTTTTTCAGATCGTTTTCCTTGATTATAACCCTCTCCTCTTCCCTGTGCGCTGAGGGTTGCGACTTTTCGGGTTCCCTGTATGTGGAAACGAGAGATATCACAAGATTTCTTTTTATATTTTCCTTATGAAGAGGAAGTATAGACCGCTCGTGAGTCGCTATAAGAGACGCTCCAGCGTGTACCGCAATTGCAATAAACGCCGCGATAAGGAGATCTTTTCTGAAGGTCATTCCCATTTCGTCTCCAGCGAAACACCGGAAATTCCGGCTTTTCTTACAACATCCAGAACGGAAATAATGTTCTCATAGGAGGATCCGCTGTCTCCCGAAATCATTATTCTGATATCTGGTGAGCCCTGGCGCAGTTTCGTTAAACGGGTAAGGAGAACCGGAATGCTCGCCTCCTCCCCGTTTAAAAATATTATGCCACCCCTATTCACCGTAATCTCTGAAAATTCGCTCTTATCCACCCGCGCCGTACCCGCGCCGGGGAGATCAACGGGTATTCCTTTGTGGATCGTCATGGACATTGCAAAGAAGATAAATGTTACGAGGAGGAGAAAAACTACATCGATCAGTGGAATCATCTCTATTCTGGCCTTACTGCTGTATTTCCTGGTAATCTTCATTTTTTAATCTTCTCAAATACAATCTCAAGATTTGTACCGTATTTTTCCATCTCCGACGCTGCTTTCTCTATCTTAGACAGAAAATAGTTGTAGGGAATAAGACTGCATATGGCAATTATGAGACCGAAGGCCGTCGTAATGAGAGCTTGGGCGATACCAACCGTCACCATCCGGGGATTTTCCACACCAACTGTGCCCAGCATGTTGAAGGAGGAGATGATACCTATAACCGTTCCCAGTATCCCCAGGAGGGGCGAGAGGGTGATCATCGTGTCGAGGATGGGCAGATATCGCCTCATCCTGGCGATTTCCTGATCCGCACTCATCTGCATTGCGTCTCGAAAAGAAAAATCGCGATGAACAGCGCCGCAGACCATGACCCGCATTACATAATCACTTACGCCATCCGCAATTTTTCTCGCATCATCCAGCCTTCCCTTTTCCATCAGGCTCATAAAGTCGTCCAGCCGCTCTCTGTCCCTTCCTCTTTTTACTCTGATCCAGAATATGAAACGTTCGATGATAATAGTTAGCGAAACGATGGAGCAGAAAAGGAGGGGGTACATGACCGGCCCGCCATGATAAAAGTAATCGAGCATATTTTAGCAATCCTTCCGTTATTTTAATACATCGATCATTTCGGGATGAAAGACTCTGACCAGTTCCTCCAGACCCTCCACGATTCTCGGTGAAAAATGGTCTGTCAGATCACTATCGATGATGTGAACCCTGCCGCTTCTTACCGCCGGAATATCCTTCCACAGATTCCATCTGTCCCTCTCCCTGATAAATTCTCCCCCCCTCCTCATGGACGATATTACGATAATTTCCGGCCTTTTAATGATGACTTTTTCCATGGATACGCGGGGGTATTCAATCTCAACGTCTTCAAGAATATTTATTCCACCGGCAAGTGTTATCAATCTGTTATGGATCGTATCCCTGCCGACTGAAACTATGGGGTCAATGCCTATCTGAAACAAGACCTTCGGCTTTTTCGTGCCTGTCATTGAACTAATTTTGTCGACCTTCTGCAGCAGACTTTCAACAAGATTTTTTGCCACGTCCTCCCTTCCCGTGATTCTTCCTATGTTCACTATCATTCTGAATATATCGTCAAAGTCTTTAGGATAAGTCACATAGACCGGGATGCCCATTTCTTCCAGCTTGAGAATGGTTTTCTTTCTGTTCCCGTTGGCAGTGGCAATTACAAGATCGGGACTCAGCGCGACAATATTTTCGATGGAAAGATTGACAAAACTTCCAACCTTGGGTTTCTTAGCGGCGGCCTCCGGATAATTACTGAAGAGGGTAACGCCGACAACCTCATTTTCCAGGCCAAGAGCGAAAAGTGTTTCTGTTATGTCGGGCGCAAGCGACACAATTCTTCCCGGGTTTTCCTCTATGGTGACACTCCGTCCAATTTCATCGGTGTAATTAGCGCCAAAGATGACCGATGGTATCATCATGATAGCCAACGCAAAAAAAGTGAGTATTTTTTTCCATTCTTTCAGATTAGTCATAACAAAAACTTAGATTATCCTCCTCAAACCACCCATGATGCTCTCGTATTAAGTCGGTTTTGCGCTATTTTGTCATTCCGTGCTTGACACGGAATCCAGTAATATCAATTAGTTCTAGATTCCTGCTTTCGCAGGAATGACGCTGTTTTTTACTTTTTACGACGCCATCCTAATTGAAGAGTCCGCATATCAATAATAGACACAGAACTTCGTTCAATTCGCAGGATGCGCCCATGATATCCCCTGTCACCCCTCCGATGCGCCTTTTGAAAAAGAACCCGATGAAAAGCGTCGCGGCTGCCGTAAGAAGCATTACCGCCAACCCCCTTAGTTGAAGGAAACCTATCAATATCGCCGCTGTTATAAGTGTAGAGACAAGGTATTCTTTTCTCTCCGCAAATTGAATAAACACAAGGGCCGTCCCGCTTCCCGATCTGGCATAGTTGAAGAAGGACGCCAGTTGTACCGTCGACCATCTCCCCAGAACGGGCATTATAATAATGGCCTTGATCTTCACATTTTCAGGCACGCCAATGAGGGCAAAAACCTTTAACAACAATAAAAGCGTCAGTCCGGCCACCGCAAATGAACCTATTCGGCTGTCCCTCATGATGGCGAGAGTCCTTTCTTTGTCTTTTCCACCTGCCAGACCATCGATCGTATCGGCAAAACCATCCAGATGGAGAGCACCTGTAACGATTACGAGCGTTGCAATTACCAGCACATCTGCAACAGGGAAGGGAAGGACAAAGACCAGAAGAAACCTCACGCCTGCCAGTATCAGGCCGATAACAAGGCCGACGAGGGGGAACCAGGCCATGGAGCTGCCCAGTTGTTCTTCCGATATTACATGATTTTTCGAGATCCTTATGATGGTGAGAAACTGAAGCGCCGTAACAAATCCCTTCATTGCTCTATATTCCTGTCCACACCTGCAGATTCAAATGTCGCCATTTCATTCATAACATTTACGGAAGCTTCTATGAGTGAAATGGCAACCGCGGCTCCGGTTCCTTCGCCCAGCCTCATGTCGAGATTCATAATGGGTTCCCTGGCCAATCGTTCGAACATCTTTTTGTGCCCTCTTTCGGCGGACAGATGAGAGTAAAAGAGATAGTCATTTATCGCCGGATTCAGCGCCACGGCAATCAGCGCGCCCGCCGTTGAGATAAAACCATCGACGACGATCGGTATATGGTGAGCGGCGCCTCCGATAATGAGACCGGCAATCCCGCCGATTTCATATCCCCCCACTTTGGCAAGGACATCGACGGGATCAGAGTGCTTCGGGCTGTTAACATCTATGGCCCTTTCTATACTGTCGATTTTGTTCCTAAGTGTCCTGTTATCTATGCCAGTCCCCATACCTGTAATTTCCTGGGGAGCGATACCTGTCATGACGGACAATATGGCGCTCGATGGAGTTGTATTGCCGATTCCCATCTCTCCGGTGCCGATTATATCGACTCCCTTCTCTGCATAATGGGCAGCCAGATCGATGCCTACATTTATGGATTTCAGGGCCTCGTCGCGTGACATGGCCGGCCCCCCGGTAAAGTCACGCGTCCCGTAGCCGACCTTTCTGATAAGCAGTGCCGAACGCGGCTCAAAATCATGATCCACTCCAATGTCAACTACAATTACCTCCGCGCCGACATGGCGTGCGAGAACATTAACGGCGGCCCCGCCGGCAAGCATATTAAGAACCATCTGAACTGTCACTTCCTTAGGGTAGGCGCTAACACCCCGCGCGACAACTCCGTGATCTCCGGCAAAAGTCACTATCAATTTTCTCTTTATTGAGGGGTTCAAATCTTCCTTGATTGCCGAGTATTGCCGGGCGATTTTTTCAAGCCTGCCCAGGCTTCCAACGGGTTTAGTGAGGTTGTCCAGTTTGTCCTGCGCCCGTCTTATGCAATCTTCACTGAGCGGGTTGACACCATCTATTATCTTCCGTAAATCCTTCACTTTCTCTCCGGCTTTATCTTGACGGGGATACCTGAGCAGAGGAGATATACTTCATCCGCTCTTTCCGCCGCAGACTGATTAAGAAAACCAAGTTGATCGCGGTAATCTCTGGCCAGCTTATTATCGGGAACGATTCCTGAACCAACCTCATTGGACACGATCAGAATCGTTCCTTTAAATTCATCCATACTCGAAAAGAAATCATCCACAATTTCTGATATCTTTTCTTTCTGATCCGGATATTCAAAAAGAAGGTTGGACATCCAGACGGTGAAACAATCGACAAGCACCGTATCATACTGGCCCGCCGCTGACCTCAGCGCCTTTCCAAGATGGATCGGCTCCTCAAGTGTATCCCACTTTTTTCCTCTCTGTTCCCGATGTTTTTCAATCCTTTGGCGCATCTCATCATCGAAGGCCTGGGCCGTCGCCAGAAAGAGCCTCTTCCCCTCCCGTTTCTCCGCCAGATCCTGGGCAAAATCACTCTTGCCGCTCCTGGCCCCGCCTGTCACAAAAATTACCATGTTCTACACCAACCTCACTCCTGTTTCTTCGCATGATCGGCCATCATCTGCTGGAAATTTGAAAGAGATTTAAGGTTGGAAGAACCTTCTATCGCCCTGACCGCGATATCCTCTACCTTTTGGTATGATTTTTCGAGCTGTCCGGAGAGCTTTGAAATCTGTTCGGTTTGAATTTCAACCGTTTTTTCAAGCGACTCGATGCGGGTGGTAAACACTTTCCTCTCGCCTTCAAATTCCTTGCGGAACAGTTGTTCCTTGCCGGTGGCCTCTTTTGTTATTCTTTCCGTTGTTTCCTTCACGGCTCTGTTGACAGCTGCTTCAAGATCTCCGGGAAAGGCGCTCACCTGTTCCCGCAGTTTATTCAGTTCCTCCTCTTTTTCGCTTATCGCCTTTTCCCTTTCCGCCAGATCCTTTTCCATCTGTTCCCGTTTGAGCTGAATTTCCCTTTCAAGCTTTCCTTTTTCATCAGCAAATTCATCCTTGAGAAGCTGCTGTTCCCGCTTAAAGGCATACTGAAATTCTTCCTTCTCCCGTTCTCTTTTCTTCTTTTCAGCGGCACTCTGCTCTTTTATTTCCATCTCATACTGTTCTTTTTCTTTTTCCCAATCCGAGCGTGTATTTTCAATTTCTCTCATGAGGTTTTCTTTCATCACGGCCAGTTCAGATTCGTATTCCTGCCTCTTCCGGTTCTGAGCTTCTATAAGAGCGGCAAGTGTGGCCGCCGACTTTTCTATTTCGTACAGTTCCTTTAATTCTTCTTCCTTGATTCCAATAGCCTTCCGGATGCCATTCAGTTTGTGCACCTCTTCTTCCAGCTTATCCGAAATCTCTGTAAGGGTTTTACTCATATCGAGCTTTAGGTTACTGATCCCCCTGGCAACGCCTTCCGACGACAGTGATTCTGCAACCTCAAGGACCTCTCTCTCCTTTTTCTCTTCAATTTTCTTCTCAGGCTTCAACTCCGCCTCCCTCTGTTCCTGAAGCTGTTTTAAAAGCACGTTATAGGCATCGAGCATTTCCTTTTTCGTATTGCTCATCGTCGGCTTCGGTGGTTGCTGCGTTTTCTTTTCCGTCATAATAGACACCTCTCTTTCCATGTTTGATTGTTTCTCTTTCCTGCCAATAATGGGAATGGGCCCCGCCCCTATCTGTCGTCCTGTTTGTAATATGTTTAATTTTCATATACCTCTTAAGCCATTAACATCTCATTCAATTTCGCCTGCCATTCATCTTCGGCAAGAACTTCAAATCGCAATACTTTATCCTTCATTATAGTGCCCAGTTCTTTCCAGCTTCTTGATTCGGCTTCTTTAGTGCATATCGAAAACATTTTTCGCTTATACTCCGTATCTTCGCTGCCCATTAAGTGAAGACCCTTTGTTTCCACCACATATACCTGCTCGTAAGCGTCCTTTTCTTCTGAAGTCTTGGCTGTGAAGATGAAGTCAGGGTATATTTTATACTTTCGCCAGCCCTGAATAGCATAGTCGCGTCTTGCCCGGTTCCGGTACCAGAAAAAAAGCCTCTTCTGCCCTTCAAGATACCAGGCAACGGCCTTTTCGGTTTCGTTGAACTCATCTTCGGGAACAAAATCAAAAAGGTTTAATTCCAGTTGCTGACCGTCTTTGCGATTCAAAGTCTTGGCTGTAGGCTTCACTTTTATCGATTTTGGAAAGGTAAAATCAAATTTTTCTCCGATAACCAGGAACCGCATATGACCTGAGCCAAGCATATGCTGAAAGATGTTCTCGGACAACCTGTCTTTCTCCCGGCCAAGCTGTTTTCGCAATTCTTCGATAATAAACACAAAATTGCCGGCAATGATTTTATGATCATATTTTTCTCGCAGCTGCGCAAGCACAGCCTGAGCAAATTCGTAGGCCATCCAGGGATTCGGCACTATATCGCAGATCTGACGGGTCATAAAAACGGGATCGACACGAATGCCGCCCTCCTTCAGCATTATTGCCTCTTTTTCCTCGATTACTCTTCTTATGTCTCCGGAAAGAGTGGCGATGTGCTCTATGTCCTTCTCTTCGGACATGGAAAGCGGAAGTGAATGAACCGGTTCAAGATCGACATGATCCCATGGTATTTTCACAGCGATGTCCATCTCATAGTTGACAGGCCTCCAAACCTCTTTATTTCGCACCATAAAGACCGGCAGAATAGTGCTGTTTGCCGCCTTCTTAAATCTCTCCCGGATTTTTATTAAACGATCCGGTTGCTCTCCGCCACCTCCATCTTCTTCCATATCAGGAATGATTTGGCTTCTCAGATCTCCGAGTCCTTCCCTGCTAAAACCATCTCTTATATTCGTCAATAGAGTGCTTGCTTTCTGCTTAAAGCAAAACACGTAACTCTCATCAAGCTCTCTAATCTTAGTTTTCCGGGCGCCGGGCTGGCGAAGTATGCGTCCCACAAGTTGTGTCAGGGCATTTTTGGAAGCAGGATTTGTCAGGATAACCAGAACATAGGCAAAGGCACAATCCCATCCTTCCTGCAGAGCCTGCTTTGTAATAATATAGCGAATCTTGCAGTCCCGATCCATCAATCCACCGATATTATCAACTTCTTTAAGCTCGTCCTTTTCGCTTGTCTTAACAGCCACCTCGTCGGCGGAAATCCCCACTGTTTTTATAAGGTGTTCCCGGACATCCTCAGAATGGATATAGCGGGTTCCTCTCTGGTCCTTTCCTGTCCGTTCAACCTGGATGAGACAGATGGGTCGTATGTAGTTGCCGGAATTGGCCTCATACTCCCTGGCCTTTTCTTCCAGTACATTTCTTTTGTTTACTCCTGCCAACAGAGTGTCTTTCCAGTCCGGGCTTACTTTGTTGACTACATGCAAATCGAGCTTGATCATCTCCTCGCGATGAAGGTCTCTGCCGGATATATCAACAAGAACATTGCTCTTTTGAGAGGGCGTGGCGGATAGCTCTACTATCATGCAGGGATTGAATCCGCGCAGTGTGTTTTGCGCCCCTTCGCTGTATGCCTTATGACCTTCATCAAGGATGATTATCGGTGACAGAGTTCGGAGGGTATTACCCAGTGAGGTCTTGATCTGCTTTCCCCAAAAACCACTTTCTTTTTCGTAGGTGTCCAGATTAGGGGTCATTTGAAGAACCTTTTCTTGATCCTCCACGTCATCCTCAGCAGGGAAAAAGTCCTGAAAGCCTCCGCTGTCCTTAAAAACTTTGAGAGTCTCTTTGGTTTGCCGATTTGCGGAAGGCAGCATGAGCATTAAAACGACAAGATTTTCTTCCACGTCCAGGGGAGAAAAGCGGTCTGTTTTTTCAAGGATAACCGTGCGACCGCCACTTGCCACATCGAGATTCTGACGGTAGGGATGATCACGATCTTTCAGGCTTAGTATTGTCTGACGGTATATCTGTGTAGTGGGCACTATCCAGAGGACGAGTCCCGTTCTTTCCTTGCGATAGACCATATTGGTAAGGTCGATCATCTTGATCGCAAGAAAGGTCTTCCCTCCGCCAGTGGGTATCTTGAGGCAAAAATTCGGCAACGGCTCGCCGATGCCGTTTTTGCGTGGTTTATAACTCTTCCGCGGGGTGGTCTTTTCCCATGCCTTGGTCGGAAAATCTATTTCAGCCTCCGGGATTTGCTCGGCTTTCATACGCCAGTTAGCCAGAAGCTCAAAATAGGCCTTCACTTCTGACAGTGCCCGTATCTGGTATTCTTTAAGTTCCATATCTCACCGCGCAAGCTCGTAGATTTCAAAGGGAAGCTGGGCAAAGTCAATCCGCAGTTCGTCCAGGTGTGCCTGATCCAGATATTTCGTCGGCGCAAAGACAAGCCGCCTCTTCTCTCCTGGCTTCCCAATGGATTCTGCGCGCTCCAAGGTCAAAGCGATATTTTTCAGCTTTTCAATATCCGGCTCGTAAAAAAGATAGACCTTGTAATTTCTGCTCTCGCCGACAAAGCTCTCTTTTTCATTCATGGCCTTCGGATCAAATTCTTCGCCTGTCGCCGTGTAAAAAATGTACCGGGCTAGGTCCTCATATGTCGGCAATTCGTCACCCGAAAGAATGCTCTCCAGTTCAATGGCTTTGCCAAGCTCAAAATAGCTGAATGTTCCGCCAAGCCCTTTTTTAAGATTTTCGTCCTTAGCATTCGGAACGCCTTTTATAACCCTGCGAACACGCTCCGCCGTGATCTCGTCGGCGTAATCCTCGCATTCGACAAGAATAAACTTGCGATTGCCTCCGTCTTCCTTGTTGAGGGAAAGTATCGAGTGGGCAGTTGTGCCTGAACCGGAGAAAGAGTCGAGAACAAAAGAATCTTCATTTGAAAATATTGTAAAAATGTTTTGAACCAATTTAACGGGCTTGGGGTTGTCAAAATCAATCCCTAAACCATTTATTTCTTCTGATGCCTCCTGGTTAGACCCAAAATCTTTATGTTCCCAAAAATTATGGGCACACTGGCCTTCTTCTTCTCTCTCAAACTTATAGTATTTTTTCCGGGGATATCCAGCGCCTTTATTGGGAAAATAAATTCTTCCTTCATACACATAAGCTTTATATGTTTCTTCAGTTCCTAACCATTCCTCATCAAGCACTTTCCCTGTAGGAGATGTTATCTTGTACCTGCTGCCCGTTTGATTGCTACCGGATTTCCAAGGCTTTGAAGCCCAATCCCCTTTAGGATCCTTGTCTGGATTTGAGAATTTTCCTGTTAAAGGTAAACCATGAAACGCCTTTTGTTTCTTAAGACAATCAAGATTCTTTGCATAAATAACCACAAACTCAGCAACCTTTGATATAGCCTTACTCTTATCGTTTGGTTGATTATGCCTTCTTCTCCAACAAACTATTTCTTCTTTATTATTTTCACCAAAAATCTCATCCATTAAATTGACGAGATGGGCTAATTCAACGTCGTCTATGCTTACACAAATAACCCCATCTTCCCTCAATAATTCCCGCAACAACTTCAGCCGCGGCATCATCATGCACAGCCATTTATCATGCCGTGTGAGGTCTTCACGGTCAACAACCTTGCCAAGCCATTCCTGCATCATAGGGGAATTGACATTATCGTTGTATGCCCATTTCTCATTGCCTGTATTGTAAGGCGGATCAATGTAAATACACTTGATTTTCCCAGAATAGAGTGGAAGCAGCGCCTTAAGGGCCTTCAGGTTATCTCCGTGGATGATGAGATTGTCATGGAGACTAACTTTGTCTGTAAGGCTTTTATCCTTTTTCGGAATCAGCTCATGGTATTTGACGAGCAGATGATGGTTTTGCACAAACGATTTGCCTTTAAACTGAATCTGAGCCATATTCTATCTCCATTTTTGATTTACAGCTTATTTACAAAAGTTTTAGCCTGGGCAATTACAAAGTAAGCCTTTCATATCAAAATATCAAAACCGAAAGCCTTCCGGATTTCAGGGTGCCTCACGCAGGTTTTGCCTCCAGCCTTTCCCGCGACGGGTCAACCGCTTTGAAGAGCTTATGCTCCAGAGCCCCTTTCCCAAGGCCTCAATGTTTTCCACTCAGTCGAATCCTTAGAAGATTAAAATCCTATTCCCTTTCTCGTTTTTTGCCGAATTTCCGGGTCATGCGGATGAAGAATTCGCGTTCCAGAGTGTTTTTGCAACGCCCGGCAATTCGAGGGACAGTATATCTATTTCCCGAAAAGAAAATGAAAATTATATTCATGTTGTCCCTTGATTCTCTCAAGATGAGGAGAATTATGTCACAAATCCCATATTTCTTTCATGCTCAAGC
>JAFGPZ010000125.1 GCA_016935935.1 Deltaproteobacteria bacterium
CCAAGTTTGAAAGCCTGAAACCCTGTTCTCATAGGATTAGACCCTGCTACTCCCGAAGCAGCATAGGCAGCCAGAGCGACCGGCGGTGTAATGTTTGCGAATGCTGCAAAATAGAAAATAAAGAGATGCGCAGGAAGCATTGGGACGCCCATTTGAACCAGAGAGGGTGCACCCAACGTCGACATCACAATGTATGATGCAGTGGGTGGCACACCCATACCAAGAATAATTGTTGAGATCATCACCAGTACGAGAGCAACTATTATATTTCCCTGGGCTATCTCAACAATGATGTTGGAAAATTTTAAGCCGACACCGGTTAGACTGATAACGCCGATTATAAGTCCGGAGCAGGCACAGGCTGTTGCTACCGGCATCATCGATTTTCCCGCATTTATGAGCCCCCCAAAGAATCCCTTCAGATTCATTCGCGTTAGAGGTTTTATCATGCCAATCGCTACTGTAATTACAACCGCCCATAGTCCTGCGGGCATTGGTGACGTCCTTTTGATCATCAGGAAATAAATCAGGATGAGAAGTGGGAGCATCATATGACCCCTCTTCATAAGAGCTTCTTTCAAATTCGGGAGTTCTTCCTTGCTGAGGGGTTTTAATTTTTCTTTTCCCGCCTCGAAATCCACTTGTGCAAAGATAGAGAAATATAAAAGTATTGCAGGCAGAAAAGCCGCAATGACGATGTCGGAATAAGCTATTCCCGTAATTTCAGCCATAACAAAAGCTCCCGCTCCCATAATAGGAGGCATTATCAGCCCACCACTGGACGCGACCGCTTCAACCGCCCCTGCATAGAATGGCTTGTATCCCGTTTTCTTCATGAGCGGTATTGTAAAAGTTCCTGTCGTAACAACATTTGCTACTGAACTTCCCGACATAGTACCAAAAAGACTGCTTGCCACAATAGCCGCTTTGGCCGGACCTCCCCGTGAGCGTCCTGCAATACCATAGGCAAAATCAATAAAAAATTGACCTCCACCGGATTTCTCAAGAATCTGCCCGAAAATCACAAAAAGCATGATATATGATGCTGAAACTCCCAGGGGAAGACCGAATATTCCTTCCGTTGTCAGATATAAGTGAGATACGATTCTGGGCGTTGAAAAACCTTTATGAGCAAACCAACCAGGCAAGTATGGACCTGTATAGGCAAATACGATGAATATAATGGCAATAAGAGGAAGCTGCCATCCTATTGCCCGGCGCGTTGCTTCAAGGAGAAGAACTATGCACATTGCTCCAAAAAAGATATCCATCTCATTGGGATTACCGAGTCGATTGAGGAGATCATTGAAACTGATAATAATGTAAAGACCCGCGGCAAGTGATGCCAGAGCAAGGAAGATATTTACTATTCGCTCTCCCACTGATTCGTGACGCGCATCTTTTCCTATGAATGAAACAGTCAGATAAATTATCATCATTATCGCGGTAATATGAATCGACCGCTGCCACATGGCCGTCAGTAATCCTGCATACGCAGTGTACAGATGAAATAAACCGAGACCTATAGCGAGTATTGCAGCAATCCCTGATGTCATCTTTAATATTGGATTATTAGTCGCATTGCTTTGCATGTCAGTCCATGTCCCTTCCCGTGATCTTGATCTCAAGCAGATCCCCATTACTTGTTATATTAAGCAAGTCAACCGTCTCATCATGAATAACGATTTTCGGTCTTGCTATTTTTCCAACTCTCAATAGGTACCGTTCTATTCGTCTGTTTATTTGACTGACTGTGATCCAACCATCATCCAGTTTAAAAATCCCTGCATGAGGATGAAATTCGATACCGGCACCGATCATTTTAAAGCGTGTATTATCAACAATAATAGCATTATCTTCACCACACCGGTAGCGTTCCTCTACCGGTGTTCCATCCACTGAATGCGTATACTTCAGCAAAAATTCGTCTGTCTTTTCAATTTTGTGTGTCCACAGGATTCTTTTATCGCGCACCCTCTCAATCTGTAATTCGTATGCTTGTCCATAGGCGGAAGTGGAAACAAACATAGAAAAAACAAGTAATATGAGAAACTGTGAACGAATATATGTCTTCATTAGCTATTTGATAGCGCCGTTCTCTTTGAAGTATTTTGTTGCACCATCGTGTCGCGGCAATCCTGCAGATTCAACGGCGGTCTCAAGCGTCAATTGTTTTGCGATACGATGTGCCGCTTCCAGGTCGCTTTTATGCTCGAAGAGGGCTTTAACTATATCGTAAGCGCGTTGTTCAGGCATGTCAGATCTTACAACCATCAGATTTCCAAAACCGGCGGTTTCCACTCCCTCAACATCCTTGTAAACATTGTCGGGAATTTTCGTACTGAAAAAGAAGGGTGATTTCTCCTGAATTTTCTTCACTTCCTCGGCGTTGATTGGTATGAGACGTACGGGTTTTGATATGGCGAGGTCCATGATTGTTGCCGTCGGATATGCCGTACATGAAATTCCTGCATCGAGAGTTCCATCCTTGAGGCCGTTCATGATCTCACCGATGGATAAATACTCCGGCGTACAATCGTCGTATGTGATGCCATAGGTCCCGAGTAACAATTTTGAAATAACTTCGTTTCCACTCCCGGGAGACCCGACGCCGATTCGCATCCCCTTCAGGTCGGATATGCTTTCTACAGAAGATTTCTTCGGTACGATAACATGGATAGGCGTTGGATACATCGTCATCAACACCTTAAAATCGATCGGTTTCTCAAACTTGCCCTGCCCACGAGATGCATCAAAAGCGACATTCGCAAAGACCATTGCAATCTGAATATCGTCATTACTGAGAAGGCGGAAATTCTCAACCGATGCCCCCGTGGATTCGGCCGTTACTTCCACATTAGGCAAAGTATCTCCTAACACCTTGGCCATTGCAGCTCCATACGGGTAATAAACTCCTCCTGTTCCGCCTGTTCCGATTGAGATAAAAGTTTTTTTTGCGGAACTTGTCATTGGTATCATTACCGCCACGATTACTGCAAAAAATGCTACTGCAATTTTGGTATTAATGGTCATCTTTCTCATTCTATACTCCTCCATTTCGTTCACATAGTTCATATACTTGTCGTGTTTCCACTTCCGCCAAATATTGTTCATTATATAATGGTTATCCATCACACTCTTTCATCTGGTAATTTTCACGAAGGTTACTCCTGCAAACCTGTAATTGTATCAGGAAGACGCAGTTCCTCCGCCCAATCCTCAGGCCAGACCTGAGAAGGCTTTTCACCACGTTTTTCCTTCTTAGGATGTAGCCCGAGACGGGCGAATTCCATATGACCTTCCTTTTCTGTTCGACCGTTAATGACCGCTTCAGAGCGAAGGCGTCTTCCCACAGTTTTTTCCATCAGCCTGCCGAGTCTAAGCACCCGGTCGACGTCATAGCCGTGTTCTATTCCAAGCTCATCTATCATGACGATAAGATCTTCTATGCAGATAAGCCCGACATAGCGTGGATCAGAATAATAATAATCGCCGGTACCCCGGACAGGTGTATCATCGAGAAAATTACTCGGCTGTCCGCCCAGCCCTCCGATTGTGCCTTCAAAGCGCGTTATACCTGCTTGAAGCGAAGCCAGGACGGACGCAGAGGCAACCCTCTTGGTTTCATGAAAATGTGCCAGATGAAGCTCTGGAACAGGTATCTGATCCAATACCATTGAAAAGTACCTGTAAACCTCAGTCGCTGACGCGGAACCGTCATGATCGGCATGTTCTATGTCGAAAGCGCCGATTTCCAACCATCTCTTGGTAAAGTCAACAGCCTTTTGTAGCTCCGTTGCGCCCGATATGGGACTGCCCCATATGGTACTCACCGTGCCGCACATTTTCATACCCGCGTCATTGCATTTCTTTATGCTGCGTTCAGCTTCCTTCCAGTATTCCGGCAGTGTCGTACCGGAGTTGGCGAAATGATGCTCTTCATCGGTGGATACCATCATTAATAATCTGTCGGGACCAATACCTTTCTCCGC
>JAFGPZ010000126.1 GCA_016935935.1 Deltaproteobacteria bacterium
ACGGTTGATCAACGAGCCGACATCTCAAAGGTGAATTCAAAAAGGAGGGGATCTACAGTGGCACTGATTGCTGCACAGCAGATCGGCAAAGAATACAAGGTGGGCGAGGTGGTAGTTCGGGCCCTTAAGGATGTCAGTTTCGAGATAGAGCCTGCCTCTTTTGTCTCCTTCATTGGTCCTTCGGGGAGTGGCAAGACGACACTCCTTAATCTTATTGGCTGCCTCGACAAACCTACGGAAGGATTCCTGACCGTTGCTAGTGAGGATGTGGCTGACCTGGGCCGCAAGTCCAGCGCCGAGTTCCGGGGCAAGAACATCGGCTTCATCTTTCAGGACTTCAACCTCCTGCCGGTGCTCACCGTTTACGAAAACATCGAATACCCCCTCCTGATGGTCCAGAAGGTGGCACCTGCGGAGCGGCAACGGCGTGTGACCAACCTACTGGCAGCGGTGGGAATGGCGGACCAGAAGGACAAGCGGCCCGATCAGATATCCGGCGGTCAGAAGCAGAGGGTGGCCGTGGCACGGGCCCTGGTGACCCAGCCCAAACTGGTTCTTGCCGATGAACCGACGGCAAACCTTGATCATCAAACGGCGTATATGGTCTTGAATTTGATGAAAAAAATGAGAGACGAATTTCAAACTACCTTCATCTTCTCGACACATGATCAGAAGATCGTTGGAGAGGCTGAAATCCTCTTTACCCTTGAGGATGGTGAAATCAAAGGGATACAGAATAAAGGGAGAAACGGAAATGGGAAATCTCTTTAAAATAGCGATTCGAAACCTTCTCAGATACAAGAGAAGAACACTTTTAACGGCATCTTTGATCACGGTAGGTGTGGTCTTTGTCCTGACATTCGTTTCCGTTTCCAGTTCCTTCAAGAACATGATGATTGGGCAGGTCACCGATTCGATGATCGGTCATATGCAGATTCATAAAAAAGGTTTCGTCGCTTCCATAGAGACCTTGCCACTCAATCTTAATCTAAAAGGAGAAGCAATTACTAAACTGGAAAAAATGCTGGATTCCATTCCTGAGATCGAGTCCTACTCACCTCGGATTAAATTCGGGGGAATGTTCAGCAATTTTACGGAAACATCCAGCATTCGACTTACGGCTATCGATCCGGGCAGGGAATTCAAGACAGTTCCCCTTCTTCCTGATCGTGTCATAGAAGGCAGCAATGAACTGCGGCAGGGAGGGATACTCATACCTGAGTTACTGGCTCGGGGGATGAAGGTCAAGACAGGTGACATGGTGGTTATAGTAGCTACCAACGCCGATGGTTCAGTGAATGGCAAGCAGTTCACCGTCACAGGAGTTATGGAAAGCGCCACAGGCCCCGGTGGCCGTGACGGATATGTTGTCCTGGAAGACGCAGTTGAGGTGTTGCGGATGGAAGACAGGCAGGTAAGCGAGTACGCAATCCGTCTCAGAGACTTTGGAACCCTGGCGTCCGTGGCATCTAGGCTCGACGGGGTTCTGGCCCAGGAGGTTAACAAGGAAGGCAAGCCTCTTTTTGAGTTGCATACATGGGAAAATCTTTCTCCCTTCTTTAACATTGCCCAGATGATTGATATAATGACTTTTTTCATTAAACTCATGTTAATCGCCATCGTATTGATCAGCATAATGAATGTAATGATCATGGCAGTTTACGAACGAATAAAAGAGATTGGTACTATCGCAGCAATTGGTACTCTTCCCGGGAAAATTCTAAGCCTCTTTGTAATTGAGGGTTTCTGCATGGGTGTTGCAGGCGCCATTATAGGCAACATCGCAGGCATTGTCCTTATATGGATACTGAACATTTCGAACATCACTTACAGTTTTGGCAGACAGCAGGGAATCGTCTTGCAGGCTACCATTGATCCTACCGAGATTCTCCTGATCTCGGCTACAGTTATCATCGTATCGGTAATTGCCAGTCTCCAGCCCGCATTTAAGGCTTCCAGGATGGAGCCGATCACGGCTCTCAGGCATGTGTAGGAACGTAGGAACGAAGCTACAATAAAATTGCTCAACAAAAGGAGACATCAATGCTAAGAATACTTGTTTTCATACTCACCTTATGCGTTGCCCTGCCGGCACAGGCCATTGACGGTAACGAGCTGCTCAGGCAGGTGGATCGGAACCTGAGCCCGGAAAGTTACGAGTCTTACCGGAAACTTATCAATATAGAACCAGATGGCAAAAGGAAGGAATTTACACTCTTTACCGTCAAGAAAGGCATCGACAAGATGGCATCCCTGTTTATCGCCCCGGCCAGCGAAAAGGGGCGCAGCACACTTAGACTAGGGGATAACATGTGGCTCTACATACCAAATGTGGGCAAGCCGATCCGTATTACGAGCCTCCAGTCCGTTGTCGGAGGGGTGTTCAACAATTCCGACATACTGCAACTGGACTACGCAGTGGAATATACTGTCGATAAAGTAAACGATTTGGACAATGAATACATACTTGAACTCAAGGCAAAGAACAAGACCGTGGCCTATGACCGTCTGAAGATCTGGGCGGACAAGAAAACCGTTCTGCCCACAAAGATTGAATGCCTCACCGAGGCAATGATGCTCATCAAGACCATCTACTTCAAGGATATAAAGGACTTTGGTGGTGGAATCACGCGACCGGCGGTTATCGAAACGGACAGCCCCCTCTACAAGGGCTACAAATCGGTGATGATCTTTGCCGGGGTCAAGAAGCGGGACTTCAAGGACGAGGTATTCACACTGACCTTCATGCCTAATCTGGAGTCGCTGCGTTAGGATGGTGCCTGCTGGCGGTGGACTTTAGTCGCTTGCCCCGGAGAAATCAGATGAAAGCGACAACCCTGCAAAGAGCGAATAAGAACCGGTTTCTATTGCTCGGTCGAAATGCCTTGACGCTGTTATTTTTTGTGCTCTTTGCGCTGGCGTTTGGGCCGTCTTTTCTGTCTGCCGCAGAGACTTACAGTTTTGACTTGTCCGAGATCGAGAAGAAGCCATATCACTTCGGCGGTTATCTGGAGGCCAAACCCCTTCTCTCCTTTTACAACAAAGATTCCGCTGTATATCGCTTCAGGTTCACCGACCAGGACCTGGGACATACATTAGAAGAGGCAAACTTCAAGCTCCAGCTTGAGGGGAGCTACGACAAGGGTATTGCGCGTCTGTATTTCAAGACCAATACGGACTACAGACTCTCCCGTCTTGGAGACAAGGAAAACACCGACCTTTACGAGGGCTACCTTTCTCTTAACCCTGTGACATTCTGGCAGATCGACGCCGGGAAGAAGACCTTCAAATGGGGTAAGGGCTATGCCTGGAATCCCGTGGCCTTCATCGACAGGCCCAAAGACCCCGATGACCCCGATGTGGGAATGGAGGGAATCTTCGCCCTCTCATCGGAATTCACGAAGAGCTTTGCAGGTCCGCTCAAAACCCTTTCCTTCACGCCTGTCCTACAGCCTGTCTACGAACACATCAACGAGGAATTCGGAAAAAAGGATTACGTAAATCTCGCCTCCAAGCTATATCTCCTTCTTTACGATACGGATATTGATTTTATGGTCTTTACGGGCGGCAGTCGGACAACACGTTTCGGAAGCGATTTCTCCAGGAACGTAACTACGAATTGGGAAATTCATGGAGAGATCGCATACTTCAAGGACATTCAGGCAAATTTGGTGGATCGTTCCGGAACGGTTACACCTGTCGAGTTCAACGCAACGAGTTATCTGCTGGGAACTCGATACCTTACAGCCCAAGATACGACCTATATCCTTGAATATTATCGGAATGGGACGGGATACACTGAAGGACAGATGGCCTCTTTTTACGGATTTGCCCACGAGTCCTATCGGACCTACCAGACAACGGGGAGTGACACAAACCTTAAAAAGGCCGCCCGGCTCTTCGAGGGGCAGTATGGAAGGCCGAATCCGATGCGAGATTACCTGTACATGAGGGTTTCACATAAGGAGCCCTTCGATCTACTTTATGTGACACCGGCGATTACAACGATCTTCAATCTTAATGATCAGAGTTTTTCCCTTTCCCCGGAAATCAGCTACACAGGAATCACAAACCTGACCCTGCGTCTCAAGGCCATGTTTATTACCGGTGCGACAGAGAGCGAGTACGGGGAAAAGCCTTACGACTTCAAGCTGGAACTTCGGGCGGGATACTATTTCTGATGCCGTAAACCATCTATTTATGGATCTAAGACTGTGTTGCCGGTACCTTCCTGCCGGGTCAGCCGTTATCTTCTTGCAACCCCGGACATGCTACGTCCTTCTGACATTTTAAGCCATCTCTTGTAGCTCAGTTACGGTTATGGTAAATAATACGAGAGCTTTGAAAAATCCTCTTTGCTTCAATATCGTCATGCCGGACTCGATCCGGCATCCAGTCTTTTCGGATACTTTATGGATTCCGGGTCGCGCTTTGCTTGCCCGGAATGACAGAAAAGGGTATTATACAAACGTCTCAATACCCATAGAAAGAGACACCCATAACTCCTTTGCACCGTGGGCATAGCCAAGCTGAGCGATTCTGTAATTCCCCATCTTGGAGAGGTACTGCTTGGAATGACTAACAGAGGCATACATATAGGATTTATCGAGATAAAGTTGCTTTATTCACGTTTTCGGGATTTCCTGACAGAGAATAATTAGAGAGGAGGGAACGGCATGGCTAATAAAAAGGCAACCGTAAAACAAAAAGAAATGGATTACTTCGCCGCTTTGTATGACGTGGCACGGGTAATTAGTGCGTCACTCGATCCGATACGGGTCCTGGAAGAAATCACCCAATGTGTGGCCAGGGCAATGAATGTCAAGGCATGCAGTCTTAGACTGCTAGCATCACGCGGCAGAATTCTCGAGATGGGGGCAAGCTATGGATTATCAGGAGCATATGTCGATAAAGGACCGATCGTTGTCACAGAAAGTAAGGTAGATCAAAAGGCGCTAAAAGGAAAAACGATCTGGCTTGAAAATGCCCAGGCAGACGATGATTTTCAATACCGGGAAAAGGCTAAAGCCGAGGGCATCAAGTCTGTACTCGTACTTCCACTCATCGTTGAGAAGGAAACCATTGGTGTATTGAGGGTTTATACGGAAGATGTTTGGAAATTTACCGATCGGGATCTAAAATTTTTGGAGGCCGTCTCAAATCTAAGCGCCATCGCAATCGATAATGCCCGCCACCATGAACGACTGAAGCTTAGATGTGATTTAATGGCGGAACACAAGTACCGCATAGACGATAATTAAGGAGGGCATCATGATTCGACTTGGTATCAATGGTTTCGGAAGAATTGGACGGCAAGTTCTGAAAGCAGTTATGGAACGATATCCGGAAAAGTTACAGGTTGTCGCGATTAATGATCTCTTCGATGCGGAAACGAATGCTCATCTCCTGCATTACGACACGAATTACGGAATCTTCCCGGCAGACATCAGGGTCAAAAACAATGATATTCTCATCAATAATCAACGTATTAAGAGTTTTGCCCTCCGTGATCCCGCTTCGATTCCCTGGGATGAAGAGGGAGTTGACATAGTTATCGAGAGCACCGGCCTCTTTCGAACCAGGCAGAAGGCCTCCGCCCATCTTAATGCGAGAGTTAAAAAAGTGATCATCACAGCCCCGGCAAACGACATAGACCTGACGGTAGTTATGGGGGTAAATCACCGAGATTACAGGCCTAAAAAACACCATATTGTGTCTAACGCGTCCTGCACGACCAACTGTCTCGCACCACCGGTTCTGGTAGTGCACCGGGCCTTCGGAATCGTCAAAGGAATGATGACAACAATACATTCATATACCAACGACCAGCGCATACTTGATCTGCCCCACAGGGATCTTCGCCGGGCTCGTGCTGCAGGTCAGAACATTATTCCCACGACAACCGGGGCAGCTCGAGCGCTGGCCCTGGTCATACCCGAACTGGCGGGGAAATTTGATGGTTACTCCTTGAGAGTTCCAACTCCGACGGTATCCGTCGTTGATTTTACCGCTCAGCTGACAAAGCGGACCACGACGGAACATCTGCGGGAAGTTTTAAAAAATGCGGCCGGAAGATCTTTAAAGGGATTCATGGCCTGCGAGTCGGCAAAGCTCGTATCATCGGATTTCATGGGAAACGCCCACTCATCCATCGTGGACCTTGAATTTACACAGGTGTTAAATGGAAACATGGCCAAGGTAGTGGCGTGGTATGATAACGAGTGGGGTTATTCGTGCCGCATTGCAGATCTTGCACATTATATGGCTGAAAAGGGTCTATAATAGTCATCGCCTGGTCTTCTTTGATCCTTCGTAGAGTTCATATTCCAGAAGCCTGCATTCGATATTACTGTTGTAAAAAGGGATTTTCCTTTTCGTCCGAAGTTCCACGTTTTTTGCAAGTTTAAGGTTTCCTGTAAAGATGTATCCCATGTATCCGGAGCATTTCTTTTTAAAAAAATCGCCTATTCCCCTGTAGGTCTTTTTGAGATTCTCGATTTCGCCCATCCTTTCGCCGTACTCCGGGTTGAGCATAACGACGCCGAAGCCTGCGGGAACCGGTGTGTCGGAATAATCTGATACGTGAAATTCAATGAGATGTTCCACTCCGGCTGTCTTTGCATTTTTACGGGCGGCATCGATGGCCCTGGGGTTTATATCAGTGGCGATAATTTTACCGGCAAATTGTTTTTTTGACCTTCTGTTTGTTATATTCCTGAGTTTTGTCCATGCCGATCTTTCGAAATCCAGCATATGCATGAAGCCGAAATTGTTTCTGAGGAGTCCAGGAGCTTTGTTTAGCGCTATCAATGACGCTTCTATGGCGAGAGTGCCGCTTCCGCACATGGGGTTTATGAAATTTCCCTCACCGCTCCAGCCCGACGCCAGGATGATAGCTGCGGCAAGCGTTTCCTGCATCGGAGCAACGAGGGGAATCTTTCTGTATCCTCGTCTCGAAAGGGGTTCGCCCGAGGTATCAAGGTATACACTGCAGCGGTTTTCTGACCAGTAGAGATAGATCACTATTCCCTTCCTATCGGGTCCCGAATCGGGCCTTACGCCGAATATGTTCAAGAAACGATCTGCTATGGCGTCTTTACATTTGACATTGGCGAACATCGAGTCTTGGATTGTGGGGTTATTTACAAATGATGTGACGGTAAAATATCCACTCTTTAATATATAATTTTCCCAGGCAATTTTTGATATTTCCTGATATAGCTCATCGGCGTCGTGGGCCGTCAACTCTTTTATTAGATATAGGACCCTTTGACCGGTCCGTATGCACAGGTTTAGCTTAATGGTATCTTCTATGGTTCCTTCAGTCTCGATACCTGCGGTAAATTCGGATAAAATGGGGAACCCCATCGACGTAATTTCCTCCCTGAGGTATGGTGGAATTTCCCTGGCACAGGTAACAAGTATGGAGCTTTTTTCAGCGTAGAGAGACATGGCGTTCAACTTTCTAATAAAACATAAACCCTTTGTAACATGTACACGTTGATCGCCGCCACTTATAAATATGCCCAAAAATAGACATTGCTTTAGAGAGATCGGCATTTTCACCTCTCACGGGCTTTTGAAAGGGTTACATGGCCGTGC
>JAFGPZ010000127.1 GCA_016935935.1 Deltaproteobacteria bacterium
AGGGAGTGCGGCAATCTGTGTATTATCTATGGTATATGAGATTGCTTCAGTCGTTTCACTCCTTCGCAATGACATTGAGACACGGTCTGCAAGTCCGGAATGATACTGTTTTTACTTTTTACGGGACCATCATATTCCAGGTGCAACTTAATATGTCTAAAGATTTTGATGTCATCATAGTCGGCGCCGGCCACGCCGGATGCGAGGCGGCCCTTGCCGCGGCGCGCATGGGATGCAGCGTCCTGCTCTTCAATATCAACCTCGATTCGATGGCCCTCATGTCGTGCAATCCCGCTATCGGCGGACTTGGGAAGAGCCAGCTTGTGAAGGAGGTCGATGCGCTGGGAGGCGAGATGGGAAAGATTGCCGATCGCACGGCCTGCCACTTCCGACTTCTGAACAGCTCCAAGGGGCCTGCGGTACAATCCACACGGGTCCAGTGCGACAAGCAGTTGTATCGCCTGGCCATGAAAACTGTTATTGAGGGCGAAAGGCGTCTCTCCGTCCGCCAGGGACTCATAGAAAAAATCGTCGTCGAGGACGGAGCAGTAACAGGCGTAATTGATAATACGGGATTTTTCTACGCGGGAAAGAGTGTCATAATCACGGCCGGGACATTCCTAAACGGCCTCATACACGTGGGGGAATCCAGACATCACGCGGGAAGGGCCGGAGAGATTGCCTCTATAACCCTGGCGGAAAATCTGAAGGAGCTGGGCTTTGAAATGGGGCGGCTGAAGACGGGGACGCCACCCCGGGTGCGCGCCTCCACCATAGATTTTTCCATCCTCGAACGCCAGGACAGCGATCCCGATCCTCAACCCATCTCTTTCACTACAGAAAAAGTCCGGGAAGAGAGGTTGCCCTCCTATTTCAGCGTCACAACAGAGCGAACACATCGATTAATCAGGGACAATATTTCGAAATCGCCACTCTATTCGGGAGTAATTACAGGTGTCAGCGCCAAACACTGCCCCTCGCTGGAAGACAAGGTGATGCGCTTCCCCGATAAGGAAAGGCACCCGATCGTTCTCGAGCATGAAGGCCTCGAGACGGAGGAGATCTATGCCAAGGGTCTGGGGAACAGTCTTCCTCTGGATCTGCAGGAGGATCTTGTTCACTCCGTTCCAGGGCTGGAAGAGGCGGAAATCATGCGTTCCGCATATGCCGTGGAGTACGATTTCGTGCATCCCACTCAACTCAAGCAGACACTGGAAACGAAATTGATCAGAGGTCTTTACCTGGCCGGTCAGATAAACGGCACCTCCGGCTACGAGGAAGCGGCGGCCCAGGGAATATGGGCTGGCATTAACGCCGCTCTTTCCGTCCAGAAACGGGAGCCATTCATTCTCGACAGATCCGAGGCCTATATGGGAGTTATGGTGGATGATCTGATTACGAGGGGGGTGGAGGAGCCTTACTGGATGTTTACATCCCGAGCAGAGTATCGTCTTATTCTCAGAGAAGACAATGCCACCATCAGATTAATGGGGAAAGGGCGGGAACTGGGACTCATAAACCATGACCAGTACAGGGATCTGGAGGAGAAAATCAACCTGATCCATGACGGTATCGAGAGGCTCCAGAAGAAAAAGATCTATCCTGTTCCGAAAATCAATGAGCTGCTGGCTGAAATGAAAACAGCCGCCATCAAAAACCCCGTCACGCTGTACAATCTTTTAAAAAGACCGGAACTCGGCTATGATGATCTGAAGTCACTGGAAGGGTGGGAAGAGATTCCCGACCAGTTTGTCAAAAAACAGATAGAGATCAAGGCGAAATACGAGGGTTACATCAAAAGACAGGAGGAATCGGTAAAGAAGTTCAAGGCACAGGAAAGCAGAAAAATTCCTGTAGATATGGACTATGACTCCGTTCCCGGTCTCTCCAATATACTGAAGGCTAAGCTGTTTAAAATAAACCCAACGTCCATAGGACAGGCGAAGCGGATACCCGGGATGACACAGGCAGCCCTGACGGCCCTTTTGATTACGATAAAAAAGATGCAACTGGAGGACCCCTTGCCTTCGCGAAACAAGTCGTAACGTTCCTGCGTCACGAACCTCTGCCATGCGAGAGTTGAGAGCAAAAGCAGGGCTTTTCGACAATAAAAAAATCTGAATGGAGATGAGAAATGAAAGATTTGAAAACACTGTCTGAAAAGACCGTGGAACTCATGAGAAAAGGTGTTCATATCCGTAATCCTTACTCCGTTGACATAGGTGACGAGGTCGATATCGACCGCATATCCGGTTCCGGCGTGGTCTTCTACAGCGGGACAAAGATTTACGGCGAGAGTACACTTATTGGTCCCGGCGCGAAACTGGGATTTGAGTCTCCTGTGACGCTGTCAGACTGCCAACTGGGATCGGACGTGGAATTGAAGGGAGGTTTTTTTAAAGAGGCGGTATTTCTTGACAGATCTTCTATGGGTTACGGCGCTCATGTGAGAGAAGGCTGCATCCTGGAGGAAGAGGCAAATGGTGGCCACACGGTGGGACTGAAGCAGACAATCCTCTTCCCCTTTGTTACCATCGGCAGTCTTGTGAATTTCTGTGACTGTTTCATGGCTGGAGGCACCAGCAGGAGGGATCATAGCGAGGTTGGAAGTTCTTACATACACTTCAACTATACCCCGAATCAGGACAAGGCAACCGCATCACTTATTGGAGATGTTCCATGCGGTGTCATGCTCAATCAACCACCCGTTTTTCTGGGCGGCCAGGGTGGTCTCGTTGGACCGGCAAGAATCGGTTACGGAACGGTAATAGCTGCAGGAGTGATATTTCGCGGAGACAGTCCCGAAGGGGGCAAACTGATCCACGGTGATAGGGAGTCGGCATTCACCAAAAGAGATTTTTTCGCGGGCTATTACGGAAATATAGACCGCAGGATAGAAAATAATATTCTCTATATTGCCAATCTGCTTGCTCTGAAGGAGTGGTATCGGCACATAAGAAAAATCTTTTTTGATATTCGTGATCAGGGGAAGGCCCTCCATGAAGGCTCTCTCGGTAAACTTGACATGGCCGTCACAGAGAGGCTCACAAGATTTAAGGCCCTCTCCGACAAAATGGATACATCGATAAAGATAGCCCGGGAGATGGCAGAAGGTGAAAGGGTTAGGCAACTCATTGGGCGACAGAAAAAAGTTATGGAGAACTGGGAAAAGATTGAGGAATGCCTGAGAAGCGAGAGAGAAGAAGATATTGCAGTTGAAAAACGTGACGCCTTCTGCGATATCATAAAAAAGCGAATCGATAGGGGAGAGAAGGATTACATCGCAACTATTAAATCCCTTGGCATAGAAGAATCATCCATCGGTACGGCCTGGCTCCAGGAGATCGTTGATCAGATACAGAGGGAATGCGCCCAATTCCTTTCGTGAGGGACCAGTAAAACAATAGCAGAAGGAGAATGTGTGAAGGTACATCGAATCGACACGGACGTGTTAATCATCGGAAGCGGAATAGCCGGACTCAAGGCTGCGTTGGAAGTGACAAAGGCGGGTAAAGAATGCATCGTAGTCTCAAAATATCCAGTAGGCAAGGCCACCAATACAACACTTGGGGGTGGCGCTTTCTCGGTTTCCACCGACAAATTCAGCCCCGAAGAACATATGCAGAAAACCCTTAACAGCGGTCGCATGCTCAACAATCGGGAACTGGTCGAGCGTTTTGTCAACAATGCCCGGTCAGATGTACAGGAACTTGTGAATTTGGGGCTTAAGGCGCATTTTCATGATACCGGATTCCGCTGCCTTTCACCCTATCTGGTCGGTGGTCCAATGATAACAAAGGCGCTTGTAAAAGCCGTCCGCGGTGCCAATATCCGGTGCGTGGAAAATATTATGATAACCGATCTGATGGTAACGGATAAAACCTGCCGGGGTGCAGTGGGATTTCATAAGGAAAATGGTGAATGGTACGGATTTCAAGCCAGGGCCGTCATTCTGGCGACGGGAGGCGCGGGGGCAATCTATGCCCGGAACGATAATACCACGGGAGCTACCGGGGATGGATATGCTCTGGCCCTGCTGGCCGGTCTGGAGTTGATGGATATGGAATTTGTCCAGTTCTATCCGCTGGTATATGCTGGATCTGGTCGTGCCAGAATGATCCTTCCTTCCTATTTCGGCGATGCTGGGAATATTATTAATCGGCGCGGGGAGGATCTAAAGGATAAATATAGTCTGCCCCGAAGGCTTATCGCAACGGTAACGAGGGATCAGTTGGCACAGGCCCTGTTCAGGGAAATAAAAATGGGGAACGATGTTGACGGAGCTATTATCCTTGACATGCGGCAGGCCGACAGATCGACGCTTCCCTTAAGTGACGATCTGCTTGAACTTTATAAAAAGAAAACATCCTACGACACGAAGCCGCTGAAAATTGCTCCTGCCTGCCATCACACCATGGGTGGCATTCTCATCGATGCCGATGGGCATACAGAGTTAAAGGGGCTCTTTGCAGCGGGAGAGGTCACCGGTGGCATTCATGGCGCAAACAGAATGGGTGGCAACGCCTATTCCGAAGCCCTCGTCTTTGGCGGCTGTGCGGCCAGGGCGGCATCTCGGGAAATAGCAGATACAACAATCATCTCAGATTTCGAAGGCCTCGTGAAGGATTGTGCCGGGAAATGGAACGCGCTCTTGAACACAGGGGCAGATAAAAGATCAGAGGTCTTCGCAACAATGGAAAACCTGAAGCAGGTTCTCTGGGAAAAGGCGGGCATCATCCGAGACGAAGCCTCTTTACAAGAAGGGATTGAGAAAACAGGAGATATCTCTGGTGCTGTTCAATCGCTGCGTGCTCGAAACATTAATGAACTCTACAGAATCGTCGAGTGCCGCAACGCGGTTCTTACCGGCCTCTCCATTGCCCTGGCAGCCATTGAGAGAAAAGAAAGCAGGGGTTCTCATTACAGGGAAGACTATCCTGCCGAAAACAAAGAATGGGAACGGCATGTTTATGTCGCCATGAAGGGTGAAAAGCCAGCCGTCAGCCGCATAATTCCTGCCATCTGACAGGGACCTGCTTTGTTTGACAGTGTTATGATTAACTTTGAAAGATGGAATCGAAGAAGGCCGCTTTTTCCTTGGGATATTGTACGCAGCTCCCCCTGTCTACTATAAGTGTTCCATCCAGATGGTCGATTTCATGCTGAACGATGCGGGCAAGAAACCCAGTGTAACGTTTGCTGATCTTTTGACCTTTCCTGTCATAGCCTTTTACCTTTATTTCGGTGTATCGTTCCACCTCCACATTGATATATGGGCATGAAAGGCATCCTTCCATCATTTTTTCCTTTTCACCCCTGAATTGTGTAATTCTCGGATTGACGAGCACATCGTAATCGGTCTCGGTATTGACAGGTTTCCTGTTGTCGAAGTCTTTATTCTTAAAGACGGTCACTCTCTTGCTGATTCCTATCTGTGGGGCGGCGAGACCGAGGGCGTCATCCCTTTTCAGAAAGGCCGACACCAGCGTATTTATGCTTTTCTCCCCTTCGGCATTGAAAGGGACGGGAATATCTTTTGTCTTTTGTTTCAAAAGACGCATTTCCTCTTCATTGATCTTGTTGTCGCCCCAGAGTGTGTAAAGTTTTTCCGTTGTAGCCATGTTTTCTCTCCTGCCACTATTTATGATGGGCTCGTAAAAAGTCCCCCAAGACGTCATACCGGCGAAAGCCGGTATCCAGAACTGCTTAAAAAACTGGATTCCGGGTCAAGCCCGGAATGACGAAAGAGAAATAAATCAACTTTTTACGAAACCATCATTTATGATAGCATCGTAAAATTAGAAAAACTCTCCTTCCCCTTCATCTCCTCCTGCCAGGAGAAGGGGAAATAACTTTCTACGAGCTCCCCGCTTATAGCATTACAGGGCTTTTATTTCAATGGCGTTGAATAATTTTACAAACCTTGATATGCTGCCCCATTCTTTCAGCGGCAGGAGTAATATCGGATATAGTGATAAGTAAATTTATAGCTATACTGGCCAGAAGGGCGTTTTCGAAGGCCATGCGGTTTCGTGTCGACGAGGCAGTCTCGCTTCCCGAAGGCTCCGGGTCTCCTCGCCGTCTCCTCTATGTGCATATCCCTTTTTGTGAAAATCTCTGCCCTTATTGTTCCTTTAATCGTGTGCTCTTCGACGAATCTTTATGCCGGGAGTATTTCAAGGCGCTGCGAACAGAGATAGAAATCTACAGGGAAAGCGGCTATGACTTTCAAGGCATGTACGTGGGGGGTGGCACTCCGACAGTCCTTCCCGACGAGTTGGAGCATACACTGAAAGTTGCCAGAGATTCCTTCAGTATAAGAGAAGTTTCCGTAGAAACTAATCCCAATCATTTAACGGATAAGAACCTTGCAGTCTTAAAGGGAGCCGGCGTCAACAGGCTTTCAGTGGGTGTTCAGAGTTTTGATGACGGACTCCTGAAATCGATGGGGAGATACGATAAATACGGAAGCGGGGGTGACATATTTCAGCGGCTGAAGGACACTCTCGGGTATTTTGATACGCTCAATGCGGACATGATATTTAATTTTCCTACTCAGACGGCAGATAAGCTGAGCTCAGATCTTGATAACCTTGTAGAAACAGGTGTCGATCAGGTTACCTATTATCCTCTCATGGTTTCCGATTCGACTCGTATGAATGTGAATAAGACGCTGGGTAAGGTCGATTCTGGCACGGAAAAGACATTTTATGATATGATAGTAAACAGACTGAGCCCTCATTACTTCTCTTCGTCGGCGTGGTGCTTTTCGCGAAAGGATGCCATGATAGACGAGTATATCGTTGACTATGGAGAATACGCGGGGCTGGGGAGCGGTTCCATTGGCTATCTTGGGGGGCGCTGTTATGCCAACACGTTCAATATTAAAGAGTATATTAAGCGCCTCAAGAAAAAGGAGCTGCCTCTGATGGCGTGCCGTCACTTTTCACTTAAGGAGCAGGTCCGCTATGACTTTATGATGAAGCTCTTTGGTATGGAGCTCAAAATGGCACAGTTAGAGGAAAAATATGGAAGAAAATATATGCCCTGTCTGGGGAAAGAGATTGTCGCCTTCATGGCTGTGGGAGGATTGCGCTACCAAAAAGGAACCCTCTTCCTTACTGACAGGGGTCGCTATTACTGGGTCGTCATGATGCGAGAGTTTTTCACGGCCGTCAATAACTTCAGAGATTTTTGCCTGAAATCCGAATGAGAAAATGGTTTCAATGGATGATAATACAAAAAAATTATTGAGAGAAATTCCCAAGATCGATGAAGTTTTACTGGTTCTTGAAAAGGAGTCGTTTCTCGATAAGTTTTCCAGAGACATTATTATTCATGCATGCAGAGAGGTAGTCGATGCAATCAGGCAGTCGATTCTCATTGCCGGGGATGGGGGTAGTGAGCCACCCAAGGTCATGACTGTTGAAGGCACCGTCCTGGCAGTGAAAGAAAGGCTGATGCGACTCCGCAGCTACAAGCTTCGGCGGGTTGTCAATGCAACGGGCGTTATATTACATACAAATCTGGGCAGGGCACCACTCTGTGAAGAGGCCCTTGAAAGGATCGTAGAGGTCAGCAGAGGCTATTCAAACCTCGAATTTGATCTGCTGAAGGGGAAAAGGGGTCTCAGGTATGATCATGTCATGGAGATCCTTTGCCTCATCTCAGGTGCGGAGGATGGTTTAATTGTCAATAACAATGCCGCTGCCGTGCTGCTCGTTCTGAATACTCTGTCTGAACGATTGGAGTCGATCGTATCCAGGGGAGAGCTGATTGAGATAGGGGGAGAGTTCCGCATTCCGGAAGTCATGGGGAAAAGCGGTGCTATCCTGAGGGAGGTAGGAACAACTAACAGAACCCATCTGTCGGATTATGAGAATGCCATAGGTAAGGAAACTGGACTTATAATGAAGGTCCACAGGAGTAACTTTCGTATTGCAGGATTTACAGAAGAGGTTGATCTGCCAAGGCTTGTTGATCTTGGCAAGCAACGTGGAGTCCCCGTTATAAATGATCTGGGCAGCGGGTGTTTTGTCGATCTACGCGCTATCGGTCTTGACAGGGAACCAACGGTGCAGGAAGCATTGCAGTCAGGTGTGGATGCGGTGACTTTCAGTGGAGATAAGCTTTTGGGGGGGCCTCAGGCGGGTATCATTATGGGGAAGAGAGATGTAATCGGCAGGATTAAGAAGAATCCCCTCAATCGAGCCTTGCGAATCGATAAATTAACACTGGCTGCTCTCGAGGCAACAATTAAACATTATCTCGAACCCGCTGATGCGCTCTTGCATACAAAGGTATTAAGGACCTTAAGAGAGCCATTAAAGGAAGTTGAAGGGAAAGCGGAGAGACTCCTGACCATGTTGCGCCGGGCGTCGATAGACGGAGTGACCTTTTCCCTGAAACAGGGCAAAGCCATGGCAGGCGGCGGTTCTCTGCCCACGCAGGAGATTTCCACGGTTTTATTATCAGTTAAGACTGATAATATGTCGGCAGGCAGGGCGGAAGAGCGGCTGCGTGGACTTGATGTTCCAGTCATCGCACGGATATCGGACGATGAGCTGCTCTTCGATCTAAGGACCGTCGATGAAGACGAATTCCCCTTCATAGAAATCGGCTTGAAAGCTGTTGCTCACCAGAGTTTATGAGAGTCTTGTCAACATTGTGAGCACGCTCCCCCTTGACAGCACGAAGTAAGTGACTATCTTACGACACATCTTCTTGCTGATACAGGAAGTTTTTTAAACAGGTAAAATGAATCTGCCAGAGGGAGAGAAAAGCGAGTTTGTGGTCACCGACGAGGGAGCAGGCGCCAGAGTCGATTTGTTCCTGTCAATGCAGCGGGACCTGTTGACACGTTCCCGTGTAAAGAAAATAATCGATGAGGGTCTTGTATGGGTAAACGGGAAACACGCAAAGCCCTCCGCTAGGCTGAGGGCTGGAGACATCGTTGTTGCAATTGAGAAAGAGCCCCGGGAGTGCTCTATAGCACCCGAGGACATTCCCCTTGCAGTTGTTTACGAAGACAGTTCGATTCTACTTGTCGACAAACCGGCAGGAATGGTTGTCCATCCCGCTGCCGGTCATTTCAGTGGCACTCTCGTTAATGCCCTGATGTTTCACTGTGACGGTCTTTCCGGCATAGGCGGCGTCAAAAGGCCCGGAATAATACATCGCCTCGACAAGAATACATCAGGTATAATGATTGTGGCAAAAACTGATGAGGCTCATATTGGTCTTTCGCAGCAATTTAAAAGCCACAGAGTAAAAAAGATTTATCAAGCATTAGTTCATGGCGACGTTAAGGGTGAAAGTGGAACCATTGAACGTCCCATAGGCAGACACCCTAAGGACAGGAAAAAGATGTCGGCCCGCAGCAGGAGGGGGAAATCCGCACTGACAAGATGGAATGTTTTCAGGCGTTTCGGCAGAATAACGCTTCTTGAAGTCCGAATAGAGACGGGACGAACGCATCAAATACGGGTACACCTCAATGACGCGGGATATCCCGTTGTAGGTGACGATGTCTATGGAAATTCAAAGAAGAGGATAAATACGATGGCGGGTACTGAATTGGCCGAAGCCCTTAAAAAAATAAAAAGACAGGCTCTCCATGCATGCCTGATTGGCTTCCATCACCCCGTTACCGATGCCTATATGGAATTTACTGCTCCCCTTTCAGCAGATATGACTGGCCTCTGCAAGGAACTTGAGCGACTCCAAAAGTAGAATTTTTACCATAATGATACTTATGTCCAGTCTAATTGTTTTATATACAAAAGAGAAAAAAATTAAAGGTTGATAGTGACAGGTATTTCACAAGAATTCAGGTTTTGTAAGAAGGAAAAGGTCTGTTTCATGGAATCGATAGCTCTCAGGGAGTATGATTTCATAGAACACGCCTTTTGTACCCGTTGGGGAGGAGTGAGCCAGGCCCCTTTTTCGAATTTTAATTTTAGTATGCAAGTGGGAGACAGGGAGGGAAATATAGAGCAGAATAGAGAGATCCTTTCCGGCGCCTTTCATCTTCCCCTTGGTGGTTTTTTGACCGTCCAACAGGTTCATGGAGATAAAATAGCTGTTATTAACGGAGATGTTCCAGACTCGCAGTGTTATCCCGGATACGACGGCATCATTTCAAACAGGCAGGGTTTTGTTCTCGCTGTCAAAACGGCGGACTGTCTTCCCGTTTTTCTTGTTGATGTAAAAAAGCGTATAATCGGCGCAATTCATGCTGGGTGGCGGGGCACTGCAACGGGAATCGCAGCCAGGGCCGTCGATATATTTGTAAAAAAGTTTTCTTCCTTTCCTGTGGATATTATGGCAGTTATCGGGCCTTCAATAGGACCATGCTGTTATGAGGTGGATGAGAAAGTCTTTAATGCCATGACGGAGCGGAGAGGAAATATGGATTTCTTCAAAGAAACCGGTCAAAGAGGAAAATGGATGCTCGATCTGACAATGGCAAACAAGTCCCAGCTGATAGAGGCTGGCCTGTTGCCAGGCAATATAGCATCTGCCATGACCTGTACATCATGCAACAGGGAAAAGTTTTTTTCCCACAGAGGAGATGGCCCTAATACGGGGCGGCAGATCAATTTTTTGATGTTACAGTAGCTAAAAGTCCTTGACAAAGCCGATATTGTTATATATTATGAGACTCGATTTGGGATCTGTATGCTAAATCCTTCCTCTTGAAA
>JAFGPZ010000128.1 GCA_016935935.1 Deltaproteobacteria bacterium
AGGAAAATCCTGATTATCACAAAGCCGGGATGATACTCTGCCACAATGGAGTCGTCAGAGCGACATCGAGGGACGGCAGTCCCGTAGAGAAGCTTGAAGTCGAGGCGGACAGAAAAAGACTGGCAGCGATAATCTCCGAGATGAAGGTCCGTCAGGGAATAGTGGATGTGTTGGCCGAAGTGAAAGAAGGAACACTCCTGCCGGGTGATGACATCATGTATGTTGTAGTGGCCGGCGATTTCAGGGAAAACGTATTTGAAGTGCTCATGGATACGGTAAATAAGATAAAGAGTGATGTTACGAAAAAATCAGAATCTTAAAGAAGAAGGGGCAGAAAATGGAAACCCTCCGCACCGATATTAGAGATATATTCGATTGTGGACTCGATGCCGCCAATCCCAGAGAAGCAATCAGGCGCAATGTAATATTACGTGGCGATTGTTTGGCCGTGGGTGAAAGGACGTACAATCTCTGTGAATTCGAAGGAATATTTATTGTAGGTGCAGGAAAGGCGTCTGCGGCGATGGCTCAAGCCCTTGAAGAAATTCTCGGCGACAGAATAAGGGGAGGGGAAGTAATTACTAAATATAATTATGGACTTTCCCTGCAAAATGTATCGATACATGAGGCGGCCCATCCCGTTCCCGATGAAGCGGGAATCCGTGGGACTGAACGTATATTAAATCTCCTGGGAAAATGTGGTGAAAAAGACATTGTCTTCTGTCTGATATCGGGTGGAGGTTCGGCGCTTATGCCGCTTCCTGCGGGCGGACTGTCTCTTGCCGATAAACAGGGTACAACACAGGAGCTTCTCAAGTGCGGAGCCACTATCCACGAGATCAATACGATCAGAAAGCATATCTCAGGGATAAAGGGGGGAAGGCTGGCGCGTGCCGCATATCCCGCTACACTGGTGACGCTCGTACTTTCGGATGTGATCGGTGACAATCTCGATGTTATCGCTTCGGGGCCTACCGTTCCCGACAGAAGCAGTTTTGAACATTCTCTGAGAATTCTGGAAAAGTATGACATAATTAAAAAAGTGCCGTCTATGGTCATTGACTATCTCATGCGGGGGAAAGAGGGAAGGGAGCCGGAAACGCCGAAAGATGGCGATCCTGTCTTCGACAGGGCATATGCCATAATAACGGGCAGTTCGAGGCTTTCTATTAACGCGGCCCGTGACAGAGCACTCGAACTTGGCTACAATACGCTGATTTTATCATCGTATGTGGAAGGCGAAACGAGAGAAGTCGCTCGGGTACATGCCGCCATCATAAAGGAAATCATCGCCACGGGAAACCCCGCAAAGCGGCCGGCCTGTATTATCTCGGGAGGGGAGACGACGGTAACAATTAAGGGTGATGGGATTGGTGGTCGTAATATGGAATTTGTTCTCGCTGCTGCAATAGAGATGGACGATATGAAAGGAGTGGCCCTTCTCAGTGGCGGAACCGATGGGACCGATGGACCCACAGATTCGGCTGGCGCCATTGCGGACGGAACCACCATCAAACGGGCTGAAAAGATGGGTCACAATGCAGAACAATACCTCGAGAGAAACGATTCATACAATTTCTTTAAGGCAATTGGCGATTTGTTGATGACGGGCCCCACAATGACCAATGTCATGGATCTCAGGATTATCCTTGTAGTCTGAACAGTTTTCAGGAATTGATCGGCTCGGAGGAGTATTTTAATTGTTCTTTCTTCGCCGCCGTTTTTATTTCACCTAAAATTCCCGGGAGTTTCATTATTATCTGTTCCCAGGAAACGGTCTGAGGCACCTCGAACAACTGTCTGCGATCCTTCTTTTCATAGGCAAGCAAATCCTTGTCGAGACCATCATCGATATATTTGTGGAATCTCTTGTCACTTACAATCATTCGCAGGAAACGCTCTGTCAGTCTGTAAGGAGAGGTCAGGTAATCACCTGCATCGAGTATGGCATCCTTGAAAATTCCTCGAACCATCGCTTCTTCGGCATTACGATCGTATGTCAGTGACGAAAAGTTTGAATTGTCAGCATATTTCTTAATAAGTTCATTGGCCACATTCAGATAAGTTATAGTCAGATCCTGTATGAAGTAATCGGAAATTTCAAGCCCCTCTTCAATGACAAGGGAAGAGAAGATGGTAGTTACAATATCGATAGCCATCTTATAGAGGCCACGTTCTTTGTCATCGGGCGATACTGGTTGATGCTTATGGTCGAAGGGTTCCATGGAAAACTGAACCTGGCAGATATTATTCGCCTTCCTGTAAACTTCTATTAGTGTGAATATCTCCACGCCCCAGTTTGTAGCAAAATGCATGCGCCTCAAGAGGCTTGTGTCGAAGACTACTTCACCGGAAAGCTGATAGTTAAATGCCAGAAGATAGTCGATAAGTTTGAGGAACTTGTCGTCCCCCGAATCGGCGAATTTTCTTTTAAACGCCAGGAGAAGGGGATCGAGGAGGAGCCGTTTTACGCGCCCATATATGTGGCCATTACCGATTCGCAGGTAGAAGGCCTTGGCAAAATCATAATCGAGCACAATAACCGGATAAAACATACGGTCGAGCTGTCTTCTGTGAAAGGTTTTAATGTCGGCGTCTATTAAACCAACGCATCGAGCGCCCAGGGCTTGAGCTAAACCGAACGACATAAACATATTCTTGCCCTTGCCCGGTTGCTCAAGAGCGAAACCCGCATCGTTTAGTTTTTTGTACAGCGCCTTGAAGGCTGCCCCTTCGTTATGCTGGATAATATAATTCTTGATGCCATATGATTTTATAAGTCCTGCAAGCTCATGCGCTTCATCATCAGTGGCTGCGTCAAGTCCGAATACGATTTTGTAGAGGTATGACACACTGCTCAGCTGCTTTAGAATATTTTCAAAAACAGGCCTGTTTTCCGCTTCCGTGAATTCAGTTGCAAGACTGGGGATTACCAGGACTGAACGCTTGCCCGACGCCTTTTTTCTGATACGTGGCTTTAGATCCTCCGTCCCTTTTCCGAAAAGGTAAAAATTGGTTATTTTGGTGTGTTTTTGAGAAAAATTTGACATACCAGGTATCCTTTCTTTTACCCTGAGGAGTCATTACAGGGATTGTACATCTTTCAGGAAGTCATTAACTATTCTTTCAACATTCCCTCTGATGGAATCGAGCCCTTCACTGGTAATCGATTCAAATCTCAGGACAAGCACAGGCTGGGTGTTGGAAGCCCTAACTAAACCCCACCCATTATCAAACTGAACTCTAACTCCGTCAATGTCTATAGTTTTATATCCTTTCTTAAAGTGTTCTTTCACCTTATCCACAATCTGAAATTTCATTGAGTCTGGACAGTCAACCCTGATTTCCGGAGTGGTGAAGGTTTTGGGCAGATCGGAGAGCATATCGCTTAGCTTACTGCCCGTTTTCGAAAGTATTTCCAAAAGCCTTGCCGAGGCGTAGATGGCGTCATCGAATCCAAAATATCTGTCTGCAAAAAATATGTGGCCGCTCATTTCGCCGGCCAATAGAGCCTTTTCTTCCTTCATCTTGCTTTTGATCAGCGAGTGCCCAGCCTTCCACATAATGCCCTTTCCACCATTTTTTTCTATGTCGTCATATAGATTTTGCGAGCACTTTACCTCTCCTATGATAGCGGCGCCGGGATTGTCCTTTAAAATGAATCGGGAAAATAAGATCAGAAGTTGATCTCCCCAAAGCACGTCACCCTTGTCCGTTACGATTCCGATGCGGTCGGCATCCCCATCATAGGCAAAGCCGACGTCCAATCTTTTCCCTTTTACCAGTGCGATAAGATCGGCGATATTTTCCTCTACCGTTGGATCGGGAAAGTGATTGGGAAAATTACCATCCATATCGCAATAAATGGGTGTTACGTTGCAGTTAAAACGCTCAAAGAGGGGCAGGGCAAAATGGCCTCCCACTCCGTTTCCGCCATCGACTGCTATGTTGCAGCCCCTTTCTACTTTGACATTATCGAAGATGTAATCCTGATAAACCTTAGTAATATCAATCTTTTCAATATTTCCGGATCCGGTGAGGTAATCGTCCTCCTCTATAATTTTGCGAAGTTTTTGAATTTCGTCACCGTAAATGGTATCAGGCCCTACGCATAT
>JAFGPZ010000129.1 GCA_016935935.1 Deltaproteobacteria bacterium
GCATACGCCCACTAGACCCTGAACCTAGCGCGTCTACCAATTCCGCCACTTCGGCTCTTTTTACTGGGCTTTTTTATACTTACCTTCACCAAGTTGTCAAGAAAAATACGCTTGAAATATATATTATACGTGGTAGTGTTATCTTTCCTATAGTGACCTCCAACAAATTTATACAAACAGATGGAATAATCTGTGACTCTATCGGGACATAAGGGCGGGTTTTAATGAAAGTTATCAAAAATGTATTGGATATTACTGCCGAACTTTACGGTTCCATAATTACTATCGGAAATTTTGACGGTATTCACCTGGGACACCAGAAGATTTTCAGAAAAGTTGTTTCCGAATCGGAGCAACAGGGCAGAAAATCGGTTGTTATGACCTTTGAGCCCCATCCAAAAAAGATCATTCACCCTGAAAGAAGACCTTTTTTCATACTAACGCCCGTAGAGGAAAAATTATCCCTCATAGAGGCTGCGGGCATCGACACTACGATTTTAATCTCCTTTTCCCACAAATTATCCAGGACGACTGCGGAAGCATTCGTGAAAGAAACCCTCTGGAGGCGTCTCCGGCTTAAAAAAGTGATTATCGGATACGATTACAAGTTCGGCAGGGACAAAGGAGGCAATGCTGACTTTCTAAGGAGGTTCGGGGCAGAACTGGGCTTCGATGTAGAGGAAATCGGCGCCATAAAGATTGTTGACGTAATCGCGAGCAGCACAAATATACGCCTTTCGATTCTCTCAGGCAACGTAAGCATGGCGGCAAAGCTGCTGGGAAGGCCATACAATGTTCGGGGAATCGTCTCCCGAGGCTACAGACGAGGTACCGAAATCGGCTATCCGACGGCAAACATTGAATCAGAAAAGGTAATCCCGGCAATCGGTGTATACGCCATCATCGCCAAACTCGACGGAAAGAAACATATGGGTGTAATCAATGTTGGATACTGCCCCACCTTCGGAGACGAGGAAATAACGGCAGAAGTACACCTGCTTGACTTTCAGGGTGACATCTACGGCAAAGAGATGGAGGTATTTTTCATTGACCGCCTCAGGAACGAATTAACATTCGAAAGCTCTGAAAAGCTGGTGAAACAGATAGAGAAAGACATACAACAGGCAAGAACCATTCTGAGACCCCATTTTATCGACATCGCTAATGAAGGTTAGAAATCTGCACAACTGGGATGTCACCTTCGAAGAGGCCAGAAGAATACAGGAAAATCTTCGAAGTCAGCTGGTCCTTCGAGATGATGATATTCCCAGTGATATACACTTGATTGCAGGAGCAGACATATCCTGCTCCAGGGGAGAAGACCTCTTTTATGCCACCGTAATTGTCCTTACATTTCCAGAACTTGACATTATCGAGCAGGTATCTCTCGAAGATCGGGTGGTCTTCCCTTACATTCCCGGACTCTTGTCATTCAGAGAAGGTCCTGTGCTTTTAAAAGCTTTTGAAGCACTGAGAATAACCCCCGATGTCGTCGTCTTCGACGGGCAGGGAATAGCCCATCCACGTCGGTTAGGGCTTGCCTCACACATGGGACTTTTTCTTGAGATTCCTACAATCGGATGCGCCAAGACAAAACTGGTTGGCGCTCCCCGGCATGAAGCAGGTAACCGGATAGGTGACTATGCCAATCTGATCCTGGACAGTGACGTAGTGGGTGCCGTTGTAAGAACAAAAAAGAATGTAAAGCCCCTCTTTGTCTCTCAGGGGCACATGATAGGACTTAAAAGGTCCATCGGAATAATCCTGGCATCGTGCAGGGGCTACAGGCTTCCCGAACCTACGAGGCAGGCCCATCTCATCGTCAACAGAATACGCAAAGCGGCGGCAAGATTGCCATCATGAAAGATTTGGAGAGGGATGTGTACTTTTTTTATAATATATCCCGCAGGTGTTTCAGGCCGGCTATGACATCGCCTCCTATATGAATTCGTATGACCCGGCGCCCCAAGTCGTCAAGTGCCCTCCTGTCGCCCATTGCCTGAGCTGCCTTGAGCGTTCCGAAAGATATGGAAGATTTTTCCTCTCCGGCTGTATCCGGTATGGGCAAATCCATCGAGTCATCTCCGGTAATCTGTATAAAGAGTCCCTTTCCCGCATCCCCCTTGTGAAGCTGTCCTGTGGAGTGCAGAAAGCTGGGTCCATATCCAAGCGTAGTAGCCATACGGAACTTCTTACGGATATATGATCTGATATCCCCGAATATTCTGTCGGTCTCGACAGTCTGCTTGAGATAAACATGCAGCGCGAGATAGGCGCCGTCTTCATGTTTTGAGAGAAAGGCTTCCATCGATTCCTTCATATCATCACTCGTCAGCGTCCCATAGAAGGCAAGATTGCCATCAATCGCGTCGGGCATTTCTCTCGGCAGTTTGCCATCTCGCCTGAAGTTCTCCATGACTTCTCGGGTCCTTATCTTGGCGCTCTCCACGTCCGGCTGATCGAAGGGATTTATTCTCATAATATGGCCGGCTACAGCCGTGGCCATTTCCCAGAGAAAGAACTGCCCTCCCATGTCGTACAGATCATCGAGTGTTATTCGTATTACAGGATGTCCCGTCTGTTCCAGTGTTTTCAAAGCAATGTTATCGGGCATTTCTCCAGCCAGTTCAAGCGAAATAAAGACTCGGTCACAACCATAATCCTCAGGAACCCCGGGTTCTTCACCTGCTACGGGGAGAATACCTTTACCTTCTTTCCCGGTGCTCTCCGCGAGAAGCTGTTCCACCCAGAGCTGAAAACTCTCAATCCTTTGCGACACGACAAAGGTCACCTTGTCCCTTCCCGCCATTGCAAGCTCTCCCAGCGCTGCTCCCAGATCAGCCCCGTAATTATTCTCTCCGGCGGAATCGATGACTGTCATGCAGTTGGCGGCGGTTTTCGATGTTTTATCAAGCAGCCTTTTTATATCAATACCCATCAGTGCTGCGGGCACAAGCCCGAAGTATGAGAGGACAGAATATCTCCCTCCTATATCGTAAGCGTTCAAAAAGATTTTCCGGAAATGGTACCGCTCAGCCAGATCGACGAGGGGAGTCCCGGGATCCGTTATGGCTATGAAATGTTTACCGACAAACTCCCGCCCCAGACTTTTCAACACATTGTTGTAACAATACTTGAATAACGATAACGTCTCTGTTGTTGTCCCTGATTTGGTGGAGACAATAAACAAGGTCTCATTCAGATCCATGCCTTTAAGCCTCGAATAAATTGTCTCCGGATCGGTACTGTCCAGAACAGACAGTTTAAGATATCCATCTCTCACGGCAAAGGCCTTCCCGAATACCTCCGGAGCGAGGGAAGAACCGCCCATCCCCAGGAGTAGCGCCTGCCTGTAGCCGTCACGACGCACCGAATCCACGAACTCGCCGACAGTTTCAACCTCTTCCCTCATGGTATCCATGATGTTCAGCCACCCAAGCCTGTCAGTGATCTCGCGGGGATCTGATTTCCAGACAGTGTGATCATGCGCCCAGATTCTGGAAATCACATTGTTCCCTTTCAGACGCATCAGCGCTCTTTCCACCGCTTCTTTATATTCCCCTAAGCTAAATGATATATGCTCTCCCGTATCAGACATTTTCCAACCCTCCTGTTCTTTTCACCAGCGCGCCCGCTGTCCAGCTAAACACCAGCTAAATTTTCCGTTGACAGGGAAAATCTTTTTGCATATACACCCAATCCATTGTACTCTGATCTGTCTCAGAAAAACACTAATAAAAAAACTGAAAGGCAAATCTCATAAAAAATTTTAAACCCAGCACTTTCTGGACCATTGTCCCCCTCTTCATGCTCGCCCATTTCAACCATCATCTGATTACTACTCTGCCGGTTCCACTCCTTCCCTTTATAAGGGAGTACTTTTCTCTCAATTACACGCAGGCGGGGCTCGTTGTTTCCGCCTTCACACTTTCATACGGTATTGCTCAACTCCCCGGTGGATGGTTAGCTGACCGCCTTGGGCCACGCGTGATGATCACGATCTCGCTTTCAGGTTTGGCGGTGATAGGATTTTTGATAGGCATTACAAGAAGTTATGTGGCGCTGACTACACTGCTGATTCTTCTGGGATTTACAGGTGGCGGATATCACCCGTCGGCCCCACCTCTCATAGCAAAACTGGTACACCCTTCAACAAGGGGACGTGCCATAGGTCTTCACATGGCATCGGGCAGCGCCTCCTATTTTCTCGCGCCCCTTATCGGAGCGACTATCGCGGCATCTCTGGGATGGCACAACTCCTTTATTGTA
>JAFGPZ010000130.1 GCA_016935935.1 Deltaproteobacteria bacterium
TCACCGTCGCTGAGGGATTGAAACAGTGATACCCCATGTAAGAACTCTTCAGGTTTCATGCTATGCCTGCCGGGAATCCTTTATGCACTCGAATGAAGGCGAGCCCACCTCACCATCTTTCGGAGAGTGATCGGTTTCGGGGACGCTGTAATGCGTAAAATATAGACAATACGGCATAATAAGTCAAAAGATATATTCGAGACGGAAGATCACTGGCGTGGAATTTCGCTGGTGTCGTGGAGGACGATATGGACCAGTTCACCGTACGGACGCACTCAAGGGTTGAGATGATCGACATTACGGGAGAGATAATCTCCGTCCTGAAGAAGAGCGGGGTGAAGGGCGGGGTATGCCATGTCTTTGTGCCCCATACCACCGCCGCGGTCACCATAAACGAAAACGCGGACCCCGATGTGCCGAGAGACATACTGGCGGAGATGGACAAGATCGTTCCCCTGGATGACGGCTACCGGCATATAGAGGGGAATTCCGCCGCGCACATCAAGGCATCCCTCTTCGGCGCTTCCGAGGTCATTCTCGTGGAGGGGGGCAGCTTGGTCCTGGGTACCTGGCAGTCGGTCTTCTTCTGTGAATTCGATGGCCCCCGGACGAGGAAGGTCATCGTCAGATGTGTTCCCGATTCCGTTTGAGCATTCGGCCGATTTTACCCCTCTGAGAAACTAAGGAGACATGAGAAATATGAACATGCAGGCATCTTTTATCCTGGCATCGGCCTCGCCCCGCCGCAGAGAGCTGCTCGGCGCGCTGATACCGGATTTTGAGATAATCCCGAGTGATATCGATGAGAGCCCACTGGAGGGGGAAGCCCCGGAAGACCACGTCCTGCGGCTGTCGAGAGAAAAGGCTCTCGCCGTCTCTCACTCCAATCCCGGCAGATGGGTTCTGGGGGCGGACACGGTCGTGGTTATAGACGGGGAGATGCTGGGCAAGCCGGCGACACCCGCGGAGGCCAGGAGAATGCTCGGCATGCTGAGCGGCCGGGAGCACACGGTCATCACGGGGTTCGCCCTCGTGAAGGAAGGGAAGGGCGTCGTCGCCAACGACGCCGTCCGATCCGGCGTTCTGTTCAAGGATATCACCGAAGATGAGATGGAGTGGTATACGGCCACCAGCGAGCCGTACGACAAGGCAGGGGGATACGCCGTCCAGGGGAAGGCCTCCTTCTTCATAAAGGAGATCCGCGGCTCACATACCAACGTGATCGGTCTCCCCCTGTCCGAGGTCGTGACCGCGATGGAAAAGGCCGGAGCGCTGCGGCTAGCCTAATCAAGAGAGACTGTTTCGTAAAAAATCTCAAAAATTTGTCATTTCGAGTGAAACGAGAAATCTTTAGTCTACAACACGTTAAAAGTTTAAGATTTCTCCCTATGGTCGAAATGACACATTCGCTGAGATTGGCTCTATAAAAACACAGCACAAACATCTTGCAATTCACCCGGATTGTGCTTACACTGTATTACAACTAGATACAGTGGAGGTGTTGTATGAGCACGGCAATATCTATACGGGTTTCGGAGGAGATTGCTTCAAAACTCGATGAAATTTCAAAAGAGACGGAACGGTCCAAATCGTTTCATGTCCAGAAAGCCCTGGATGCCTATCTGGCGGACCTGGCGGATCTTCAGGTCGCCTACGATCGGTTGCGCGATACCACTGACCAGGTTATTTCCATTGAGGACATGAGGAAAGACCTTGAGCTATAAGATAGCATTCAAGAAGTCAGTGGCTCGTGATCTCAAAAAGATCGACAAGGATCAGACCGACAGAATTCTGGAAAAAATTGGAGAAGAGCTGCCGGAGAAGGCGGAGACCTTTCCACCATTGACCGGAAATTTCTCCGGTTTGGGAAAATTCAGGGTTGGGGACTACCGAGTGATTTATTCCATCGTGGGGGATACGGCCCTTGTTTTAAGGATAAGCCATCGGCGGGAGGCGTACAGATAAAAAATGGGAAAGTGTCACAAGATTTAATAAACTTTTGAAACTCAGGTAAAATATCATTCATCTTATTGATGAAGTGAAAAGAAGATCGAAAGGCGTGTGGAATGTTAAGGGCGGGGAAGGCTAAGGAAAATAAGAAAATAAATAACGTTCAGGTTGAGAGGTGCGAATGAAGCGCAGCGAAATGAGCAACCTTCTCAAACCTGTTGTTGGAAGCTATTCGTTTTTCTCATTCTTTACAAGGACCACGCGACCGTCTTTGCTATCGCATCCAGGCGGAGAGCCGGCAAGATTTGGGTGTTCAACGTAACCTCGGCCACTAACATATGAAATGGCATTCAAACCTCCGCCTGGGTTTGCATAATAGGGAGCACCTTTATGATAACCCGTTGGTTTGAGTTTGTCTGAAACCAAAGGGTTTGGAGTAATGCTCTTTCTGCTGCAAATGACATTAGGAGCAGTAATGTTACGAGAAATATCTTTAGAACCGCACAAGGGGCAGGTATTTTGCTCGGGCTCGGAAATGCCTTTTATAACATCGAAGTCCTGCATGCAATTTTTACACTCGTATGAATAAATAGGCATAAAAGTTACTTCTCCGTCGATTGGATCTTATCTTTTTGATCGTCCTGTGGAAGGAAATCGATGGCTATCGCAGATACTAGCCGATCGCACACAAAACGCGCGAGTCTGTTGATCCGATCTTCTAATGGTTTCAAAATTACCTCCTCAATTTTCTGAAGAGGTAAACCACCATCCATCAAAGCCCCCCGAATGCCATCTCGGCGGTGCGCATAGTCTAAGGTAGTAGTGATATTATCAACCCGGAGAGTGGACAATTCCTTTTCTACTCGATCTGCGATAGCCTTCATGATACGCGTTTTTTGAGAAGCTTGATTGGTTTCTTCACGGGCCAAATTTACCTGTAATTCCCTCATCTCGATTTCTGCTTGAAGAAGGCGTTTTTTAGCTTCAGGCTCTGTCCATCTATCAAATATGTGGCGTAAAAAACTTGCTTCATCCTTTGCAACCTTTGACCCAGCCTGAATGAACGATCCAAGCCCAGGAGAAGCCAACTGGATGAACTCGACCTCTAAATGCATCGATTGTGGAACAATTTCAACGATGTCATCAAACTCAAAATCAACTTTCCATCCGAGATGTTCTTGGCGGACTATTATCCCGTGCCGTTTAAGATCGGTAGCAACTTGTAGGTATCCATCACGCGATAAAGCATCGGTACCTCGGACGGCTTCCCCCCAATCGGCCGGGGACATCCCAGGACGGAGCAAACCCATTGCTTGGAGGCTGGCAAGTTCCTCATTATGGCGTCGGAGAAGGTCAGAAAGAAGACACGCGGCTGTGGCACGGCAGACAATGTCGTCGAGAGACGAGATAAATTCAGCCAGCTTATTGGCACGCCAGATACCGCTTGTTGCTGCAATAATTCTTAAAATTCCTGTTTGCTGTGTCATGTTTCTCCTCGCTTCCAACGTAAAGCTCAGTGGCCGCCGTCAGGCGGTCAACTGAAACGATAGGTTAGGAGGTTTTGTTTTGAAAAATATCGTATTACCAATAGACTTCACCCTGCCTAATCGTCTTGGTATGTGTGCATTTGAACGAATGCCGTTTTCTTGTTCACCCAACGCCTTTGAACCTTGGAATCCTGAAGTGAGTGCAAAAGAGCAGTGCCAAGTTCATTGTGCGTCGTGTCGTAACCAAGCTTCTGAAAAATTGCAGCAACCGATGTGCGAACACCTTCCCACTGCGAATCTAAATCATGATCAGTTGCTCTCCTTTCTTCTAGATCAGATGGATTCTCGAAAGAATATTGGCAAGAGGAAACATCAAGCGCATGGTAAGCCCGACATGCAAATGGTCTTACCGGGTAGACCATACAACTGTTTTCAGCAAGCAAGGGGCAGGGGGAATTGATAGATAGATGTTCATTTTTTGTAATTTTAGAAAGAAACTGAACGTGATTATTGAGAGTATCCATTGTTTTTGTTAATTTTTTAGTAGAAAAATGTTTTTTCATGTACGTGTTAATTAGAAATATTTCATATGGCCTGGCTTCTACAGGGATATTGCAACAGTATGCGCATCCCTGACGACATGCGATATTGATATTGTGGGAAAAAATATAATTCTGGCAGTTGGTGTCATTTACTTTATGGTATTTGCTAAAAACATTTATAATTTCATCAGATCGCTTGGCGGATTTAAGGCAATTGTAAAGCATGGTACTTTGATCGGTCATTGTTTATCGACCCCTAACGCTTCGCTTGAGGGGCGCGAAGGAATGAGCGTCCCTCTCGAAGCGGTGGTTATAATTTTTCAATAGAGAGCGAGGAACATGGAAAACTTAAAACTTTCAATAACAATCACAAAAGATGGCAAAGACAAGAGTGTTGGGTTTGCATTTGATAAAGACAACCTCACCAAAAAGCACTTTATGGAACGAGCCGATGGTTTAGTAAAGACAGCGGTGCGGTATTTACAAAAAGAAAAAGTATTCGATTAGTCGTTTTCTTCATAATTGGGACATGCAGCACACAATTTCTATGGACGACATAAAATTATAACGGACAAGCTAACCGGACCGCGCCACCAGACCTTGCCGCGTCAGCGCCGCCGATGTTCTCGCGGTCCGGTTAAGCGCCTGGTTGTGTGATTTTTCTTTTTTAAATTCGATAGTTAGCCTTGCCGTCCCACTTTATTTCACCTGTCTTTTTTCTGTATTGCAAAACATTACGAACATTTCGCTTCCATTTAGGGATATCCGACGATGGAGATTGGGGCTGAAAGTCTTCGGTGTCGAGGGAAAGAGTATTTTGAACAAGATCGTAAATAATTTCTATGTTTGTCCAATGACCTTTTCTGAGAGATTTCTTAATGCACATCCAAATTTCAGGCAAATGAGTCATGGGGTTCTCCAAATAAATGGTTTTGCAATTACTGCGTTACCAATGACACAGATGATAGATTAGACATCATATCCGCAACCGCAATATTATATGCGTCTTGAGAAACTGCTTTGGCTGTTGCATATCCCCACATGTTTGAGCGGTGTGCATTTCCTTCAGCGTTCCAATTGCCGACTATATTATTCCTTGAATCTATCAATTTGATACGCAACTTAGTTGATGCATTCCAGTTGCCAAGGGTGAAGAACGAACGATGTTCTATAATATCAATATTCAAGCGATAAAAAGGCCGATCTCCGTCAATTCTTTCTGGAGATAACGCACTTAGAATTTGCCCTTTGATCCCTTGTACTAATTGCTCCGAGTTTTCTCTCTCCGCTCGCAGGTCTTTAACCTGCACACGTACAAGATCGGCTGGCATTCCAGACAAATTATATTGAGTTCCAATGGGCTGAGGTGTGTATTGTTTGGTTTGAGCGCACCCAGAGAGAACTACAATAAAAAGAGCAAGGAAAGCAAAAACGGGTAATTTTTTATTCATCGCGACCCTCTACTAAGTTGCAATTATTTATCACACACAACGCCGCTGCTGTGGGGAGCGCGCTTTTTTTGCGCTTCCCTACCAGCAGCTTGTTAGGGCTCAGTTTCATTTTCCATGTAAAGCCAATTTAGTTCATGATAAATATGTAAGATACGTTCAGCGATTATTGATCCTGTTGAATTGCGAATACGGATTAGAGTTTCTTCTATGGCACTTCGAAGTACCTTCCCGTCACGACCAATTACAGGTCCGAATCTCGTCAATTGATTTAAAATCCATTTATAATCATTTTGGAGTTGTTTGGGAAGGTGCCTTTTGCGAACAGGTTGAAAGTTCAGATATGCAGAGTGTAGTCTTTGACGCACATCGCCAGGGCCAACCGCAAGGTTTCTAAGTGCATCGTTAAATTTTTCATATGCGTAGAAATAGTTGGAATTCACTTTAATCACCACCCTTTCCCGTTGGCCTGATGCTTTTGCCACTCTTCTTTTATCGCGAAACATGCCCAGATAATGCCACCAACTGTTCCGCCACCGAATATAAGATACATTTCCGCTTGTCTTATGAATGGCATGCGCGAACTAATAGATGTGAAGTCGACGCTAAAAAATATCGATGAGATCAAGCCAGCGACACATGCCACTGTCCACATCAGTGCTTCCAAAATACCCACAACGAGGCCAGCCATTATCATACCGAGTAGTGGAGAGACCCCCAAAGAGCACAATGCATTAATTATGAAGCTGGCTTTAGGTTTCATCTTTTCAAAGCCCTAACGTCGTAATCAGCCGCCCAGTACGGCTGAACAATAAACCCACAGCTGGTATCGGGTCGGCTGGATAAAGTGGTTATACACAGGTAGATTAAAATGAATAATAATAATTTCAAACTATATCAGCGTATAAAGCAAGCGTGCGACAAGGTGCGTAAGTCACAGGAAACCATAATGTTGAATGACGGTACAAAGTTTACTCTCCTTGATGCAACTACGATGAAAAATCTTGATGCGATAGATGGGCAACTGGCTCATTTGTCAAGTCGATGCGATTGGAGTTGAGCTTTTATGCTGGCAATTTTATCGGTCCCATCCTCCAATGCTTTTGCTAATTCATCGGCTATGCTTGGATCAACGGTTCCTTTTTCCAGAAATAAGCGCAAGTTGTTTATTGCGACTGCCTGCGATTCGTGCGCGAGCTTGAGTTGTTCAAGGAGTGTCATAGCCATTGTATCGTCCATGCTAAAAATCATTTTGATCCCCCTTTTTAGTTTGTATAACAATTAATACACGTAATCCGTATTATACCGGTCTACACGAAATTTTTTCTTTGGATGACATTTTTTCTACACCCATACTTCTTTAAAATCAAATAATTATTATTGAACTCTTCTGCAAAAAGTGTTTATTATCAGAAAAAGCGTAATACGTATTATCAGTCAATATTGGCAAATGACGGACAGGTTGAATGATCTTCATCATCGGGAACGGGAAGATGAATGATATTTTACCTGAGTTTCAAAAGTTTATTGCCCGGCGCAAGTTGGCTCCTGAGAACCAAATCCCTTTTTACGCCTACTGGGTCAGCAAATTTCTGCGGTTTTCCAATACGCGACAAGAAAAACCATTGGACCTAAAAATACAAATGTTTATTGATGCCCTGAAAAAAGACAAGAAACTGCAGGATTGGCAATTCATTCAGGCCGATAACGCGATTAAGCTTTATATTCACCATTTCCTGTCGGATAAGACATCGGCGCTTTCACCGGATACGGAAACGGGAGCCGAGAGAAGATTCGCAGACGTAAAGACAATGCGGGAAAAAATTCGCGAAATTCTGCGCATCAAGCATTACGCATACAGCACGGAAAGGACTTACATAGAATGGTTCCTGCGTTTTCATGCCTACCTGACCGGCACAAAAAATAAAGATTGGGAAATCGAGGGCGCAGATGAAAAGGATGTCAGGGATTTCCTAAGTCATCTGGCGATCAAACAACGGGTTTCGTCTTCTACTCAAAATCAGGCGTTCAACGCGCTGCTTTTTTTGTTCCGCGAGGTTCTGAAAATCGATCTGCACGATCTGGGTAAAACGGTGCGGGCAAAAAGAGGCCCCAGGCTGCCTGTGGTGCTCACGCAGACTGAGGTTATCAGTATACTTGAGCAATTAAAGGGCAGGGAGCTTCTGGTGGTTCATATCCTCTACGGTACGGGCATGCGGCTGATGGAAGTGGCCAGACTCCGGGTTCAGGATATTGATTTCGGCGCAAATTCCATTATCGTGCGGGCATCCAAAGGCGATAAAGA
>JAFGPZ010000018.1 GCA_016935935.1 Deltaproteobacteria bacterium
AAAGGACTCAACTTGAAAATGGCCTGGTTTTAGGGGGAAAGGTCCAATACTCACCGAGCGGAGGGGACTCCGCTATCTAAGAAAGCGTTTTGTAGTTGAAAGAGATAAAAGTACGCATCAACCGGATGAACCATAAATATTGCAATGCAATGTAAGGGCGAATGGGGTTTCCTAAGTCAATTGTCCATGCAAGCGGTTCATTCTGAAGTAGAGCAGGGTGTCGATAAATGATGCGTCTTGCAGGGGATTTTCTTTCATGAAAAAGAGATGTGACTGACAGGAACAATCTGATGAACCGAATTTAGGTATTGAGATCGGAGCAATTCTATCCATGGCCTGAGCCAGTTGACAATCCAGATCATCGATTGTGCGGATCGGAATGGCGGTGCAATGGTCGGCGTTATCCCTCAGATAATCAATATGCCAGAAAAAGTTTTTTCTCTTTCTGAGGTGTCGTTTCATCCTCTTGTTGAGATTCGTTTTGGCCGAGCCGACGTAAATGTAGTACCCCTTTTGAAAGAATACACTTTTCATTTTTCCAACATCAATAGTCCTGTCTCTTTTCATTCTGAGGATCAGCATATAACTTCCTCCGTCCTGTGCCTCTTGTCCCACTATATGCCACGGGATAGAGAGCTCTCTGGCCTTTCCATTCAGACACATCTCATGATCCCATCCAATGGAAATGGCCTTTACGAGAATGTGCTTCCTCACCTTGAGGAGGGTCTTGGCGAATTCCAGGTCCGTATGGTAATCGGGCAGAAAATAGTCTGCCCGCGACCAGTGGACAAGAAAGATAACGCCACCGGGGGTGCCATTTCCTGCATGATGTGAGAGTTCCATCAGATGCCTCTGCCCGCGTTCAGTTACGGCATCGGGAAACATGGCGATTTTCTGTCCAAACTGCGTGCAGGACTTGACTTCCAACAAAAAAGGACGTCCTGCCTTCTCCAGGAGAAAGTCGAAGCGGCTCTTTCCTGCAGTTACTTCGGCCTTTGTAATGACTGTGTTTTCAAAACCCGGAAGTTCACCCTTTTCGATGAGCCACCGAACCACAGAGTTCGAAAGGTGTGTGTGGAGTAAAATTGGTGTGTCATCGCGGACTGCGGCTACTGCGGTGTAACGATACTTCCTCGCTCTATCCGCTCCTGCATAGGTAAGATAGATCGTACTTTCCGGAAGGAGGAGTTCCCGGAGCCTGCCCGGATTGGGCATGTACGCAGAAGTCACCACTCCGTCGAGGGAGCATTCCACGACAAAACGGTTAGGCCTTCTGATGAAGGTTGCTTTTCTGATTTCTGGAAAGAGTCTTAGTGTATTATTCTTATCCACTGGCTGATTTCCCATATCGCTGAGAGAGGGCGGTAAATAATAGAAAAAGCGGCAAGAATGAGCAGCAGGCAAAAGGAACCCAAATCGTCAACTTGACCACCTTTGGCTGATGAAATTCAGGAACCTGGTTATAATACTCAGTTCCCGGACTATTATTGCCGATAATATGAGGCCGTCCACAATCACAGCACTAATACTCTGACATCGACTGATAAGCAAGCCCCAAATATCGGAGCGCATCATCCTGTCTTTATTATACATTTGTCAGAGATAGTTAGTGTGACACATTTTTATCACATGACACATTTTTATCTTGACATAAACCATAGGTTAAGGTAGCAGGTTAGTCGCATACGTTTCCAGAACCAGTTTGATTCTGTTTCTTGCCATTATTACTGATATTGCAGATGATGAGTGCCTGATAGAATGTCTTAGACAGTTTAAAGTTAGACATTTACAAATCCTGACCATAAGGGTTGTTATACTTCAGCTTTTTTTAGATATTTTTCTGCATTACCGATTTAGTAATGTGTTTTACAGTGATGCAAAACGCTTCACTGACAACATATTTTATTTTAAGGAGGTACAGTGTTATGGTTAGAAAAGTTGTTGTATTGTTCATTGCTTTAGGTCTTTTGTTCTGCTTCACGGCTCAGGACTCCAAAGCCGCGCCGGCGCCGCAAAGTCTCATCATTGCAACGGCCACAACGGGCGGAACCTATTACCCTGTGGGTGTTGCAATCGGAACCCTTATCAGCATAAAACTTGCCGCCAAAGACAACATAATGGCAACGGCAATCAACTCCGCCGGGTCGGGCGAGAACGTCCAGATGATGATGAAGAATGAGTGCCAACTTGCCATTCTTCAGGGTCTTTTTGGTGCTCAGGCCTACAACGGTCTCGGCATGTATGAGGGCAAACCCTTCAAGGATTTTCAAACCATTACCATGCTGTGGGAAAATATCGAGCATTTCGCTCTTCTGAAAAGTTATGCCAAATCGGGGACAATCATGGACCTCAAGGGTCTTGGTAAGAAATTCTCCATCGGCGCACGAGGCAGTGGAACGGAAGGTTCGGGGAGAATAATCCTGGCAGGTGTCGGTATCGACGTTGACAAGGACTTCACCATGGAGTTTCTGGGTTATAATCCGTCTGCCACGGCAATGATTGATGGACGCATTGTCGGTGCAAACATTCCCGGCGGCCCCCCCGTTTCGGCTATCACGATGCTCTATGCCCAGCTTGGGGTCAAGAAGGTGACGGTCCTCGACTTTACCGACGATCAGCTAAAACAGGTTCAAAAGGCATTCCCTGTCTGGACCCGCTACATTATAAAGAAAGGAACCTATCCGGGACAGGAGAAGGATATCAACACTATTGCCCAGCCCAACTTTCTCGCTGTGAGGCCCGATGTTCCTGCGGAAACGATATACAAGGTGACGAAGACCATCTACGAAAATCTGCCTTTCCTGCACAATATACACAAGGCAACTATGGCAATGGACCTCAAAAAGGCTATGAATGGCCTTCCCGCTCCACTCCATCCTGGTGCCGTAAAATACTACAAGGAAGCAGGATTAGAGATTCCTGCAGCCCTGATGCCAAAATAAATAGTTGGAATAAGGTCGGTGGCGATTTTCAATTGCCGCCGACCTTCTGTAGTATGCTTTGTTGTTCTTCGGTTATTTCCTAAATGTGGAAGCAGGACTGCTGAGGAATCATACATGGAAACATGCCATGGTTGGGTGTGTATCGTTTTGCCTTAGGCGTTTGACAGGCTCAATCTGGAGGGATGTGCCATTTCAGGGGGATATATATGAAAGTACCTGATAAGGAAAGGAAAGAAGTAGGATCCGTCGATATAGATACTTCTGGAGAAACACTGGCTATCAAACGTAAACTGACAAAGAATACGAAGACTTTTATCTATTGGTTTGCCGTAGCTACATCACTATTTCATCTCTGGATAAATACGATAGGAATAATGCCCGAGATCCAGCGAAATGCTATTCACTATGGAACCATTGTCTTCATGGCCTTTGTTCTCTATCCATTCTTAAAAAAACATGCAGACAAAACCTTCAAGATGGATGTGTTCCTTGCCATCCTTGCCCTGGCCGCAGCCATTTATCTAGTATTATTCGAAGATGCCCTTCATGCCCGGAACGAGGCTCCGACGATCATCGATCTCATAGCGGCGAGCATTGCCCTCATCCTAATGCTTGAAATAACAAGGCGAACCTCAGGATACCTGATTCCCGTGCTTTCCATTATTTTCATGCTCTATGCCCTTTTCCTCGGAAGGCAGCTCGGCGGGTTATGGCATTTTCCGGGCGTCGGTATCGAGCGACTTCTCTACCGGATGTACTTCGCCCCTGACGGAATCTTCGGAACCATTGCAACAATATCGTCCACCTTTGTCTATCTTTTTGTTCTCTTTGCCGCATTTCTTTTAAAATCGGGAGCCGGTGAATTTATTCTTCGTCTCGCAACATCAATAATGGGTCGTAGCATCGGAGGTCCGGCAAAGATGGCCGTTTTTGGAAGCGGTATGATGGGCAGCGTGTCGGGAAGCGCCGTGGCCAATGTTGTCGGCACCGGGTCGATTACCATCCCACTTATGAAGGACGTAGGATTCAGGCCCGCATTTGCCGGCGGTGTGGAGGCCGCGGCATCGACGGGGGGTCAGCTCATGCCGCCCATCATGGGTGCAGGGGCCTTCATAATGTCACAATGGACCCAGATATCCTACCTGACAATAGTTGCCGTATCGTTCATACCGGCAATGCTCTATTTCTTGAGCGTTGCTTTCATGGTCCACCTCGAGGCTCAGAAGATGGGTATGACCCCTATGGCGAAGGAGGATATTCCGCGTTTCCGTGATGTCATCAAGGAAGGTTGGAATTTCTTTTTCTCCATAATCGTCCTTATGGGTTTTCTTATTTACGGCTATACGCCTACCTTCTCTGCCTGCGCCGCGATAGTGGCTATCGTAGTTTCAAGCTGGCTTAATAGGCATACGAGGATGGGCTGGAGAGAAATTCTGGATGCTCTGGCTATGGGCGCCCAGAACATGATTTCAACGGGGGTAATTCTTCTCTGCGCCGGTATTATTATTGGCGTGGTCATGCTCGTAGGGATGGGAATAAAATTCTCCATGATCATCCAGATGATATCCGGTGGAAGTCTTATTATCACTATCTTTTTTATACTCATAGCGGCCATTATCCTGGGAATGGGGCTTCCAGTGACAGCTTCTTACATTACCCTTGCAGTCCTTGCTGCACCGGCCATGACCATGCTTGGCGCCGGACTGCTTGCTTCGCACCTGATGATATTCTGGTTCTCACAATTTGCAAATGTTACCCCACCCATCTGTCTGGCAGCGTATTCTGCCGCCGGTATAGCCAAGAGCAAACCTTTCGAAACGGGAATGCAGGGCTGGAAACTCTCTTCGGGGATGTATGTAATTCCCCTGTTGATTGTATATTCTCCCATTATATTTACAGGTACGGTGACTATGGCCATTGAAACTGCCATAATGGCATTATTCGGTCTCTTTGCCATGGCGATTTTTCTGGAAGGACATTACCGGCGGCACGTTAATATACTAAAGAGGCTTATGTGCGGTGCTGCCGCGCTCCTTCTCTTCTGGCCAGATGTCAGGTTGCATCTTGCAGGGTTGCTTCTTTTTGCAGCTTTTTATGCAATCCACCTGTTTTTAGGGAGGAAGAAAAGACAGGGCACTGCATAGAAGTCTGACAAAATAACTATCATACATAACCCCGGCGCGTTCCTCCTATATATGGAATTCCGGGGTTTTATTTTGCTCGACAGAGCAGGTTATAGCACCTTTTCTCATATGTACGACTTTTGGATGGACTGAAAGTTTAGCCAATTGCTATATCTGCTGCAAGACCATAACCCGCGTTTTGCCAGGCGGTAAGCCCTCCGGCCAGGCTGTGCACATGGCTGAATCCATCCTGTTTGAGATGGCTGGCCACAATATTGGCCCTATATCCAGTGCCACAAACCAGAATCACTTCCTCATCTTTCGGAATATTCAGACTGTTTGCCAGAATATCGGTCATGGGTACGTGGCGTGAATCCGGGATGTGGCCCTGCGCCCTTTCCTCGGGGGTCCGAACATCCACGATTTGGCCGAAATTTTTATTGTCCAACTGCTGTTTAAGAATGTGGGCGGAGATTGGCGATAGGCTGTCAATAGGCATGCCGCTGGAAATCCAGGCTGCCATCCCGCCGGAAAGATAACCAAATATATTATCGTAACCGATTCTGTGGAACTGGGTCGTCATCTGGTCATACTTATCCCGATCATCTACCACCAGCAGAAGATTGTCTGAAGGATCAACAACCATACCAATCCAGTTTGCCATCTGTTTTTCAAATCCGATATTGATGGCGCCGTGGATATGAAATCCGCCGAAAGAAGCCGTGTCCCGGGTATCGATGATGGTTGCTCCTTGTTGACGGATCTGTTCAAACTGATCCGGATTTAGCGTCTGCTCCAACGGACAGCGCTCCAGAAGCGGGACACCATGGGTATTGGTGCTGATAATGTGCGTAAAGCTTTTTGGCCTTACAGGAAAATCACCAGCAATCTGATCGTGGAACTCCTTAAACCCTGGTAACTGAAGCAAGGTCTGGGTCAGACGTTCATAGCCCAGGGTGCTGCTGGCCTTGGCACTTAAACCTTTGCCACACAGGGAGCCCTGACCATGTGCCGGGAAAACTTCAAGATAATCCGGCAGGCGTCGCAGTTTTTCATAAAGAGAATCATACAGGTTTTTCACCTGATCCTCTAATACTTCCGCGCCAGCCAGATCCGGCCGCCCGATGGATCCAACGAAAAGAAGGTCTCCGGTAAGTATCAGCTCGGGCGCTTCTGATCGGGCCTTGTCCGTCACGAGAACGGAGATGGAATTCGGCGTATGGCCCGGGGTATTCACAATTTCAAGCTTGACCGTGCCGAATTCAATAACATCGCCTTCTTTCAATTCTTTGTGATCAAACGTCACAGGCGAGCCTTCACCGTAATATATAGCCGCTCCTGTGCGGGATTTCAATTCCTGGTTGCCGCTGACATGATCGGCGTGCACATGGGTTTCGATGATATGGGTGATCTTCATCCCCTCATCCCTTGATATGTCCATGTAATCCTGCACATCGCGCTTGGGGTCTACAACAATCGCCTGCCTTGCTCCGGGACAACCGATAACATAGGAATTGCAACCCAGTCCCGGCACAGTAATCTGATTAAAATACATCCTTCAAATCCTTTCCCTGTTTAACTTTATAGAATGGTTTTTGCCGCACACATTACAAAATACTTGTGCGTTTGCCCCTTTCTACTTGGACTGTTTGATTTCTTCTTCTACCTCTTTTGCCCCTTCTGCATAGAATTTTCCCTCTTCCGGATCTAATTCATGGAGCAGCCTAAGAAACTCCCCGGCGTGAACTCGTTCTTCGTCGGCAATGTCCTTGAGCACTTCTATGGCGAGCTCGTTGTCTGTTGATTCCGCAAGTTGCATGTACAATTGAATTGCTTCATATTCTGCGGCAATCATGAATCGAATTGCTCTGATAAGTTCCTCATTTGTGAGCTTCCTGTCCCTTGCCAACCCTGAAAAAGGTGTTCCGAACTCCGGCATTTCTATTCTCCTTTCTGAATTGTTTTCGGGCTTTCGCCCGTTTGCGCATTGTCAGCCAGAACATGTTTCCTATGAGACATATCCTGTCGGTAACGCGTTCGTCCATTCCGGACGATTTGCTTCCTTTGCTTTATATTTCCTGTGCCTAACGGTTGAGCTGTGAGGCACGTTTGCGCCCGCATCAGTCACTGGTTGGGCCAGTAATAATATTAAATTTTAGAGGCCCGACGGGTTGATAACCAGCCGGCAAGTCTTTTCGACGGTCTGGTGGTTTATTAAGAGTTTATATTCGATTTGTATATTTCTTTTCGATGCCCTATTCTGAGAATTAGAGCTGTATCACCTATGATAGTAAAGATTACCCTGAAGTCTCCAGCTCTATATTTTCTCAAACCAGAAAATTTACCTGTTAATGTTGGCAGAATTCCAGCTTTCTCCGGAAGTTCAGACTCAATTTTATCTAAAATCCTTTTAGATTGTCCTTTGTTTATTTTCCTGAGATCGCGAGAAACGGATTTCTTGAATGCTATTTTATAATTCAAGTTCTTTCCTCATAGCATCGATAGATATTGCAGGATCGGTAGTATCGTGCAAACGATCATAAGCTACCTGTAGATCAGCTGTCTCGGTTAAATATGCCTCCAAAGCCTTTTGGATATGAAAAGATTTAGGGCGTTCAGTTTCTTTTGCAATCTCAGACAGCTTTAAGGCAAGTTCATCTGTAACTCTTATGGATAATGCTTTACTCATACATTGCCTCCATTGTATTTAATTGTAATACATTGTAAGCATTCATAAAGCAATATGCAAGTTTTTTTAATGAACGTCAGGAGTCAGGCGCGCGGGCACCGCGTCGCCTGCACTCCTTGGTTCGACAAATCTTTCAGTTCACCGGAATGATGTCTGTGTAGGCAAACC